>JANPOH010000585.1:0-15270 GCA_031427895.1 Betaproteobacteria bacterium
GACGGATTTTGCGGACGTGATCCACGATCTGCGCGACGCGGGATTCGCGTTCGAGACCGTGGAATGGATGCACAAGCGCGAAATCGCCGGCGTTGCCACCGATACCTGGGGCGCGGAAGTGCGCCCGAATCAAACCGAAGACACCAACCAGCCGTGGCACTGGATCACCATCCCCATCATGGGCCTGACCGTGGGCGAGATTTTTAATCTCACCGAGCTGGCGAAGGATTGCGCGGCGGATAAACGCTATGAGTTTTTGTTCGTGGCGCCGGCGCTGCCGATTACCGGCGCGGTAGGCTCGCCGGTGAATCCGCTCGCCATTAAGTAGGGCGGGAGATATCCCGCCTTCCGCGATTTGCACCGAAGGCGGGATACGCTGCGCTCCTCTCGCCCTGCAAAAAAGTTTTTGGAGGACTCATGAGCTACAAAAAATCCGCATCCAAAGCGGCCGCACGCGCAGTTCAAAAGCGTGTGGGCGGCCATCACCACGCCGTCCGCGCCGTTCACCGCTGACTATAAAGTCGATGAAGCCGGGCTGTGCCGCAACATGCGCCACTTCACCGACGGCTTAAAAATCGACGGCATTTTCTGCACCGGCGCCATGGGCGAGTTATGGTCGATGACCAGGGAGGAACGCAACCGCGTGGCGGAATCGTGGTGAGGTGGAATCGTGGTGAAATAGGCGCGCGGCACGCCGGAGGCATTTGGCGCATTTTTGCGTGAAGATTTGGTGAAGCAAGCGAAGATTGTTCGCTCCGCGGGGATCAAACCGCAATAGACTTTCGTTCTCACCAAGCCCTTCGACAGGCTCGACCGGAACGGAGAAAAGTGTCAGCGCATTATGAAACGATGCGCGTTTTAAGCATCATTTTCGACGTAACGTAACGTAACGTAACGTAACGTAGCGTAGCGTAGCGATAGATACAATCCCTGTTTTTCAATCACTCACCTGTTTTACATAAAATGACAACCATCGACCTGCACAACCACGTAGTCCCGCCTACCGTTCTCGATGCCATTCGCAAAAGCCCGGAGCGGTTTCACACCAGTGTCTACGATAAAGACGGCAAGACCTATTTCGATGTACACGGCAATCCGGCCGAGTTGAAGCCGGAGTTCATCAACGCCGATGCCAAAGTGGCTTGGATGGACAGCGTCGGCATGGATATCGCGGGGATTTCCGTCGGTCCGCCGATTTATTTCTACAACCTGTCGCCGGATGTCGGCCTCGAATCGGCCAAGCTCGCGAATGACGGCATCGCGCAGATGGTGGCGCAGCATCCGAAGCGCCTGCGTGGCCTCGCGCATTTGCCGATGCAGGACCCGGACGCGGCGATCACCGAGCTTGAGCGCGTGGTAAAGGAACACAAATTCAAAGGCGTGGAGATGGGCACGTCCATCGAGGGCCTGCCGCTCGCCGATCAAAAGTTTCGCAAGGTACTGAAGACCGCCGAGCAACTCGGCTGTTTTATTTTTACGCATCCGTATCAGTGCCTCGCCAAAGGCGGGATGGAGCCCTATTACCTGTCAAATTTTATCGGCTTTCCGCTCGACACCACGATGATGGTGGCGCATCTGATGTTCAGCGGCGCGCTCGACGACTGCCCCAACCTGAAAATACTGCTCGCGCACGGCGGCGGCTTCGTGCCGTATCAGATCGGCCGTTTCGTGCATGGCCACCGCGTGCGCCACGAGCCCAAGGTCAATAACGCGAGTTCGCCGCGCGATTTGCTGCGACGTTTTTATTTCGATGCGCTGACGCATGACCCGATAGCCGCGCGCCATCTCATCAACCGCGTGGGCGCGGATCGCGTGGTGATCGGCACCGATCATCCGTTCGACATGGGGCCGGATCGTCCGATTGAAGAGATCGACAAAATCCCCGGTCTCACCGCCGCCGAGCGCGAGCAGGTGTGCAGCCTGACGGCGCGCGTGCTACTGAGGGAATAAACGCTCCGTCACGGTTTGCAACAACCGTTTGACCGGACAAGAGGTCGGCAAAGTCGGCGCGGATGGTGCAGCCCGGTATCGAAGCAAAGCGCAGTTGTTCTGGCGTAGAATCCATGGTGGGCAGAGACCTGTTGGTGGTGACGAATGCGTTTCTTGATAACTCGCATTGTGCCAATCACTTACGGCGTTCTTTGCCCTTTTTATGCAAAATTCAGGTTAAAGGATATTTATGAATAAGGTGATTTGGTTTCTCGCAACGGCGGGAATCTGTGTTTCTGTGCATGCACAAAATTATCCCACCAAACCCGTGCGCGTGATCGTGCCCTTCGCGCCCGGCGGCGGCACCGACATCAGCGCGCGCCAGTTCGCGCAAAAACTGTCCGAAGCCTTCAAGCAGCAATTCGTGGTCGATAACCGCGGCGGCGCGGGCGGTATGATCGGCATCGAGATGGCGGTGAAGTCGCCGCCCGACGGCTACACGCTGATGATGATGTCGGCGAGTTATTCCGCGACCTCGGCGTTGCACAAACCATCATGGGATCCGATCACGGCCATCGCGCCGGTAGCCGAGTTCGGCGCAACGCCGTTCGTACTGGTGGTGCATCCCTCGGTCAAGGCGAACAGCGCGAAAGAATTCATCGCACTCGCCGCCGCCAAACCCAACGCGCTGACGTTCGCCTCCACCGGCACCGGCGGCATTACGCATCTCGCCACCGAACTGATGATGCACATGACCAAAACGCAGATGGTGCATGTGCCGTACAAAAGCACCGGCGCCGCGCTGATCGATGTGTTATCGGGGCAGGCACCGGTGCTGATGGGCAGCCTGCTGCCGGTGGTGCCGCATATGCAAAGCGGCAAACTGCGCGGGCTGGCGGTGACCACCGCGAAGCGCTGGTATTCGCTGCCGGATTTACCGACGCTGGGCGACACCATTCCCGGCTACGTGGTCGAACTCTGGCACGGCACGATGGCGCCGGCCGGCACGCCGCAGCCGGTGATCAGCGCGCTCAACGCCGCGATCAACCGCGCGATGGAAACGCCGGACATGAAAAAGAATCTCGAGCAGCAAGGCATGATGCCCACCGGCGGCACGCCCGCGCGATTTGGCGAACGCATTGCAACCGACTATAACAACTGGCTCAAGGTGGTGCGGGCGGCGAAAATCAAGGTGGATTGATTGCAGGCATCGGGTGCGACTCAAACGGATGTAGAGCCGTCGGGTAACACGTAGGGCGGGAGCTATCCCGCCTTTGGGGGTGACCACGGAAGGCGGGATACACTGTGCGTCTCCCGCCCTACGATTTTTTGGTAAATGAACGAATTTTGCAATTACCGAAAGAACCTGAGAAGTTACTTTAACTATATGTTTTTAATAGCTTATTTCATTCCAAGCGCGGCGCGGATCAGTGCGCGCACATCGATCATCAGCGCCTGACCCGCGAGGTTTTCGGCGACCACCACGTCGCCGCCGCGCTCAGTGCGGTGTTTCGCGATCAGCGCGTAGCGCGGCGTGGCGCTGAACGCATTCTGATAGCGCGCGCCGATGCGCGGTTCGATGTCCGCCACGTCTTCGCGCGCGATTTCGCACCGGCGGGTGATGCGTCCGAAGACGCGCCGTTCGGTGCGTATGCTGTCCGCACTGATATCGACGCGCAGCGAATTGGCCAGCAGGTAAACCGTCAGCGCCGCGAACACCATGCTTGCCAGCAGGAATGGCGCGGCGAACCCGCCGATCAGGGCCAGGGAAATCATGGCGGATGCGTTCGCGGTTTGCAGCGGCAGGAACGCGGACAAGCCGATGGCCGGCATCAATCCGCAGAGCAAGGAAAAAGCGCCGAGGCTCAGGGCGACGCCCGGTGCGCGCAGCATCGGAAACACCAGCACAATGCCGTCCGCGGTACGCCACGCGCGAAAGCCCCCGCCCCGCGCCAGCGCGGTGGTGGCGTCGGCGTCAGTCAAGACGCAGATTGGCGAATTTCGCGACCTTGGCCCATTTGTCCATTTCGCGTTTGACGAATTCGGTGAATTCCTCGGGTGCTATGCCGGACGCTATCGCACCCTGCGCCAGAAATTTCGCGCGCACGTCCTGCGACTTGAGCATCGTTGATAGCTCGTGGTACGCTTTGTTCACGATGTCGCGTGGTGTATTGGGCGGCATCACCACCGATTGCCATGAGCTACCGTCGAAGCCTTTGACGCCGCCTTCGTCGACGGTTTGCAAATCGGGCATGGGCGGAAAACGCTCTTTGGTCGAGATTGCGATGGGTTTCATTTTGCCGGATTGCACATAGGGCAACACCGTGGTCGCGGTATTAAACGCAATCTGAATCTGTCCGGCGATCTGATCGACTACCGCGGGCGCCTGCCCTTTGTACGGCACATGGATGACATTGATGCCGGTCATCGCCTTGAACATTTCCATCAACATGTGCGGGCTGGTGCCGTTGCCGGTGGAGGCGTAGGTCAGTTCGCCTGGCTTGGATTTCGCCAGCGCCACCAGCTCTTTGACGTTTTTCACCGGCAGCGTCGGGTGCGCGGTGAGCATGCTGGGCATCAGCGCCATCAAGGTGACGTGGCTGAAATCTTTTACCGGATCGAAGCCGAGTTTTTTGTAAATCGCGGGCGCAATGCTTTGCGCCACCGTCATCATGCAGAAGGTGTAGCCGTCGGGGGGCGACTTGGCGCACATTTCCGTGCCGATATTGCCGCCCGCGCCCGCGCGGTTGTCGGCGACGACTTGTATGTTCCACGCGCGCGCCAGACGATCCGCCGCGGTGCGGCCCATCAGATCGGTGGGGCCGCCGGGCGGAAAGGGGATGATGAAGCGTATGGGTTTCGCGGGATAATTTTGCGCCTGGGATTGTGCATGCGTCGCGGTAAGGCAGGTGATGCCGGTATACAGACAGAGCAGCGCCGCGCGGCGGGCGGAAATTCGGGATGACATGGCACGGTCCTCGCCTTTTAATGATGGTGTGCGAGTTTACCGCTAACCGCGTCCGCCGCAAGCATCAATGCGCCGCGATGCGCCATCAAGGCCGGCGCGCCGGTAAAGCGTTATCATTGCCGGATGAAAAACGTTCGCGGACGGTTCTTTTTGCCGGCGGCTCTGGTGTTGCTTGCGTCGCTGCCGGTGCGCGCGCAAGTGGGCATCGTGTTGACCCTTGAGGGGCAGGTCAATGTGATTTCGGGCAAGGAGGAATGCGGCCTGCGCTACGGCCTGGACCTGGAAGAGGGCGATACGGTACGCACCGGCGACAAATCGTGGGCGGTGCTGTCGCTGCTCGATGGCGCAAGGATCACCGTGCGGCCATCCACTGAAATGCGTATTGAAAAATACCGCTTCACCGAAAGCGGCGACGCACCGCAAAATTTTGCCGCGTTGGCGCTCAAGGGCGGCGCGCTGCGGGTGGTCACCGGGGCGATACCGCGGGGGCGCAATACGGGTTACCGCGTGCTCACGCCCGAAGTTACGGTGGAGATGCGCGGCGGCGACCACGATGTATCACATGTCGCGCCGCAATTTACGCCGATGGGCGATGCCCCGCCCGGCTCGTACGGCAAGACGCACGCGGGTGAAGCGGTGATGAAGAATGCCAGTGGCGAGCTAACCCTGCGCGAAGGGCAAACCGCATTCGCCGCGCTGCGCGGGCAGGCTGCGCCCCGCGTGCTGACGAGCGAACCGTGGTTTTTCAACATTCATACGCATATCGATCGCCGCGCGGCGGCGGTGGGCGCCACCCTGAACGCGCCCGTGCAGTAGCGTGCGGCGGCGTGCGACGGCGCGCGATGGCGGCCATCGTTGTTCAGGCCGCAAGCCGGATGATGTCCGTGCCGCGCGGCGGCTTGGCGAGAAACCGCTTGAGTATCTTGTAGGTATCGACATCAAATACCGGCACGCAGCGTGCGGCGTGATTCAGCAGTTCGTGCAACCCGGCTTCGCCGTCTTCGTTACTGTCGTTTCCTGTAGTACCTGTGGTACCTATGGTGCCGAGGTGGCGCCAGTGATCCAGCACGTGTAATTCGGTGATCGCGCCGTCCGCCGCCCGTTCGCGGATGGCGATGCGCCCGCCAAAAGGCCACGGCAGGGTGCGTAACGAACTCAACGCCTGTTTCAGGCGCAGTGCATGCTGGGCGCGCGACTCCAGCCCGACGCACGCGCCCCGGCAGCGTTTGATTTGATGGGCGAAGCATGCGCCCTCGCGCTGCTCCAGTCCCAGCAGAATATTGCACAAGTTGTGCGTGGCGGCGATTTCGCGCAACGCCTCCAGCGCGGCGGGGCGTGAGCGGAACAGGCCGTAGAGATCACCAAAATTCGCCGGATCAATCGCATCGGCGGTGGCTAGGCTGGGGGCGCCATCGATATCCGTATCGCGCCAGTGCCACGCGCACAACTGCGAATTGCGCCGCAGTTGGCGGTTATGCACCGGCGTGAGTTGTTTCACCAGCTTTGCTTCCAGCAGCAGCGCGCCCAATTCGCCCGCGGTTTGTTTCCAGTCGATGCGCCTTACCTGCCGCGCGATCTGCATGTCTTTGTTCACGCGGTGATCGCCGGAAAAATGCGCCATCACGCGCGAGCGCATATTGACGCTTTTGCCGACATACAGCACCACGTCGTTGTCGCCGTAAAAAAAATACACGCCCGGCGCCTGCGGAATATTGTCGAAAACAAGATCGGGCAAGCCCGCCGGCACGTTTTGCGTTTTAATCAGGCGATCCACCGCCGTGCGCATGGCCTCGGGCCCGTGTTCCGCCGTCCATTGTTGCGCCAGCAGCCACAGCACTCTGGCGTCGCCGAGCGCGCGATGGCGCGCCGCGCAATCGAGTCCGTGGCGCTCCAGCAGCGAGTCGAGGTTGTGCTGCGCGTGTTGCGGATACAGCTTGCGCGAGAGTTTCACCGTACACAGCACGTTCGCGGTGAACGTCACGCCGCAGCGGCTGAATTCGTTTTTCAGAAAGCCGTAGTCAAAGCGCGCGTTATGCGCGACAAAGAGCTTGTCTTTCAGGCGCTGCAATACGTCGTGCTGGATGTCTTCAAACAGCGGGGCATCGGCCACCATGCGGTTGTTGATGCCGGTCAACGCCTGGATGGCCGGCGGTATGCTCATTTGCGGATTCACCAGCGTGGACCACTCACTGATGAGTTGCCCGCGATGCACCTCGATGATGCCGATTTCCGTGATGCGATCATGGGTGGCGGTGGCGCCGGTGGTTTCCAGATCGACGAAAACGAGATGTTGGTCAAGCATTTTTTGCGTGAGGCGAGGGGCGTGAGGCGTGTGGACGGATTCTAGTTCATGAAGTGCTGCACTACCACCGCCAATTTAGCTAAACTATGTGCATGAAATCAACCGCAGCACCTGTCGCCGATGTAGACGATGACGAGGAATCATCGCCGTTGCCGCGTGGCGTCAAGAACTACATGACGCCCGGCGGTTATGCGCGTTTAAAGAACGAATTGACGCAGTTGCTTAACGTCGAACGGCCTGAACTGGTGAAGGTGGTGTCGTGGGCGGCGGGCAACGGCGACCGTTCCGAGAACGGCGATTACCTCTACGGCAAAAAGCGCCTGCGCGAAATCGACCGGCGCATTCGTTATCTCACACGCCGCCTCGATAACTCCGAAGTGGTGGACCCTGCCGCGCGCGGCGACACCGAGCAGATTTTTTTCGGCGCCACGGTCGATTACATGGACGACGCGGGCGCGCAACACACCATTACTATCGTCGGGCTGGATGAAGTAGACATGGCGCGCGGCCATGTGAGCTGGATTTCCCCAATAGCCGGCGCGTTGATAAAACACGGCGCCGGTGATACGGTTTCGCTGCGTACCCCGGCGGGCACGCGGCAGATAGACATCGTGAACGTCAGATACCAGGCGCTCGGCTAAACCTGCCGCTAAACCTACTTTGAGTGATCTCTTGAATTCACCGTCTTTTTTCAGCGTGGCGTTGTCCACCTGGCGCGCCGTCAACGCACCCTACACGCAAGCGGGCCGCAGCCATGATCTGCCCAACGGCATCGTCAAACTCAGCATCAAGGCGATACCCGGCGCGCGCAGCGCCGATACGCTGGGCGCGGAGCGCGAAGGCACCGGCGTCGTCATCGACGCCAGCGGCCTGATACTCACCGTGGGTTATCTGGTGATCGAGGCGGGTTCGATTCTGGCGATGACGCCGGACGGCGGCGTGTATCCCGCAACCGTGGTGGGCTTCGATCACGCCAGCGGTTTCGGCCTGTTGCGAACGCAGGCGAGCGCGGCCAAACAGCCCTTGCAATTGGGTGATTCGTCCACGCTCAAAACCTTGCATAGCGTGCGTATCGCCGCGCACGCGGACGCGGGCGGCGTGTCGCCCGCCTGCGTGTCGTCGCGCCGCCGTTTTGCCGGCTGGTGGGAATACATGATCGACGACGCCATTTTCACCGCGCCGCCGCGCGGCGAGCATAGCGGCGCGGCGCTGCTGGATGACAAGGGCGCCTTGCTCGGCATCGCCTCGCTGTGGGTTAGCGACACGCTGGCCACCGGCGTGGCATTCCCCGGCAACATGTTTATCCCCATCAACCTGCTCAAGCCGATACTCGGCGATCTGATTACGCACGGCAGGCGGCAAACCCCCGCGCGCCCGTGGCTCGGCATTTACACCGAAGACGTCGAAGGTCACGTGGTCGTCACGCGTACGCTGCGCGACGGCCCGGCGGATCGCTCCGGCATCAAGCGCGGCGACATCATATTGGGCGTGGCCGGCCACTCCATCGGCAATCAGCGCGAATTCTACGAACGCATGTGGGCCAGCGGCGAAGCCGGCGACGACGTAACGCTGCACGTGCTGCACGAAAAAAGGGTGAAACATTTCGTCGTGTATTCCGCGGATCGCACGGATTATTTCAAGCCTTGGGTGGTGCGGTGACAGGCTGATGAACGAGCCCTTAGCCTATTTGCGCCAATGCTGCGCGGCGCGCAGCGGCAAGTGAAGTTACACTATGGCCATGACAACATCCCCTGACCACCCGCCCCTTGAGTCTGACGAAGCCCTCATCATCAATGAACCGCGCCTATGGGTGCAAAGGGGTTGGACTGCACGCGTCATTAAAAACGGAGATGACGACGGCTGGGCAGTGGAAATGATTCTGGATGGTCAACCCGAACCCGCTCTGATTGGCCCGTGGACCATGGGACGTGATAAAAAGAATCCGAAACCACTCGATGGCAACGCATTTAATACGTTGGTCAAAACGGCCTCTGAAGTGGTGCTCCGCCACGAGCAGCACCTGCAGGCCTTACTGCACAAAACAATCACCGTAATAGTGAAAGATCAGCCTATCAGTGTTGCACTGGACATTGTGCTTCACGAAGACGATCCGCATGCACTGCTGAGCGCTCATGACCAGGATGGCGTACAAATGGCGCAGGTGATGGTCCGGCCAGACTTCAAATTAAACGCGGCCAGCGCAGATGCGTGGATAGCAAGTGGGTACGGCAGGCCTAAGTGAAAGGCCGTCACGGCCCGCATAGGGCGCAATCCGTATTGCGCCGTATGCAATCGCGGCAAGCCGCCCCCATTCGGCGCAATGCGCTTCGCTTATTGACGCCCTACGAGATTGGTTGCGAGTGGTATTGATTTAACGCGCGGATGGCGCACGGATGGGGGCGGACTCGATATGGAGACATGGTGCGGCGATGCAGTCAGCGTAATATCGCGTCTGTTCCAATACCAATAGGTGCTGCATCGGCAGTCCGGCGCTACACCAGATTGCGCCCGGTCAGTTCCGCTTTCAGATACGCATAAAATACCGGCGCGGCGATAACACCCGGCATACCGAACACGGCTTCCATCATCACGATGGCGAGCAGCAGTTCCCACGCGGCGGCTTGTATCTGCGAGCCGACGATGCGCGCGTTGATAAAGTATTCGAGCTTGTGAACGATCACCAGAAAGGCCAGCGAGCCGATGGCCGCCGGCAGCGAAAAGCTCAGGCTGATGATGACGATCACGGTATTGGATATCAGGTTGCCGATCACCGGCAGCAAGCCCGCCAAAAACGTAATCAGGATCATGGTCTTGACCAGCGGCAGGTTGATGTCGAACATCGGCAGTATGGCCGCCAGATAAATCGCGGTGAGAAAGGTGTTCAGCGCGGAGATACGCACCTGCGCGAACACGATGCGGCGAAATGAATCGGACAGCCGCGCCATGCATTGCGACAACGCGCGCGCCAGCGGCCCCGCCGTTTGTCCGGGTATCGCCCCGCGCAGCGAGACCATGCCGCCGATCACCATGCCGATCAGCGCATACACCATCCCGTGTCCGACCTGGCCGCCGACGGATTGAACTTCCTTGGCGTGCGACCGCAGCCACGCGACGATCTGGTCTTTCAGATCGGTCGCGTCCACCGGTATCCAGTCCCGCATCGATTCGGGCAATGTTTCGCGCGCCTTGTCGAGGATTTCCGCCATTTTCTCCAGCAGCACCGCAAGGCTGCCCGCGTCGCTGCGCAAAAATAAAATCATCGCCAGCACCGCGCCGCCAATCGCCAGAATAATCAGCGTAAGCAGCAGCGTCAGCGCCACCAGCTTGGCGCGGCCCGGATGGTTGACGCCGAACATGCGCGGCGCGGCCATATGCACCAGCTCATGCACCAGCAACCCCGCGAACAGGGCGGGTAGCAGGTGCAGCTTGATGACGGCGGGCAGCGCCACCGCCATGAAAATCAGCGCAGCGATTTCGGGGCGGCTTAGGGCGATGTTACCGGTGAGATTGGGCATGGGTTGCATTCAGGCGGTTAATGATTATTCGGCGATGCCGAGGCTATCCCGGGATATTGCATTTTTATTACGGCGCAGGATACCCGGAATCGATCAGCAAAAATATTTCAATCACAGGGTTAGTCGCGGTGCTAACGCTGGCTGCAATGGTTAAAATGGGAAAACATCCCCGGCGTGTATTCTCACTCCACTTCCTGCCTGCATCCCGTCGCATGCACCCCACCAAAGGTCGCTGATCATGATGCCATCACGAACACTATTACCCGCATTGTTGAGTATCGCGGTGTTGTCCGCGTTGCTCTCCGCGTGCGACAAACCCGCCGGCGGTCCGCCGGGCGGCTTTCCTCCCGCGCCGGTATCAGTGATCACCGTGGAGCAACGCGATGTGCCGGTGCGCTACGAATATGTCGCGCAGACGGCGGGTTATCGCGAGGTCGAAGTGCGCGCGCGCGTGACCGGCATCCTCACGCAGCGCAATTACCGCGAAGGCGCGGCGGTCACCCGTGGGCAATCGCTGTTTACCATTGATCCGGCGCCGTTTCAGGTGGCGCTGGCAAAGGCCGATGCCGATCTGTCGGTGGTGCAGGTGCGGCTGGCGCAGGCCCAACGCGATCTCGCGCGGTTAAAGCCCGTGCGCGAAGCCCGCGCGATCAGCCAAAAGGAACTGGATGATGCCGTGTCCGCCGAGCAAGTGGCGCAGGCCGAAGTGAAAAGCCTGAGCGCGCGCGTAAACGAGGCGCGGCTCAATCTGAGTTATACGCGCGTGGAAGCGCCGATTAGCGGCATCGCGAGCCGCGCGGTGGTGTCCGAAGGCGCGCTGGTGTCGGGGCCGAATGTGTTGCTCACCACCGTGACGCAAACCGATCCGATGGTTGTGATCTTCGGCGTGTCTGACCGCGACCATCTGGCGCTGCGCCGCGACGTCGAATCGGGCCGGCTCAAAATGCCCGCTGATCGCAAATTTCAGGCGCGCGTGAAACTCTCCGACGGCAGTCTCTACGATGGCGTGGGCGCGCTGAATTTCACCGATGTGCGCGTCAATACGCAGACCGGCACCTCGGAATCCCGTGCCGAATTTAGTAATAAAAACAACACCTTACGTTCCGGAGAGTTTGTGCGGTTGATACTCGATGGCGCGCTGCGGCCCGAGGCCATCGTGGTGCCGCAGCGCGCGGTGCTGGAAAGCCCCAAAGGAAAATTTGTGTATGTGGCGGGTGCGGACAACAAAGCCGAGGCGCGCCCGGTGGAAGTGGGTGCGTGGGCGGACGACGGCTGGGTGATTAACAGCGGGCTCAAGGCGGGCGAGCGTGTGATCGTCGATGGCGTGATGAAAATCGGGCCGGGTGCGCCGGTGCAGATTGCCGACCCTGCCAAACCGGAAGGCAAGGGTGACGCGAAATCAAACAGTCAGTCCGCGCCCGCGCCGGCCAAGAAATAACGGCGCGATCCCATCATGATGTCACGCTTCTTTATCGACCGGCCGATCTTCGCGGCGGTGTTGTCGATCTTTATTGTCATCGCGGGGCTGGCGGCTATCCGCGTGCTGCCGATCGCGCAGTATCCCGAAATCGCGCCGCCGGTGGTGACGGTGCGCGCGGTGTATCCCGGCGCCTCCGCCGCAGTGCTCGAACAAACCGTCGCCGCGCCGCTGGAAAACCAGATCAACGGCGTCGAGAACATGCTCTACATGAGCTCGACTTCCGCCGCCAGCGGCGTGGTTGAAATTCAGGTGACGTTCGAAATCGGCACGGATGTCGACAAGGCCGCGCTGAATGTCAATAACCGCGTCAAGCAGGCGGAACCGCGTTTGCCGCAGGAAGTGCGGCGGCAGGGCGTCACCGTCGAAAAAGGCTCGTCATCGTTTTTACAGGTGATCGCGTTCACCTCGCCCGACGGCAGCCGGGATGATCTGTTCATCTCGAACTACGTGACGCTGAACGTGCTCGATGCGCTAAAGCGCGTGCCCGGCACCACCAATGTGCAGATCTTCGGCGCCAAAGATTACGCCATGCGTATCTGGGTGCGCCCCGATCGCCTGGCGCAACTAAAGCTCACGCCTTCTGATTTGATTCAGGCATTGAACGAGCAGAACGCGCAGTTCGCCGCCGGCAAAATCGGCCAGTCTCCCACGGGCGGGCCGCAGGAGCTGGTCTACACCATCACCACCAAGGGCCGTCTTTCCGAGCCGGCTGAATTCGAAAACATCGTGGTGCGCGCCAACGCCGACGGTTCGATATTGCGTCTGAAAGACGTGGCGCGCGTCGAGTTGGGATCGAAGGACTACGAGTTTCTGGGGCGCGTCAACGGTAAAACCGCCACGCTGGCGGGCATATTCCTGCAGCCCGGCGCGAACGCGCTCGCCACCGCCGATCGCGTGGGCGCGGTGATGAGCGAACTCTCCGGGCGTTTTCCCAGGGGCTTCGCGCATTCGGTGGTGTACGACACCACGCGCTTCGTGAAAGTGTCGATACGCGAAGTGTTGATTACGCTGGCCGAGGCGATGGCGCTGGTGTTTCTGGTGGTGTTCGTGTTTTTGCAGAACTGGCGCGCCACGCTGATTCCGTTTGCGGCGGTGCCGGTGTCGCTGATCGGCACCTTCGCCGGGTTGCTGCTGCTGGGTTACTCGATCAACACGCTCACCTTGTTCGGCATGGTGCTCGCCATCGGCATCGTGGTGGACGACGCCATCGTGGTGCTGGAGAACGTCGAACGCATCATGCACGAAGAGCATCTCGACGCGCGCGAAGCGGCGATCAAGGCGATGCGTGAAGTGACCAGCCCGATCATCGCGATTGTGCTGACCCTGTGCGCGGTGTTCGTGCCGATTGCGTTTTTGGGCGGCTTGACCGGGGAGCTGTATCGCCAGTTTTCGGTGACCATTTCCATCGCAGTGGTTATCTCCGGGATCGTGGCGCTGACGCTGACGCCCAGCCTGTGTGTGCTGATCCTCAAGCGCGAGCACAAAAAGCCCGGCCGGTTCTTCCGCTGGTTTAACGATGCGTTTCACCGCATCACCGGGCGCTACGTTGACGGCGTTACGTGGATGCTGCGCCGCGGCGGCGTGGCGCTGCTGCTGTTCGCCGGCATGGTGGCGATGACGGCGTGGATGTGGCGCACCACGCCCGGCTCGCTGGTGCCGGACGAGGACCAGGGCTATTACATCGCGGCGGTGTTCCTGCCCGACGGTGCGACGCTGGAGCGCACCGATAAAGTGGTGAACGAGGTGGTCAATATCATCAAATCGAATCCCGCCAATGAAAACGCGGTCGCGTTCACCGGCATGGATTTTCTCGGCGGCAGTTTCCGCAACAGCGCGGCGACTATTTTCGTCACGCAAAAGCACTGGGACGAACGCAAGGTAACGACGCCGCAACTGGTGGGCGAGTTTTTCATGAAGACCGCGCACATCAAGGAAGGGCTGGTGCTCGCCTTCGGCCCGCCGCCGATTTTTGGTTTGGGCAACGCCGGCGGCTTCGAGTTTTATTTGCAGAATCGCGGCGAAGGCGGCGCCGCGCGTTTGTCCGAGGTAACTCAGCAGTTGCTGGGCGCGGTGCAAAAGGACCCGCTGTTCGGCCAGGTCAACACCCTGTGGCGCGCGAATACACCGCAGCTTTTTGTCGAGACCGATCGCGAAAAAGCCAAGATGGCGGGCGTCTCGCTCGACGAGCTGTACGGCACGCTGTCGGCGACGCTGGGCACGTTTTACGTCAACGACTTCAACAAGTATGGCCGCACCTGGCAGGTGTTGATGTCGGCCGACCCGGCATACCGCAAGCGGCCCGATGACGTGGGCGCGGTGTACGTGCGTTCGGCGAAGGGCGAGATGGTACCGCTGTCGTCGCTGGCGAAGGTGAGTTTTTCGTCCGGGCCGGATTCGCTGGACCGATTCAACAATTTGCCTTCGGTGAAAATATTCGGCTCGGCCAAGCCCGGCTACAGTTCGGGCGAGGCGATCGCGGGCATGGAAAAAATCGCGCGCGAGACACTGCCGCCGGAATTCAGCTTCGACTGGGGCGGCGCATCGTTTCAGGAAAAACGCTCCGGCGGCACCTCGGTGATCGCGCTGGGTCTGGCCGCGCTGATGGTGTTTTTGATACTCGCCGCGCAATACGACAAGTGGTCGCTGCCGTTGTCGGTGCTGCTGGCGCTGCCGTTCGGCACCTTCGGCGCGCTGGCGGCGGTGTGGCTGCGCGGGCTTACCAATGACGTTTATTTCCAGATTGGGCTGGTGACGCTGCTTGGTCTGGCGGCGAAGAACGCGATTCTGATTGTGGAGTACGCGGTACTGAAAAAACACGAAGGGTTTTCAACCTCCGCCGCCGCCATCGAGGCCGCGCGGCTGCGCTTCCGGCCGATATTGATGACCTCGCTCGCCTTTATTCTGGGCGTGTTGCCGCTGGCGCTGGCCTCCGGCGCGGGCGCGGGCGCGCGGCTGTCGGCGGGCACCGGCGTGATGGGCGGCATGCTGGCGGCGACCTTTCTCGCGATCTTTTTTATTCCTTGGTTTTACAAGCTGATTGTCGATCGAAAATTATCCGACACGCGCTCGACCCAGG
>JANPOH010000586.1:0-14264 GCA_031427895.1 Betaproteobacteria bacterium
GCGCCTGGGCGATGCGGCGACTGAGTTCGATACACGTGTGCCATCCGAATAAAATAATAAATAAAAACAAATGCTTACGGTTTTTGTTCGGCGCCGTTTGGATCGCGGCGGCTGCGTTGGGGGCAGGGTTCAGCAGCGCCGGCGATACCGTCACCGTCGGCTCCAAGCGCTTCACCGAATCGTATATCCTCGGCGAAATTGTCACTCAGCGCATTCAGTCCGCGGGCGGCGCGCGCGCGGAACACCGCCAAGGATTGGGCAATACGGCGATTTTATTCGCCGCGTTAAAGAGCGGCGCCATCGATGTGTATGCGGATTACACCGGCACGCTGGCGTTTGAGTTGCTCGGTCTGAAGCGCGTTCCGGCGTTGGCGGAATTGAATGCGGCGCTGGATGCACATGGCTTGGCCGCGGGCGTACCGCTGGGATTCGGCAATTCGTACGCCTTGGCGATGTCGCAGGCACGCGCCGCCGAACTGGGGATCGCTTCGATTTCCGATTTGCAGCGGCACGCGGATTTGCGCTATGGCTTATCGCAGGAATTTTTGCATCGCCGAGACGGTTGGCCCGCGTTGCGTGGAGCCTACATGCTATCGGCGCAGCCGGCGGGCCTCGACCATGGCCTGGCCTACGAAGCGATCAAGGGCGGCACGGTGGATGTGATAGATGTGTACACCACCGATGCCAAGTTGGGACGGTACGGCTTGAAAGTGCTGATCGATGATCGCGCGTTTTTCCCGCCGTACGAGGCAGTGCTGGTGTACCGCAAGGATTTGCCGCAACGACATCCGCTCGCGTTTAAGGCGCTGCAACCGCTGGAGCGCGGCATGACGAGCGAGGTGATGATACGCATGAATGCGGCGGTCGAGCTGGATCGCCAGTCGTTTGCATGGGTGGCGGCGGATTTTCTGGCCGCGGGCAGCGCCGGCAAGCCGCCCGCCGCTGCAAGGCCGGGTTGGCTGGGACAACTGTTCGCGGCGGATTTCTGGCGGCTCACCGTGGAGCATTGTGTGCTGGTGTTTGGTTCGCTGGTATTGAGCGTGGCAGTCGGCGTCCCGTTGGGGGTATGGGCGGCGCGTTCGCGGCGCGCCCAGCCGTATATTCTGGGCGTTACGGGTGTGCTGCAAACCATACCGGCGCTGGCGCTACTTGCGTTTCTGATTGCTGCGATGGGCCGTATCGGTATCGTTCCCGCGGTCATCGCCTTGTTTCTGTACGGGCTGCTGCCGATCGTGCGTAATACCGAAACCGGGCTGGCCTGCATCGCGCCGAGCTTACGCAAAGCCGGGCAGGCGCTCGGCTTGCGCCCCAGCGCGGTGATGCGCCTGATCGAATTGCCGCTGGCGCTGCCGTCGGTGCTGGCGGGGATCAAGACCTCGGCGGTTATCAATGTCGGTACGGCGACTATCGCAGCCTTCATCGGCGCCGGCGGCTATGGTGAGCGCATCGTGGCCGGGTTGGCGGTAAACGATCATGGCATGCTGTTGGCTGGCGCCGTGCCGGCGGCGGCGCTGGCCTTGCTGATTCAGGGGCTGTTTGAACGGGCGGAACAACGCTTTCTATATGTTGGACTCAGAAACTCATCACAATAGCGGCCTTCGATGGTCAGTGAGAACTAATTTTGTCCTTATCTGTCAGTAGGGTATCGCGGATTTCTCGCGTGAATTTTCGCGCGGCCAGACGGTTCGAGGGTTGGCGGGCCGGCGGGTTGGGTATACTGCCGGTTTTGCAATGGGGCAGGGTGTCCGGCCTGGACAACAAAGAAAACAGGGACGGGATTCATGAGTGACCGCGAAATCGACCAGCAGTTGGTCGAACGCGCACAGCGTGGCGACAAGCATGCGTTCGAGTTGCTGGTTACCAAGTATCAACGCAAGTTGATTCGGCTGCTGTCCCGCTTTATCCGGGACGCCAGCGAAGTGGAGGATGTCGCGCAGGAGGCCTTCATCAAAGCGTATCGCGCGTTGCCGAATTTTCGCGGCGACAGCGCGTTTTATACATGGCTGTATCGTATCGGAATCAACACCGCGAAGAATTATCTGGTGGCGATGGGACGGCGGGCGCCGACCTCCACCAGCATGGACGCCGAGGAAGCCGAGGATCTCGGCGAAAGTGAATTGTTGCAGGATGTGAATACGCCGGAGAACCAGATGATGAGCCGCCAAGTGGCGGAGACGGTGAACCAAACGCTGGGAAAATTGCCTGAGGAATTACGCACGGCCATCACGCTGCGCGAGATGGAAGGCTTGAGTTACGAGGAAATTGCCACGATTATGAATTGCCCGATCGGCACCGTGCGATCGCGGATATTTCGGGCGCGCGAGGCCATAGCAGAGCAGTTGCGACCGATGCTGGACACAGGTAAAGACAGGAGATGGTGAGATGCAAGGCGTAGACGCAGAGAAGATATCCGCACTCATGGATGGTGAACTGGATTCCGCTGATGCAGCGCGGGAAATCGCGCGCTTTAAGCAGCCAGGGGTTCGCGATGCGGCGCGTCACGACGCCTGGAACACCTACCACGCTATTGGTGATGCCCTGCGCGGCGAGCCAGCGGTTTCACAGGCCTTCGCGACGCGCCTCGCCGAGCGGCTGGCGCAGGAGCCTACGGTGCTCGCCCCGCGTGTGCGCTGGCCCAGGGCCGTGCAACCCTACGCCTTGTCGGCGGCGGCTTCGGTGGCTGCGGTGGCCGTGGTCGGCTGGGTCGCGTTGAATGTCTTGAACGCGGATGTCGCGCCGGGAACGTTGGCGCAGGCGCCGGCTGGCAAGGCTGCCGAGGTCGCCCCGTCAACGTCAACGTCGCCGTCGCGGGTTGAACCGGTTGCGCTGGCGCCGGAGCATGTTCATGAATACCTGCTGGCGCATCAAGGCATATCGCCGACCACGGCGATTCAGGGCGTCACCCCATACATCCGCACGGTGTCCAACACGGGGGGCGATGGCCCCGCGCTGCGCTAGATGAATCTATGAAATATTGCTTGGCCGTCTTGGCCTTCACCGCGGCTGCGGGAGTCCCCGCGGGGGCGACAGCGGCGGCAGCGCAGGCAGGGGCGCCGGACAGCGACTCGGTCAGTGCGCTGGAATGGCTCCAGAAAATCGCGGATTCTTCGCGTACGGTGAGTTATTCCGGCACCTTTGCCTATCAACACGGCAATCGCACCGAGACCTCGCGCGTGGTGCATTACGTCAATGCGGCAGGCGGTGTGTTCGGAAAACTTGAAACGCTGGATGGGCCGCCGCGGGAAGTGGTGCGCGCCAACGACCATGTCACGGCTTATTTGCCCGACGCGCGGGTGGTGCTGGTCGAGCGGCGCAGCACGCGCCATTTGCCGGTGATGCTGCCGGAGAAGCTGGCCGATCTGACCAGCCTGTACGAGGTCAAGAAGCTCGGTATCGACCGGGTGGGCGGATTGGAATGCCAATGGCTGAGCGTCGCGCCGAAAGACAAGTTGCGCTATGGCCGCAAGTTTTGCGCGGAGCTCGGTTCCGGCTTGCCGCTGCGCGCGCAGGTTTACAACGACCGCCAGGAAGTGATTGAGTCTTTTGGATTTTCTCAACTGTCTCTGGGAGGGAAATTCAACCGCGATCAGGTGACATCCAAGTACGAAGCGCTGGCGCAGACGCAGAAATGGCGTGTGGATCGCTCCGCGCTCGATGTCATGGAGCAGGCGGCGGATACCGGGTGGGTGGTCAAAAATCTGCCGGCTGGATTTCGCAAGTCGATGGAGGTCAAGCGCACCATTGCCGGTCGCGCGGTGGCGATGCCGCATCTGGTTTTTTCGGATGGGCTGGCCGCCATTTCCGTGTTTATCGAGCCCAAGCTGCGGGAGCTCGGTGCAAAGCCATTGAGTAATCAGGGGGCCGTGCATATATTCAAGCGGGTGCGTGGCGACTTTGTAGTGACGGTGCTGGGCGAAGCGCCGGCTGCTACGGTGATGCAGATTGGCAATTCCATAGAACCCAGGGTTTCCGTTCCAAAGTAATATCAAAAATGCGTTTGTCGCTAATCGATGAACAGGTGAATGGGTGAATATAGGTGAATAGATGATGAGAAAAGCACTGATGATGTTGTGTTTGCTGCTGCCGCTGCAATCGATGGCGCAACTGCCGGATTTCACCGAGTTGGTCGAAAAGCAGGGGCCGGCGGTGGTCAATATCAGCACCACGCAGGGCGGCGCGCGCAATCCGCTGGCGCAGCAACTGCCGAATGTACCTGAAGACGATCCGTTTTTTGAGTTCTTTCGCCGCTTCACGCCGAATCCTGGCGGGCCGCGCGAGTTTCAGTCGCAATCGTTGGGCTCCGGCTTCATTATCAATGCCGATGGTTACATTTTGACCAACGCCCACGTGGTGCAGTCGGCGGATGAAATTACCGTGCGCCTGACCGACAAGCGCGAATTTAAAGCCAAAGTCATCGGCTCGGACCGGCGCACGGATATTGCGCTCATCAAGATCGAGGCAGCGGGACTGCCGGTGGTGAAATTCGGCGACCCGGCCAAGCTCAAAGTGGGCGAATGGGTGGTGGCTATCGGCTCGCCCTTCGGCTTCGACAATACGGTGACCAAAGGCATCGTCAGCGCAAAAGGCCGCTCGCTGCCGCAGGAAAATTTCGTGCCATTCATTCAAACCGACGTGGCGGTGAACCCCGGCAACTCCGGCGGCCCGCTGTTCAACATGCGCGGCGAGGTGGTAGGCATCAATTCACAAATCTACAGCCGCACCGGTGGGTTCATGGGATTGTCGTTTGCGATTCCCATTGATGTCGCCAATGATATCGCGCAGCAGTTACGCACCGCCGGCAAGATTACGCGGGGCCGCATTGGCGTGGTGATTCAGCCGGTCACCAAGGAACTGGCCGACGGTTTCGGATTGTCGAAACCCCAAGGCGCGCTGGTGAATTCGGTGGAAAAGGGCGGTCCCGCCGACAAGGGCGGCATCGAAGCGGGCGACGTGATTCTGCGCTTTGACGGCAAGCCCATCACGGCCTCCGAAGATTTACCGCGCATCGTGGGCGGCACCCGGCCCGGCAGCAAGGCCACGGCGCAGATCTGGCGCAATAAAGCGTCACGCGATGTGCAGTTGGTGGTGGCGGAGCTGGCGGAAGACCCGCGGGCGCCACGCGGCGGGCGCGGGCAAAAGCCGCCCGCGGCGACACCCAATGTTTATGGCATGGCCCTGTCAGACCTTAGCGATACGCAGCGCAAGGAGCTCAAGCTCGAAGTCGGCGTGCTGGTGGGTGAAGTGCAGGGCGCCGCGGCGCGCGCAGGCATGCGCCGCGGCGACGTGATACTCGCCGTCAACAATCAAGACGTTAAAAGCGTCGAGCAGTTTAACCAGATGATGGCGCAGTTCGAGAAAGGCCGTATCATTGCTTTGCTGGTCAGGCGCGGCGCCAATTCCCTGTACGTGCCGTTCCGGCTTGATGCCGGCAATTAAGTGCCGGCAACACAGTCGCCGCTGCTGCTGACCGTCTACGGGCGCGGTTACTGCCATTTGTGCGATGACATGATCGCGGCCTTGCATGCCCTGCAAGGCCGTTTTGCGTTTGCGTTGAATATTGTCGACGTGGATTCCGACGCCGATCTCGACGCGCGATGGGGCGAGAAGATTCCGGTGCTGTTGTGCGGCGAGCGCGAGCTCTGCCATTATTTCCTGGACGAGCCGGTTGTTACGGCGTTCTTGTCGAATTTGCGATAAAATACAGGTGTTTACGTAAACAAGGGCGCCTCGAACTCAGCGAGCGCCCTTTTGTTATGGGTCACGTAGTAATGCAGAACATCCGCAATTTTTCCATCATCGCCCATATCGATCACGGCAAATCGACGCTGGCCGACCGCATCATTCAGTTGTGCGGCGGCCTGTCCGAGCGGGAAATGGAAGCGCAGGTTCTGGACTCCATGGATCTGGAGCGCGAGCGCGGCATCACCATCAAGGCACAGACCGCGGCGCTCAGTTACAAGGCGCGTGACGGCGTCATCTATCAATTGAACCTGATCGACACGCCAGGACACGTGGATTTCTCGTATGAAGTGTCGCGTTCGTTGTCGGCCTGCGAAGGCGCGTTGCTGGTGGTCGATGCCTCGCAGGGCGTGGAAGCGCAAACCGTCGCCAATTGCTACACCGCCATCGAGCTGGCAATGGAAGTGGTGCCGGTGCTTAACAAGATGGATCTGCCGCAATCCGACCCCGAGCGCGTGATTGCCGAGATTGAAGACATCATCGGTATCCCGGCGAAAGACGCCATTAAGGTCAGCGCGAAGTCCGGCGAAGGCGTGGCCGATGTTCTTGAAGCGGTGATCGAACGCATACCCGCGCCCAAGGGCAACCCGGCAGGGCCGCTCAAAGCGCTGATTATCGACTCCTGGTTTGATAACTATGTGGGCGTGGTCATGCTGGTGCGCGTGGTGGACGGTGAATTGAAGCCCAAGGACCGGGTACTGCTGATGGCAGCGAAGGCCGCTTACACCTGCGAACAGGTAGGCGTGTTCACGCCCAAATCCTGTGCGCGCGAGTGTCTGCGTGCCGGCGAGGTGGGTTTTATTATCGCCGGCATCAAAGTGCTCGATGCCGCGAAGGTGGGCGACACCATCACGCTGGCGGGTAACCCCGCTGCCGCCGCGTTGCCGGGCTTCAAGGAAATACAGCCGCAGGTGTTTGCCGGTTTGTATCCGGTCGAGTCGAACGAGTACGACAGCCTGCGCGATGCCCTCGAAAAGCTGCACCTGAACGATTCGTCGTTACGCTATGAGCCGGAATCATCGACCGCGCTGGGCTTCGGTTTTCGCTGCGGTTTTCTCGGCCTGCTGCACATGGATATCGTGCAGGAGCGGCTCGAGCGCGAGTATGGCGTGTCGCTCATCACCACCGCGCCAACGGTGGTGTATCAGGTGCTGCTCGCCGACGGCAATCTGATCGAAATCGAAAATCCGTCGAAGCTGCCGGATGCCTCGATGGTGGACGAAATTCGCGAACCCATCATCAAGGCGTCGATTCTGGTACCGCAGGAATACGTGGGCGTGGTGATTACCCTGTGCATCCAGAAGCGCGGCGTGCAGAAAAACATGCAGTATCTGGGACGGCAGGTGATGTTGACCTATGAGTTGCCGCTGAACGAAGTGGTGATGGATTTTTTTGACAAGCTGAAATCCGTGTCACGCGGCTATGCGTCTCTCGATTACGATTTTCTGGAGTACCGCGCTGGCGACATGGTCAAGCTGGACGTGCTGATTAACAGCGAGAAAGTCGATGCGCTGTCCTTGATCGTGCATCGCGAGAACTCGCAATTTCGCGGACGCGATCTGGTCACGCGCATGCGCGGGCTGATTCCGCGCCAGATGTTCGACATCGCCATCCAGGCCGCGATAGGGTCGCATATTATTGCGCGTGAAACCGTGAAAGCCCTGCGTAAAAACGTGCTGGCCAAGTGCTACGGCGGCGATATTTCGCGCAAACGCAAATTGCTGGAGAAGCAAAAGGCCGGCAAAAAACGGATGAAGCAGGTGGGTAGCGTGGAAATCCCGCAGGAAGCGTTTTTGGCGATACTTCAGGTTGATAAATAGAGTGCTTTGTTTAGATATGACGGCATGCAAATGAATTTTCCGTTGATTATGTTCGTGTTGTTGGTGATTACCGGGGCTGTGTGGCTGGCGGATATATATTTTTTTCGCCCGCGCCGTGATGCTGCTGCCGCTGCCGCCGTTTCCGAGATGGAAACGCGCGCCGGAGCGCCGACCGAAGAAAAGGATCTGGACGCGCTAAAGCGCGCACGCGCGGATCTCGAAGCGTCGCATAAACGACAGCCGTGGTGGATAGAGTATGCAGTCAGTTTCTTTCCCGTGATTTTGATTGTTTTTCTGCTGCGTTCATTTCTGGTTGAACCCTTCAAAATTCCTTCCGGCTCGATGTTGCCGACGCTACTGATTGGCGATTTTATTTTAGTCAACAAATATACCTACGGCGTCCGTATCCCTATTGTTAACAAGAAGGTGGTGAGCCTCAATCAGCCGCGGCGCGGCGACGTCATGGTGTTCCGCTATCCGGAAAATCCGTCACAGGATTACATCAAGCGCGTGATTGGAACCCCGGGCGATGCCGTGGTTTATCGCGATAAACGCCTGACCATCAACGGCAGCGAAATCAAAACCACGGCAGACGGCGAGTACAACTACGTGGAAGGCGGGCTGACGTTCACCGCGTCGCAGCGCCTTACCGAGAATTTGGGGAAAAGCCCGCA
Source organism: Betaproteobacteria bacterium (assembly GCA_031427895.1). Taxonomy (GTDB): domain Bacteria; phylum Pseudomonadota; class Gammaproteobacteria; order Burkholderiales; family SG8-41; genus UBA5216. Next base: position 8,234 of record JANPOH010000586.1, read on the forward strand.
CGCGATTTTGACCCAGACGGATATGCCGCCGGTGCATATCGGCGGCGTCAACCCGTTTCCGTTCCGGGAGAATTGTGTCTACAATGAGAGCGGATTCACCTGCACGATTCCGGCGGGGCATTATTTTGTGATGGGCGATAACCGTGATCGCAGCAGTGATAGCCGGTATTGGGGATTTGTTCCCGATGAGAATATCGTGGGCAAGGCGTTTCTCATCTGGTTCAATTTCGAGGAATTCAAGCGCATAGGATCATCAATCCATTAAAAAGGGAAACACCATGCTGAAACAGAAAGGAATTACGCTTACCGGGTTCATGACCTGGGCGATTATTGGCGGGTTTGCGATGCTGGCGGCCTTTAAACTGGGCCCCGCCTACCTGGAAGAAATGACCATCAAAAAACACTTTTCGGGCATCGTCAAAGATCCTTCTTTCGCCAGCGGCAACCGTGCCGATATCGAACGTGCCTTCGGCAACAAAGCGATGATCGAAAAGGTGGATTCCATCAGTTACAAAGATATCGTAATCGCCAAAGAGGGCGGGGGCATCCGCTTGAGCGCGCAATATACGACCTGCGTTCCACTGGTCTATAACATCAGCGCTTGTATGGAGTTTCACCCCTCCGCGCCTTGAGCGGCAGGTTGAGGATGCGCCGTTCCCCATTTTAGATGAACGCAGAAGCGCTTGAGCGCAGCATCGGCCATCGTTTTATCGACGCCGCACTCTTGCAGCGCGCGTTGACCCACCGCAGCTTCGCGGCGGCCCACTATGAGCGGCTGGAGTTTCTCGGCGACAGTGTTGTCAACTGCATCATCGCGCAGGCGCTCTACCAGAAATTTCCCGGCCTGCCCGAAGGCGAGTTATCGCGCCTGCGTGCATCGCTGGTGAGCGAGCCCGCGCTGGCCGCGCTGGCGGAGCGGATACATCTGGGTGAGTCGCTGTTGCTTGGCGAAGGCGAGTTGAAAGGTGGCGGCGCGCGGCGCCCCTCCATTTTGGCGGATGCGCTTGAGGCATTGCTGGGCGCCGTGTTTGTCGATGGCGGTTTCGAGGCCGCTCAACAGGCCGTGCTGCACGTGTTCAGATCGCCATTGGCAACCATCCATCCAGCCACTTCCGGCAAGGATGCCAAGACCCGATTGCAGGAATTTTTACAAGGAAAGCATTTGCCCCTGCCTTGCTACACCGTTACCGCCATCCATGGCGAAGCGCACGATCAATGTTTTGAAGTCGAGTGCTTGATCGCGCCGCTGAATGTCCGTTGCAGCGGCACCGGCACCAGCCGCCGCCGCGCCGAACAAGAGGCCGCGCGGTTGGCCTATGAATTGGCCAGAAACCCATGACACAGGACACGCACCGCAGTGGGTATGTCGCAATTGTCGGGCGTCCGAATGCGGGCAAATCGACGTTACTCAATGCGCTCATCGGACAAAAGATCAGCATCACTTCGCGCCGGCCGCAAACCACGCGCCAGAACATCGCGGGCATATTGACCTGCCCCGAGGCGCAGTTGGTGTTTCTGGATACGCCGGGATTTCAGACGCAGTATCGCACCGGGCTCACCAAAGCGATGGACCGCGGCTTCAAAAACGCGTTGTCGGAGGCGAATGTCGTTTTGTGGCTGATTGACGTAACCGGAAACGTGCATGCCGACGACGAGCTTTTCGCGCGTATTCCCGCAGGGGCGTCCGTGGTCATCGCCATCAACAAGATCGACCGAATAGACAACAAAAATAAAGTGCTTGAATACATCCAGGCGCTGGATGCAGCCTATCACCCCAAAGCGATCGTGCCCATTTCCGCGCAGAGCAAACTGCAACTCGACACGCTGATCGATGCGCTGACGCCGCTGTTGCCGCAACAGGAATTTCTCTACGGTGAAGACAATGTCACCACTGCCAGCGTGCGCGGCCTTGCCGCCGAATTGATACGTGAAAAACTGTTCCGCCTGTTAGGGCAGGAGTTGCCGTATTCCACCGCTGTCGAAATCGAGACCTTCGAGGAAAAACCCGCGCTGACCCGGATACGAGCGGTGATTCTGGTCGATAAGCCCGGGCAGAAGGCGATTGTGATCGGCAAAGGCGGCGAGAAGCTGAAAGAAATCGGCACTGCCGCGCGTTTGGATATTGAAAAGCTGGTGGGCGGCAAGGTCTTTCTCGAACTGTGGGTCAAGGTCAAGCAGTCATGGGCGGATGACCGTCGCACCCTGGATCGCCTCGGCCTATCCTGATTACCGCCGCATCGTCACGACTGGCGCATTTGACCATGAGTCCGGCGCAAACCACGCGGCACAAAGAGCAGCCCGGCTATGTGCTGCACAGTTATCCGTATCAGGAAACCAGCCTGATCGTCGAGATGTTCACGCGCGAATTTGGCCGCGTGGGCATGGTGGCCAAGGGCGCCAAGCGCCCGCATTCGCCGCTACGCAGCGTGCTGATGCCGTTTCATGCGCTGACACTGGATTGGTCCGGAAAATCCGACCTGAAAACCCTGCGAACGGCCGAATGGCGCGGCGCCTTCCGGCTATTGAAAGGGCGGGCGCTGATCTGCGGCTTTTATCTGAATGAATTGCTGCTCAAGTTGCTGCATCGCGACGACCCGCACGACAAACTGTTCGATGTTTACGAGCAGACGTTACACGCGCTGCTTGATGGCGGAGATCACGCGGTCGTGCTGCGCTGTTTTGAAAAAAGACTGCTCGGCGAATTGGGTTATGGCTTGATCCTGGACCACGATGCCGAATCGCGCGGCGCGCTGCACTCCCATCAACGTTACCGTTACATCATTGACCGGGGCCCGGTGCCGGCGCAGGCGCAACCCGGTGCAAGCGGGTTAGAATTGCTGGGTCAAACCTTGATCGATATGAACAACGACCAATACACGTCTTCCGTGACGCAACAACAGAGCAAGAGTCTGATGCGCGCATTGATCGCGCATTATCTGGGCAATCAAACCCTGCACAGCCGGCAATTGCTGATTGAGTTGCAGGACTTGTAGGCGCGCGATGAACCACAACCCGACCCGCTTAAGCGTCAACCTGAATAAAGTCGCCTTACTGCGAAACTCGCGTACGCTGGGCATTCCCAGCGTGGTGCGCGCGGGCATTATCGCGCTGGAGGCGGGCGCGCGCGGGTTGACCGTGCATCCGCGTCCGGACCAGCGCCATATACGTCCGCACGACGTTTACGACCTGGCCGAACTGGTACGCGACCGCCCGCACATCGAGTACAACATCGAAGGCAACCCCTTTGAAAACATGCTGGCGTACGCCAGCAAAGTGCGCCCGCATCAATGCACCCTGGTGCCGGATGACCCGGCGCAATTCACCTCCGATCATGGCTGGGATCTGGCGCGTGATGGTCAGCGGCTACAGCCGGTGATCGCCGAATTGAAGGCGTTGGGCGTGCGCGTGAGCCTGTTCATGGATGCCGACGCGCGGCCGGATGCGCGACCCATGGCGCAAGCCGCGGCACTGGGTGCGGATTGCGTGGAGCTCTATACCGAGCCGTATGCCAAGGCCTTCGGCACGCCGGCCCAAGCGGAGATTTTGGCGCAATTTGCAGCCACCGCCGCGGCTGCACGTCAGGCGGGCCTGATCGTGAACGCCGGTCACGACCTGAATCAGGCGAATCTCACGCCGTTTCTTGCCGCGGTCAAACCGGTGGCAGAGGTTTCAATAGGCCATGCCCTGATCGCCGACGCCATTGAAGCGGGGCTGGCGGCCACCGTGCGCGCGTATCTCGCGGCTATCGAACGCGGCAACGACATTGCGGGGGAGGGTAGATGATCTTCGGCATCGGCGTTGATCTGGTCGAAACCCCGCGCATCGCGCGCCTGCTCGACCAATACGGCGAGCGTTTTGCGCGGCGCGTACTGACCGAACTGGAGTGGCCCGGTTATCAGCGTAGCAATAAACCCGTGTTATTCGTCGCCAATCGCTTTGCCGCCAAAGAAGCGTTCTCCAAAGCCATGGGCACCGGGTTCCGTTACCCGGTTACACTGCAAAATATCAGCGTGGTGCAAAACAAGGCAGGCAAACCCGGCTTTGTCACCAGCGAGGCGCTGACCGCGATGCTGGTGCAGCACGAAATCGCTGGGCATCATCTCACCATCAGCGATGAAAAAAGTATGGCTTGCGCTGTTGCGATACTGGAAAAGTGAGTAAAAACATGAACTTACATCTTGGCCCTGTGATGCTTGATGTGCTCGGCCCCGAGCTGACCGATGACGACCGCAAGCGCCTGCTGCATCCGCTGACGGGCGGCGTGATTTTGTTCTCGCGCAACTTTCATTCATCCGGGCAACTCGCCGCGCTCACCGCGCAAATCCACGCGCTGCGCACGCCGCCCTTATTGATCGCCGTCGATCACGAAGGCGGGCGCGTGCAGCGTTTTCGCGATGGCTTTACCGCAATTCCGCCGATGCGTGAACTGGGCGCGGCATGGGAAAAGAATGCCGCCATGGCCAAACAACTCGCGCAGGATACGGGATATGTGCTGGCAGCCGAGTTGCGCGCGCACGGTGTCGATCTCACTTTCGCGCCGGTGCTCGACGTGGATTTCAAACGCAGCAGCGTCATCGGCGACCGCGCGTTTCATGCCGATCCCGAAATTATCGCGCCGCTGGCGCAGGCATTGGTGCATGGTTTCAATCTGGGTGGCATGTCGTCGGTGGGCAAACATTTTCCGGGACACGGCCATGTCCGTGCCGATTCGCATCACGAAATTCCCCTGGATGACCGCTCGTACGTGGATATCGAACAGTGCGACCTGATTCCCTTCCGCCGGCTCATCGGCGCCGGCATGGGCGCGGTCATGCCCGCGCACGTGATTTATCCGCAAGTCGATGCGCAGCCCGCCGGGTTTTCATCGAAGTGGCTGAAGCAGATTCTGCGCAAGCAGCTTGAATTCGACGGCGTGATTTTCAGCGACGATCTGTCGATGGAAGGCGCCAAGGGCGTCGGGGGCGTGGTGGCCGGCGCAACCGCCGCGCTCACCGCCGGCTGCGATATGGTGCTGGTGTGCAACGACGCGGGTGCGGCGGATGAATTGCTGGCCGGGCTGGAGTACACCATGCCCGCGGTCGGCCAAGTGCGGCTGGCGGCGATGCGCGGGCGCGGCGCCATACACGACATGGCAACCCTCGGTGGAACACCCGAATACAAACGCGCGCTCGCAGCGGTGCAAGCTATCGGTAAACGCGAAGGCGATTTGTTCGCGTAGACACCATGACCGATACCGCGTTGCTCGAATGCCGGCAGTGCAAGCGGCTGGCAGGTTTTCTGGCGCAGGTGCGCAAGGATAATCCGGGCTATCACGCACGGCCGGTGTTGCCGTTTGGCGTGGCCGCGCCGAAGCTGTTGATCGTCGGCCTCGCACCCGGCATGCATGGCGCGAATCGCACGGGGCGACCGTTCACCGGCGATTATGCTGGCGTGCTGCTCTACAAAACCTTGCACAAACATGGGCTCGCCAATCAAGCCGAAGGCGCTGACCCGAACGACGGCTTGAAGCTGAAGCATTGCCGCATCACCAACGCGGTGAAGTGTTTGCCGCCGGAAAACAAGCCGCTGCCGGCGGAAATCAAGCAGTGCAATGGCTACTTGCGCGCCGAAATCAGCGCGCTGCCCAAGTCAGCCGCGTTGTTCGCGCTGGGCCTGGTTTCGCATCAGGCGATTTTGCGCGCGCTGGATTTGAAGGTGAAAGATTTCCCGTTCAAACACGGCGCCTGTCATGAGCTGCCCGATGGCCGCGCGCTGTTCGACAGCTACCACTGCAGCCGCTACAACACCAACACGCGGCGGCTCACGCCGGAGATGTTCGACGACGTGGTGGCGGTGATAGTGCAGCGCATCAAATAAGCCGGTTTCAGGTCATGGCGGAGTCCGCTTCCGACACACCCTTACCCGTGACATTGTCCGCCACGCTGGCAGACCTGCCACATCTGCCGGGCGTCTATCGCATGCTCAACACCGCCGGTGACGTGCTCTATGTCGGCAAGGCAATCGACCTCAAAAAGCGCGTCTCCTCGTACTT
>JANPOH010000587.1:0-2525 GCA_031427895.1 Betaproteobacteria bacterium
ATGCCTGCCGGCGGCTTTTCGATGCCGCGCACGATATTAAGGTAGCCGCGAATATCTTCGCCAGATGGGCAACTCCCCTGGCAGGGCGGCGTGCTCTGGATATAGGTCGGGCACTTGTGCGAGTGCGCGCAGCGCCAAGCTTGTCGGATTCTTCCTGTATGTAATCGAGCCGGTCAAGCACGATCAGGCGGCTGCCGATGGGCCGATAGGCATAGCTCAAACGCAAATCAAGCGTGCGGGTGTCGCCGCCAACATCGCCGCTGGTGCCGGTGTAGAGTGCGGTGGCCGCCAGCGCTTCGCCTTCCTTCAGGTCGCGATGCAGATTCGCCGACAGGTTCAACCGGTCGAAGGTGTCGCCTTTACGCCATTCGCCACGCAGACTGGCGCCCCACGGGCCGCGGTTCCACGACGCGCCGGCGAAGATCGAGGTGTAATCCTCGACCGGCGTGGCGGCATAGCCGGGCGCCAGGGGCACGGTGCTTTGCGATGCCGCCCCGCCGAGCGCCGTGACGCCCTGCGCGGAAGGCGCGTTGGCGTTCAACGGCGCGTTGCCCGGCTTGCGCAGTGTGCTGGTGCGATCCATGCCGCCCTGCAGGGTCAGCGTGTCGGACAGCTTCAGCGTCTGCGTCATGCTGCTCGATGTCGATAGCGACGGGCCATACGGCGTCATGCCGATGTTGAGCGAGCTGGCGCTTTCCGCGCCCTCCCACGGCCTCGCTCTTATGCCAAGGCGCGTGGTACCGGCGTTCTCGCGCGCGCCGTAGGCGAACTCCTGATCCGCAAACAGCGACACGGTTTCGCTGACTTTGTAGTCCGCGCCAACGCGCAGCCGGTGCGGATAATCGGTGCTGGCGTTGTTGCCGCCCGCGGTGAGCGCGGAGTCGATGCGCAGGTTAAGCCGCCCGCCCATCAGCTTGTAGCTGCCGCCCGCCACCACCTGGTTCGAGGTGAGCGTCTCGCCAGTGGAACTGTGGTCGCGCACCATGCGGGCGCCGCCATAAAGACTGTAGCCGGGTTGTTCGAAATTGACGCGGCCCTCGATCAGCGTACGGTCAGCCTGCGCGCCGGCGTTTTCGGCGCGTTCATGGATGGCCTGGGCATTCAGGCGTATCTCCTCGGTGATTTTCACCGACACGTCGCCGCCCACTTTGGTGGTGCCGGATTGCGCGGCAGCCTGCTGGCCGAGGCCGAAGGCGCCCTCCTGTCCGCGCACGTACGCGGTCGCGGCGACATTCGCGTCCTGGCGACGCACTTCGACGAGGTACGCACTGCCGGCGAGATTAGCACCCGCAAATTCGCGTTTACTTTCCGCGTATTCGGCGCGCACGCGGGTTTTGTCGTCGATCTGAACCGTGGCATCCACACCGGCCAGATCACCGCGCGCGCCGCGTGTGCCTTCGTGGATCGCGGTCACGCCGACTTCGGCCTTGCCGTCGCTGGTGCGCACCGCCACGCGACCGCCGGCGGTGATGCGCTCGTCGCGCGTGGTGTCTTCGGACTCGTACTCGGCGACGATGTAAATCGGATTGAAATTCTGGTCCTTGCCGGGTATCGCCCGGCGGAAGAACAGCGTGCCCTGCGTATGATCGATCTCGTAATCAATGCCGCGGCTCATCGGCTCGGATTTGACAATGATTTCATTGCGGAAACGGTCGCGCGTCTCCACCGTAACCTTGTCGCTGTTGGGCAGGATGCCGCGGCGCGTGAGGCGATACAGGCCCGAGGTGCCGTCGGGGCGCAGCTCATCCTTGACGAACGCCTGCGCGGTTTTGGTGGCGAATGCAGTGTACGAAATATTCTCGCCGCGGAATTCGCTTTTCACGCCGTTCAGCGTGCGCGAGTAGCGCGACAGCTCGGTCACCGACAGCCCGGTATCGAAGTCGCCGAACAAGGCGTAGAACTGTTCCTTCTCGATTTTCACATAGAGCTTGCGCACGCTCGCCGCGTCGTGCTGCGGGCTGGTGGTGTCGCCGTAGAGGGTGTAGTACTGCTTGCGGTCTATGGTCTGGCTCAAACGCGCGCCTGCGTTGCCGGTGGTACGGCGTTTATCCTTGTCGGTGTCGTAGGCCACTGTCAGCAGGAACTCGCCCTTGACCTGCCCCTTGGCATAGAACGCCACGCGGCCGTCTTTCCACAGTTTTTCGTCGGCATCGCCCTGCGGCAGATTTTCGATGCCGCCCGAGAGCTTGCGCTGGCCGATGGTGCCTTCGCCGAAGCCGACGAGTATCCATTCGCGCATTTCCGGCTTTAACCACGCGCGGATCAGTTGCGGCGGACGGCCCGGGAAATTAAACGTCAGCACCACTTCGCCCGATTGCGTGGTCGGTTGCAGACGAATCAGCGCGATGCCGTCTTCGGTCACGCGCCATTTCGCCACGTTGCCAACGTCGTCGTCGAGCAGCGGACGGCCATCGCGGCGCTGCGCCACCTCAAACGATTGATAGGGCGCGGATATCTGCAACGGCCCGTCGGTACCGTGACGCGCGGGTTTGCCGTCGCGATCAAAAATGCGCACGGCGATCACC
>JANPOH010000588.1:0-8775 GCA_031427895.1 Betaproteobacteria bacterium
GCCGCTGACGGCGCCGATGTTCGCCAAGCCCGAGTTCGCGAAGTGGGTGATGGAGCGCATCCCGCTGGGGCGGCTCGGTCAACTCGACGAAGTGGCGGCGGCGGTGGTGTTTGTCGCCAGCGACGCCGCCTCGCTGATGACCGGAACCAGCCTCGTTATCGACGGCGGCTGGACGGCGCAGTAGAAGCTGAAACTATCGTAACTATCTGCGGTAGAACGTAGGCTTGTTCGCGCGCACGGGCGTGGCGCGTTCGTCTTTGTGCCGAAAGCTGATGCGGCCTTTGCTCATGTCGTAGGGCGACATTTCGAGCGTGACTTTATCGCCCGCGAGGATGCGGATGCGGTGCTTGCGGATCTTGCCCGACGCATAGGCGGTGACTTCATGGCCGTTGGCCAGCGTCACGCGAAAAATGGTGTTGGGCAACACTTCGTTGACCACACCTTCAAACTCCACTATTTCTTCTTTAGCCAAGTACTGTCTCCAGAGCAAACAACAGGCGCCCGGTTCGGGCGCCCGTGGAAAATTGCAGCGGTTATCAGGTCGCTTTCAAATTGATGGCGGAATAGCGGCCATCCGTGCCGCGTTCCGCATCGAACGAGACCACCTGATTTTCGGCGAGCGATTGCATGCCCGCGCGCTCCACTGCCGAGATGTGAACGAAGATATCCTTCGAGCCGTCTTGCGGTGAAATGAAACCAAAACCCTTGGTCGGATTGAAAAACTTAACAGTACCTGTCGCCATGATGATCTCCATGCGGGCCCATGTAGGCCCATGTAGGCTAAAGCCGCGCCCGGAATTGGACGCAACATCAAATGACCAATCGAGGAAGACCAACAGGGGCACCCGTTACAGGGGAGCGGGGCTAACCGACAACCAATTTGAGCGCGGGAGTATGGGCGTAGTTACTTGATTTAGCAAGCAAAAACGACGGATTATGCGCTCGGCCCGCGATCCGAAGGCGTTGATTTTGCGGGAGAATCCGCCGGCAAGCCGGTTGCCGCCGGAGGATTTGTGTGTGTTCGCCTTACAAAAAATCGCGCAGCGTACGCTCCGCCGCCACCTGCGCCAGCGCACGCGCGCGCCACATCGGCCATGCGCGGTTGTAGTTTTGCGCCGGCACCGAGGCGGCGACTTCGGCATCGTGCAGCGTCAACAGCTTGCCGCCCACGCCCGCCAGCAGTTGCGCCTGGATTTGCATCTTGGCGCTCATTTCGAGATAGATGCTGCGCCCGACCGCGCGCGCAATCGATTCGCCCACCACCACCGCGCCATGCCCGCGCAGCAGCGCCGCCGGTTTGTCGGCGACGAATTTCGCCAGATGCGCGCCGAGAAACGGGGTTTTCACCAGCATGTCGGTGCCGACTTGCGCGTCGGCGATGTCCCAGTTGGGCACGCCGTGGCCGATGAACGCGGCCATGTGAAAAATCGGCTTCAAGGTAGCGGTGGTGATCGAAAACGGCACCACCGATTGCGAATGCGTATGCACCACCGACATCACCTCGGGGCGCAACTTGTAAATTTCGCCGTGAATAAAACGCTCGCGCACCGACTCGCGCCCGTTGGCATCCTGCGGATTGCTATCGAGATCGTACTCAATGATGTGTTCCTCGCGCACCAGCTCCGGCGCGATGTGCCCGGCGAGAAAATAACGCTGCGGATTTTTCTCCGAACGCACGCTAACGTGACCGTAGCCGTCAATCACCTGGTGCTCGGCCAGCACGCGGTTGGCGGCCACCAGGTCTTCGATTTGACTCATTAAAAACTCCTTAAAAAACAAATACTTAAACTAAAAATAACCGCAAAGGCGCAAAGACGCAAAGAACAGCCGCAAAGAAAACCCGGCAGGGGGCTTGGGGTTCTTTGCGTGACCTTTGCGTCTGGTGGGTTTGGGTTTTCTCAATCGGCTTTGATCTTCGCCGCATTCACCACGCGCGCCCAGCGCGTGAGTTCGCTTTTGATCAGGTTGCCTAGCCGCTCCGGCGGGCCGCCCGCGGCGTTCATGCCTTGCTTGGCGAGTTGCTCGCGGATGTCGGGCAATTGCAGCAGGGCGTTTAATTCGGCATTGATTTTTGCGATGGCCGCGGGCGGAGTCGCCGCGGGCGCGAGCACGCCGTACCAGGTTTCGACTTCGAGATTAGCGAGGCCCTGTTCTTTGAGCGTCGGCACGGACGCAAACGCGGGCGAGCGTTCCGCGCCCATTACTGCCAGCATACGCAGCCGACCGTTTTGCACGAACGGCGCGATGGTTTGCAGCGACACCACCATCGCCTGCACATGGCCGCCGATGAGATCCGTCACCGCGCCGCCGGAGCCTTTGTAGGGGATATGCACGATGTCGGATTTGGTTTCGAGCTTGATGAGCTCCATCGCCAGATGCTGCGGCCCGCCGATGCCCGGCGAGGAATACAGCAGCTTGCCGGGCTGTCGCTGCGCGAGCGCGATAAATTCTTTCAGCGATTTCACCGGCAGTTGCGGATGCACCACCAGCGACATCACGCTGGTCGCCACCAGCGACACCGGCGCGAAGCTCTTCACCGGGTCGAACGGCAACTTGGCGGTGAGCGCGGGCGTGGTGCCGAACGAGGTGGCGGTGAACAGCACCGTGTGCCCGTCGGGCACGGCTTTGGCGACAAACTCAGCGCCGATGTTGCCGGTGGCCCCCGCGCGATTGTCGGTGATAACGCCGGTTTTCCAGCGCTCGGCGAGTCGGGGACCGAGGATGCGCGCGAGGAAGTCGGCGGCGGTGCCGGGGGTGTAGGGCACGACGATTTGCACCGTGCGGACGGGGAATGCGGGCTCCTGCGCTTGCGTGGCGTAAGCGCAGCACAGCCCTAATGCCAAGACGCAGGATTTTGCCGCTACACCAGGAAAAAAAATGTGACTCATCAGACTTTTCCGTGGCGATGGATGGACATCCAACGCCATTCAACCAACGTGAAAAACTTTCACCGTCATTCCCGCCTGCGTGGGAATGACGGAGGTTAATTTTCTTTACCCTCTCATTATGCCGCAAAGCAACGGTCGCGAACGCAGCAACACAATAAAAATTGACAAGCCCGTCGCTCACGGTTTTAATCGGCCCCATGAATCCTTTGAACGACACGCCGTGGGTCATCAACCAGCCGGAGGCCATGCACTTCGCGGTTAACCGCGCCACGCTGGTCGATCCACACATACTCGAACTCGAACGCCGCCGCATTTTCGATACCTGCTGGATTTATGTAGGCCACGAATCCGAAGTGCGCGCGCCGGGGGATTTCAAAACGCGCACCGTCTGCGGCCGGCCGCTGATTTTTTGCCGCGACAGCAAAAGCGAAGTGCGCGTGTATCTCAATACCTGCCGCCATCGCGGCTCGCTGGTGTGCCGCGAGACCGAGGGCAACGCCAAGCATTTCACCTGCTTTTATCACGGCTGGACATATGACCGCGACGGCGCGCTGTACGCGCTGCCGGGCCAGAACGCCTATCCGCCGAATTTCAACCGCGCGGACTTCGGGCTGAAAGAGCCGCCGAAGGTCGCCAGTTACCGCGGTTTTGTGTTTCTCAATTTCGATGCCGGCGCGATGGCATTGGACGACTATCTCGCGGGCGCGAAGGAATACATCGATCTTGTCGTCGATCAATCGCCGTCGGGCGAAATGGAAGTGATCCCCGGCGCGCAGGAATACGACATCCGCGCCAACTGGAAGCTGCTGGCCGAAAACAGCTTCGACGATTACCACCTGCCGGCGACGCACTCGACCTGGCTCGATTACCTGAAAAACTCCGGCGTCGAAATGAAGCGCCCTGAAAAGGGCCACATGCTGCCGGCGCACGGTGTGGGCCGCGTGCTGGGCAACGGACACGCGGTGATCGACAACATCAATTTTCGCGGCAGGCCGGTGGCGCGCTGGATACCGATTTATGGCGAGGCGGCCAAGCCGGAAATCGAACGCATCCGCGCCGAACTCGTTACGCGCCTGGGCGAAGCGCGCGCCGCGCGCGTGGCCGACACCAACCGCAATCTGCTGGTGTTCCCCAATCTGGTGATAAACGACGGTTCGTCGGTGACGGTGCGTTATTTCGAGCCGCGCGCCGCGGACAACATGGTAGTGCGCGCTTGCGCGCTGGGGCCGAAAGAAGAAACGGCAACTGCGCGCGCGATCCGGCTCGACAGCTTTTTAACGTTCTACGGCCCCGGCGGTTTCGCCACGCCGGATGACATTGAGGCGCTGGAGTCGGTGCAGGCAGGCATGGCGAGTTTTCGTGAAATCCCGTGGTCGGTAATGACGCGCGGCATGGCGAAGGAAGGCGAGCAATTGAATACCGACGAACGGCATCTGCGCGAGTTCTGGATACAGTGGGATAAATTGATGCGCGGTAAGCAGGAAGGTACTCGTGCGTAACATCATGAACGAAAAGCGCGCGCCACGAAAATCGCTGCAAGTCATGGCAACAACTTCCCTCACCCTCGGTCCCTCTCCCGGAGGGAGAGGGATGAAAAGCCCTTCTCCCCCCGGGAGAAGGGTTGGGATGAGGGAAAAGACGTTGCATCACGGGTGAGGTTCAGCGCCATGCCCATCACCCGCCAGCAAGTCGAAGACTTCCTCTACGCCGAAGCCGCGTTGCTCGACGCGTGGAAGCTCGACGAATGGCTGACCCTGCTCACCGAAGACGCGGTGTACCGCGTGCCCTCCAACGACAAACCCGCGAGTGACCCGAAAGACACGCTGTTCACCATCGCCGACGACATTCACCGCATCCGCGCGCGCGTGACGCGCTTAAAAAACACCAACGCGCATGCCGAATTTCCGCGTTCACGCACGCGGCGCCTGATTACCAACGTGCGTATTCTTGAACAGGACGCGCAAACGGTGAGCGTCGAAGCGAATTTCATCGTCTACCGCTTTCGCCGCAACGAAAGCGTGTATCAGTTCGTCGGGCAGTATCGTTATCAACTGCGCGTGGATGGCGCCAGTTTCAAAATTGCGTCGCGCGCGGCGGTCATCGATGCGATGGAACTGGGTTCGCTCGCGGCGGTGAGCTTCATCCTGTAGGGCGGAACGCGCAGCGGTTCCGCCAAGCGGTCGCCGTAGGGCGGGAGATATCCCGCCTTGTGCGGTCTGCACGAAAGGCGGGATACGCTGCGCTCCTCCCGCCCTACACGCCCTACGTGGCGCCGCGCCCTACTTAATCTCCACCTTTCGCTTCCAAGCCTCCCAGGCGCGCGCCAGTCCGTACCCTTCGCGTTCTTCGATCAAGCGCGCTTCTTCGTTTTCGAGGTAGCTGATGGGGCTGCCCATCGCGATGGCTTGCATCTGCAGGGTGGCGTTTTTCACGAGGAACACGCTGCGGCCCACCAAGCGCGGCAGCGAGGGCGCGACGATGGTTGCACCGTGCGAGCGCATCAGCGTTGCGGGCTTGTCACCGAGCACTTTGGCGAGCGCCGCACCGTGCGCCTGATTGCGGATCAGCATGTCGGTCATGCCGAAGCCGTCCTTGATGTCGAAATTGGGGATGCCCTGCGCCACGAACGCGGCGCGATGATACATCGGGCGCATGGGCACTTTGCTCGCCGCGAAGGGGATCAGCGGCGGCGCGTGGGTGTGGATCACGGCATTCACATCGGGGCGCGCCTTGTAGATTTCACCGTGGATGAAGCGCTCGGTGTACATGTCACGCCCGCGCCGGTCCACCGGCACGCTGTCGAGATCGAATTCCATGATGTCGGCGCGCGTCACCAGTTCGGCGGCGAGGTTGCGTGACAGCAGATAGCGGTTCGGGTTCTTCGGGTGGCGTACGCTCACATGGCCCCAGCCGTCGAGGATGCCCTCCATCGCGAAAATGCGATTCGCGGCAACCAGATCGTCGATCAATGCTTGATCGACAGGGCCGCCCGACGTTGGCGCCGATACGGGCGGGGTTTGTGCAAAGGCGGGTGATGCGCCCATGAACAGTGCCAATCCGCAGCCAACAACGAAACGTAAGATCCTCATTTTCATGTGCTCTCCTGAATACTCGTTATCGATACGGTTGCCATGCACCCCGTAGGGCGGGAGCCATCCCGCCTTCCGCGATTACCGCGCATATAACCGAAGGCGGGATGACTCCCGCCCTGCGATTATTTTTTGGCCGCCACCTTCGGTACCTTCGCCACTTCAGGTTCCAGCCGCAGCATTTTCATTGCATTGCCAAAATAAACCTTGTTGCGCGTGGCGGTGGAAAGTTTCAGCGAATCAATCGCCTTGATGCCGTTGCGGATGAACAGCGGGCCGCCTTCGGGGTCGAACGGGCAATCGGTGCCGAACAGCACATGATCCGCGCCGAAGAAATCCAGCCCGCAGCGGATCGCGGGTGCGGAGCCGTTGATCGCGGTATCGCCGTAGAACATTTTAAACAATTCCAGTGGCGGCTTCGACAGCCCGCGCAGCAGCTTGCCGTAGTCGGCGTCGGTGGTGCGCGCGCCCATTTGCGACATGCCGAGGCGAATGCGCTCGTCGAAGTAGGGGGCCATCGCGCCGAGGTGGTGGGTGATGATCTTCATGTTCGGCAGTTTGTCGAGCATGCCGCTGAACACGATGCGCGCCATGCAGGCGCTGGTTTCATACGGCCAGCCGAACAGCCACCAGATTTCATACAGCGATTTTTCTTCGGTGGGGTAATCGGCGAATTTCGCGGTGCGCGCCGGGTGCAGCCAGATCGGCAGATCGTATTTTTTCACGCAGCGCTGGAAGATCGGAAAGAACTCCGGGTCGTCGAGCGGGCGGCCATTAACGTTGGTGAATATCTGAATGCCTTTCGCGCCGAGCTTGCGGATGGCGTAATCCATTTCGTCGAGCGACGCTTTTACGTTGTTCATCGGCAGCGATGCGACGAACGCAGGAAACAGCTCGGGCCGTTCACGCACGATTTCCGCCATGCCGTCGTTGGCGAGCCGCGCCAGCGCGGGCGACTCGTTCGGCCCGGCGAGCAACTCAATCGCGGGCAGCGACAGCGTGAGGATTTGTTTGTAGTTGTTGAACTTGCCCATCATGCGTATGCGCGCATCGAGGTCCCACAACACGGGAATGTGCAGCCAGCGCTTGATGGTGGAAGCGAGCGCCGGGTTGGTTTCGGCGAGTTCCTTCATGCGGTCGAAAAACGTTTTCGGAAAAATGTGCGGGAAGATACCCAGCTTGCAGCAATCGTTCATGGGTGTCATTACGTAACCTTATGTTTTTAAATGATATTTTACTAAACTACGATTGCAGTCACAGCGTTGCCGCAACCCCTCTCAATCCGCCGATATTTTCGCCGCTATGATGACGCGCGTCCAACGTTCCATTTCGGATTTTACGAGATCGCCCATTTTTTCCGGTTCGCCGCCCACCACCGTCAGTCCCTGTTTGCTCAATGCATCGGCCACCTCGGGCAATTTCAGCATGGTGTTGATCTCGTCGTTGAGCTTGCGCACGATGTCGCGCGGCGTCGCGGCCGGCGCCATCAAGCCGTACCACACATAGGTATCGACGTTGGGCACGCCGGCCTCGCCCAGCGTGGGCGCATCCGGGAAAACGCGCGAACGCGCCGCGCCCAGCGCCGCCAGCACGCGCACTTTGTTGGCACCCGCCAACGGCGCGGCGGTGTGCGCCGGCAATATCATGGCACTGACATGCCCGCCGGCGAGTTCCTGCGTGGCCGCCGCCGTGCTTTTGTAGGGCACGTGCAACACGTTGATACCCGCGTTCAGCTTGAACAACTCCATCGCCAGATGTTGCGGGGTGCCGTTGCCGGGCGATGCGTAATGAATCGCGCCCGGCTGGGCCTTGGCAAGGGTGATGAATGCACGCAGCGTTTTTGTCGGCATGGCGCCGCTCACCGCGAATACCAATGGCGTGGTCGCCGCAAGACTCACGGCCTGAAAGCCGCGCACCGGGTCGTAGCGCGCGTTCTTGTTGAGCGCGGCATACATTGCGAAGGTGGCGCCGACCATCATGACGGTGTGGCCGTCGGGCGCGGCGCGTGCGGTCAGTTCCGCGCCGATCGAGCCACTGGCGCCGGATTTGTTGTCGATGACCACCCCCGTGCCCCAGCGGTCGGAGAGCTTGCGGCCCAGCGTGCGTGCGAGGATGTCATGGCCGGTGCCCGGCGACGACGGCACGATGATGGTTACGGCGCGTTGCGGGTAAGCGATATCGGCGGCCGGCACTATGCCGGGCATCAGTAGGGCAATGGCGGTGGCCGTGATCGCGGTGCGTGTTCGGCTGTGCATGATTTCCCATTTCCCCTTAAGCGGAATCGGTGTCCAACTGCTCGCGCCAAAACCCCAGCGCCTCCTGTGCCGCGCGATCCGAAAAACTGAATAACACGCAATCGGTTTCCGTGGTGAATCGCAGCGTTGTCCACGGTGGCGCAACAAACACATCGTGCGGCGCAAACGCAAAATTTTCGTCACCCACGTGCGCCGTGCCGTTGCCTTCAACCACGGTGACGATCGCGCCATCGGTGCCGCGGTAGCCGTGCCCGTCAAAGCCCTTGGGCAGCAATTGCATGAACGCGGCCATGGTCGGGAAGGCATGTCCGCCCGTGGCCGGATTGACGTAGCGCATTTTGTAGCCGTGCGCGCCGTGCGGTGGCGCACTCTTGGCAAGTTGTTCCAATGCTTCGCGGGTGCGCGCATACGGGTAGCGCAGCAGCGGCGTGCGTGTATCCGCCGGGCGGTAATCCACCGGCAGCAGATTCGCGCCGTAGCGCGCCGCGGCATCACCCGCGGCGCGCGCCACCGGCTGGCTTTACAGGGGATGGTTTTAGCGGA
>JANPOH010000589.1:0-5325 GCA_031427895.1 Betaproteobacteria bacterium
CAAAAAAACTGTCCCACAAGCCGCATAAGGCTATCGGCACCACCGGCACCGGCGTGCGGTCAATGATGCGCTTGATGCCGCCGCGAAACGGGTACATCTCGCCGGTGTCGGTGACGCGGCCTTCGGGGAATATGCAAATGAGATCGCCCGCCTCAAGGCCCCTGGCGATTTCATCATAGGCGCGCTCCAGCATCACCGGATCTTCCTTCGCCGGCGCTATCGGTATCGAGCGCGTGGCGCGGAAAATAAAATTCAGCAGCGGCGCTTCGAAGCGCTTGTGATCCATCACATAGCGCGTCGGGCGCCGGCACGCCGCGGCGATCACCAGCGCGTCGATAAACGTCGGGTGATTCGCCACCAGCATCGCCGCGCCTTCTTCGGGAATGTTATCGAGCCCCTGCTTTTCAAGGCGATACACCGAATGGATCAGCAGCCACACCAGAAAACGCATGAGAAATTCCGGCACCAGGGTGTAGATGTAAATCGCCACCAGCAGATTTAATAAGCCGGTGAGCAAAAACAACTGCGGGATGGTCATGCCGAAGCTCAGGCCCAGTATCGCCACGCCCGCCGCCAGCACCATGAACAAGGCGTTCATGATGTTGTTCCCCGCGATCACGCGCGCCTGGCGGCTGGGTTCGCTGCGGCTCTGGATCAGGGCGTAAAGCGGCACGATGTAAAAGCCGCCGAAGACGCCAATCATCAACAAATCAAACAACACGCGCCAACTGCCCGCCTGCTGCATGAAGGCCATCGCGCCCAACTGCACGCCGGGCGCGGCCGGCGAGGCCAAAAACAAATCCACCGCAAAAATCGTGAGGCCTATGGAACCAAACGGCACCAGACCGATTTCAATTTTGTGGCCGGATAATTTTTCGCACAACAGCGAACCCAGGCCAATGCCGACGCTGAACACAGACAGCAGCAACGTGACTACATGCTCGCTGCCACCGAGCACCTCTTTGGTGTAATTCGGGAACTGCGACAAAAACATCGCGCCGTAAAACCAGAACCACGAGATGCCGAGGATCGACAAAAACACCGTGCGATTGGTGCGCAGAAATTTCAGGTTTATCCACGTTTCGGTGAGCGGGTTCCAGTTGATTTTGAGTTCCGGCGACGGCGCGGGCGACAGTGGCACCGAGCGGCTGATGACGTAGCCCGCCACAGCAACGGCGATAGCAACCGCAGCCACCCACATCGCACCGGCGGGCTTGATGCCGATCAACACGCCGCCGAGGATGGTGCCGAGCAGAATGGCGATGAACGTGCCTGCGTCGATCAGCCCGTTGCCGCCGACCAGCTCGTCTTTTTTCAGATGCTGCGGCAGGTACGAGTATTTAACGGGGCCGAATAGGGTCGAGTGCATGCCCATCATGAACAATGCAATCAGCAGCAGTTCAAGGTGCAGCAAATAAAACCCCAGCGCGCCCACCACCATGATGACGATCTCGAAAATTTTCACCAACCGCGTAAGCAGGGCCTTGTCGTATTTATCAGCAAGCTGCCCCGCCGTGGCCGAAAACAAAAAGAACGGCAGAATAAACAAACCCGCGCACAGGTTCACCAGCAAGCCCGGACTCATCGTCGTCATGCTCGCCGCCTGGAACGTCAGCATGATGACCAGCGCGTTCTTGTAAACGTTATCGTTGAACGCCCCCAAAAACTGCACGCCAAAAAACGGCCCGAAGCGGCGCTGCTTCAACAGATCAAACTGGCTGGATTCCGGGTTGGATTCAGGCATGGCGTTTCCTTGCGTATAATTATTGTAACTATTTGTTTTTAAACAATTTTTTGTAGAATTCTCGCACGCACGGCGCTTACGTATTGTGCGTATCGACAGCATTCCCGCTATCAATACAAAGCCGCCCAGCGCGGGCGCCCACGGCGGCATCGGCTTGTCGCTCAAGGTATCCGGCTCGATCAACTCCGACGGAAACGGGCGCGGATCGACCGGCACGATTTTCCATTGCGATTTATCCTCCGGCACGCGCTTCATGTATTCATCGATGGACGCCACCGGAAACAAGCCAAACGCGCGGCTCGACGGCAATTGCGGGATACGTACAAACACCAGCGCTTCGAGGTCTTCGCGCAGCAGGGTTTCCAGCTTGCCCGCCGCCACGCTGCCGCCCGCACTGTTGAGTACGCCGACGATACGCAGCAAATCACGCCCCGCCGCATCGTACGCCGTTGCCGGATACAAGCGTGTTTGCTCTTCAATCAAGTAGTCGTACGCCTGCTTGCCGCTGACGAAGCTCCGGTCGGCAATTGATTTGTAGGGATACGCGGCAATCGCCTTCAATGTGCTGGTTGGCCCCTGCATCGGGATGTTCCAGCCCAGCGTACGCAGCGTGTCCATGCTGATGCCGGCGCAGTTGGCGCCGGCGTGGCGATAGAAAAAATCCTGGCGATACAAATGGTGATACACCCGTGAAATCGCCGCCTGATAGGCATACGCCGCACGGTCACTTTTCAGCACCGCCACCAGCATGTACGACGGGCGATACCACGATTGGCCGCTGTTGACATCGGCCATGTAGTTATCCATCGGCAGCATAGCCGCAGTGATGCCTTTTTCGCTGAATGAACCGAGGCTGTAGAAGTTATTCACGGTCCAGTCGGCGAACTCGCCGCCTTTGGCGTGGCGGCCGGTGGCGATGGCGAAATGCCCGCCATGCGCTTCGTCGTCGTCGCCCTGCGCGCCGTTTAACATGATGCCGATCACCGCGCGGCCCGACCAGTCGCGCGCAGCGCCGGCGGCTTTCTCCCACAACAGGCGCGTCTCGAAGCGCTCGTCCTTGCCCGCCGCGTGCCCGCGCACGAGGCCGAGCAGGGATTCGCCCGCCTGCAACGGTTGCAACCTCATTTGCGTTTCGTCGATCGCCCAATCCTGCGGCCACAGCGTGCGCGCGACGAAGGTGTCGCCCTGCATCTCGCCGCGCATGCGCACGGGCCGCTGCTGGAAATACGCCTTGCTGCTATCGTTATAAAAAGACAAATTGGTTTTGATTTTGGGCGTTACCCTAAATGGCAGGTTCGCGCCGTCACCCAGCGTGATCGCGTCACCGCTGGCGGACAATTTCGCGTCACGCACCAGGCTGGGCGATCCCACCCACAACATCAGCGGACGCGCCTTGAGATCGTCTTCCTTCGCGCCGGCATACCAGCGCTTCACGTCCTCTTGCGCCGTCACGCCGCGCGAAAAATCCGCCGCCGTGACGTTGGCCGACGGCACCGCCACCAGATCATCGCGAAAATACCAAAGCGCCTGTTTCGGCGTGGCGCAATCCTTGCAATCGCCACGGGTCAGACGAAAATCCACTCCCTGATGCAAGCCGAAAACGCCCGCCGCCGCCGGAATGATCGCAGGCGCCGGCTGGTAAGGCACGGCCTCCTGCCCGCGCGCCGCGCCTACTGTCAAACCCGCCACTGTCGCCGCGAGGATCGCGGTGAAAATTCGTTGTGTCATTTTTATTATGCCCTCCCGCCAGGCTGACGCGAAACGATACACCAAAAGAGTGCGCATCATGGCAGTTTCACCACCCGACGTTGCGCCACTGCCTCGCTGCGTTCCACGAAGCGGATCACGGATTCCACCGTCACTGCCTGATAACGCCCGGCCTGCATCTCGTCGTGCGAGTGATCATTAAAATGCACATTGGCGGCGAACAAACGCGCGCCAATACGCTCGAACGGCGCGATGCGGATTTCCGAAGGTGCGAACTCGCGCGCGCGCAGAATGCGTTGCGCATCCGCACGGTTGCGCACCTCACCCGGCGCCGCCATGGCGGCAGCAATCTGCTCCAGCACCCACTGATTCGAATTCTGATGGCGCGTGACGAACGGATGCGCGATCAGGCTGTAGCTGCGCTCGTGCAGCGCGAGCGGCAGCGGTGTCGCCGCGATCGTCAGCAGGCGCGCCTGTAACGCGGGTGTGGGCGTGACAATAATCGCCTCGAACGCAAACACGTCATCAAGAAAAAAATTGCCCAGCCCCTCGTCGTACAAGGCCGATTCGCCGGTGCCGCACTGGTTGAGCATGTGCGTCAAGAACCAGCGCCCCTTGGGGTGATCGCGCAGCGCGAATGCCATGTGCGAATAGCGCAAACCCTGCTTGGACATATCGCGCCCGACGCGCCCCACTAGCGCCACCTCGGCGCCGCCGGCATCGAGCGCCTCGCGCGTGCGCAGCGCCAGTTGCAGTGCCTTTTGCACGGTAACGGCATCGGGTTGCACCTCCTGACAAGAGCGTCCGGCGAAGGCAGGCTCGCTGATTGCGAACGCCATCACTATCACCGCAAACAAACCTCGTATCACGCGCATGACATGCTCTCCCGATTGCGCTTAACGGCTGTAACGCGATTGATGGATCAGCGATTGCCCGATCTCATTCGGTATAAACGCAATCGCCTTGCCCGAAGCCACCAGCACATAGCCCACGCCAGTGGCCGATGCCTGCACCGCTTGCCCCAGCGCCACCGCGGACGCCGCCGCGCCGTCGACCAGCAGCGTCACCGACTGGCCGCTCGCGTTGCCGGCGTCCCTGACCACCACCGACACGCCGCGCGCGGATTGCTCCACGCCGGTGACAATCAATTCGCCGCTGGCGGCCAGCACGCTCATGCTGCCTAGCGTCACCACGCCGGACGCCATCGACAGTTGATGGGAAGCGCGGGTGCTGTCGCCACCGTGCGCCACCGCTCCCATCGGCAGCATCGTCAAACTCAGCGCCGCGCTTAACGTCCACACATTCAATGTCGATTTCAATTTCATGTTCGTTACTCCTTGCAGGTGATTAAAACATCGATCAATACAATCATATAACCAGTCATTTAGTTATATTCAGCAAAAAAACATAGCGCCCCTCAAACATTCTTGCGTATGTGCGCCAGCACGATCTCCATCGCCTCGACCAAAAAATCCTTCGCGATCCAGAAATACACTTCCTTGCCTTCCTTCACGCTTTCCAGCACACCCGCCTCGCGCAAAATTTTCAGATGATGCGACACCGCCGAACGCGACAGCGTAGCCACCTCGACTATCTGCCCGACGTTCAGCCGCTCGCCTGGCTCAAACGTCAGCAGTATCCGCTGCCGGTGCTCATCGCCCAGCGCGGTGAACACCTTGGAAATATTGCGCCACTCCTTCGGAATGGCGCGCATGTAGTTTTTATTCATGTCTATATAATCAATTATATGGTTATGTTTGTCAAGGCGCGGTCATGCGGTGAGTGGCCGCCCATCCGAAAACACGTAACTATTTGTTTTTATTAACTATTTATTTTGCACAGCAAGGCAACACCCCACCCCACGCCAAAGCCTG
>JANPOH010000590.1:0-6198 GCA_031427895.1 Betaproteobacteria bacterium
CCTCCGCTGCTTCTTGACGGAATCAACCTTGATGCCCTGACGGCGCAGGCTGGCATTGACCTGCGCCTCGCCGGTGGCGCGCATCTCGCCGCGGACGGCCTTGCCGGCCTTATCCTTGCCGGACCAGTTGTAGGTGATTTCCTTGACACCAGAGCCTTTTTTTACCGCTGCCGCAGTTGCCATTGAACCCCCTTATTTGCTCAATCTAACCAATGGGTTAGGGTTATCTCTTAATCATGCCTCTGTTATGCCGGTTTGTAAAGGCTATTGGTCCGCGGCGGGGCTATTTTCGGACAACTGTTGCACAGCCGGAGGCGGCGTGGCGCGCACCACTTTGACTACCCGGTCCTGCGTCTGAATGATCTCCAGCGGATGCCCTGCGATGCGGATGCCGGTGTTGGGTTCCGGGATATCCTGAAAATGTTCCAAAAGTAGACCATTCAACGTCTTCGGTCCGTCCAGCGGGAACTGGAATCCCAGCTTGCGATTCAAATCACGCAGCGGCGTGCTGCCCTCGATCAGATAACTGCCGTCGTCCTGTTTGGAGTAGCCGCCCGCGCGCATGGGAGAGTTGGTGGTGAATTCACCAATAATCTCTTCCAGAATATCTTCCAGCGTGACCAGTCCCTGCAATTCGCCGTATTCGTCAACGATCAATCCCAGCCGGTCGTGGCCTTCCTGAAAATTCTGCAACTGGGTGAACAATGGGGTGCCAGAGAGCACGAAAAACGGCGCGCGCGCCAGTTTACGTAACGACTCGTGCGTTAGTTCGCCGCGATGCATCAGATTCAGCGCATGGCGTATCCTGAGCGTGCCGGCGATTTCGTCCAGATGATCCACGTAGGCCAGCACGCGCCGGTGATGCGCGGTCACCAATTGCTGCGTGATTTCCTCCAGCGGCGCCGCCAAATTGACGGCTTCTATCTGGCTACGCGGCACCATCACGTCGTCCACCGTGATCGCTTCCAGCTCAAACAGGTTCAGCAGTATCGTGCCGTGTTTTTTGGGCAGTATGTTCGATGACTCCAGCACGATGGTGCGAAGCTCTTCCACCGACAATGCCTGCGGCCCGTCCTCCTGCGTTTTGATGCCCAGCAAACGCAACAGGGGCTTGAGGATGGCATTGGTGGATGCCGATAACAAATGCACAAAGGGCGCGGTGATGGCGGCGAGAGCGCGCATGGGCCAGGCGGCCAGCCGTGCAATGGATTCCGCGTTGTGCTGGCCCAGGCGCTTGGGCACCAGTTCACCGGCCACGATGGACACATAGGTGATGGAAACCACGATGACCGCGGTCGCGGCGAAGTTGCTGATCTGCGATTCAAACCCCAGTGATTGAAACCATGCCGACAGTGGCGCGGCAAACACCGCTTCGCCAAAAATGCCGTTCAATAGTCCGATGGAGGTGATGCCGATTTGTATCGTGGACAGAAACCGCGTCGGATCGGCGCTCAGTTTGATCGCGGCGGCAGCCAGCGCATCGCCGCCGTTGGCGAGGGTTTCCAGCCGTGATCTGCGCGCGGTGAGCAACGCCACCTCCGACATGGCGAACAGGCCGTTTAGCAGAATCAGTGAAATGACAATCAGCACATCCATGGGTTCACCTGTTCAAGACGGCATACCAAGCCATGCGGCCATTGTATTCGGCGCGTCCATCGGTAACAATCCGTGAAATGCAAAAGGAGCAACGCGAGATGCTGAACGTGGCGATTTACGGTATGGGTAACTGGGGCTCGCGCCTGATCGAATCGGTGCAGGGCAAAAGCGACGAAATAAAATTCGTATGCGGCATCCACACGCTCGATTCCATGATTAACCTCGGCGGCCTGGTGAGCGAGGTCTACGCGCACAGCGCGCGGCGCACGCTGCAAGCGCAGATCGACATGGACGACACCACCTCCATGTTGCTCAAATTCAAAAGCGGCATCACCGGCTACTTCGCCACGATTTTTGTTACTGGTGAGCTATGGCGGGTTTTGATTTTTCGCATCACCCCGCGTTCGTCATGCTGGCGAACGCCTGCTCGACATCCGCGATCAAATCTTCCGGGTCTTCCAGCCCGATGTGAAAGCGAATTACCTGGCCATCGGCGGGCCAGGTTGTCGCCGTACGCAGCGGCGCGATATTCGGCGCCGTGACCAGTGACTCGTAGCCGCCCCAACTGGAGCCGATACCAAACAGCTTCAGCGCATTAACAAAGGCGGTGATCTGTTTTTTGCCCGCCGGATTCAGCACAAACGAAAACAATGACGCCGCGCCGTCGAAATCTCGCTTCCAGATGGCGTGGCCGGGGTCGCTTTCCAGCGCGGGGTACAGCACACGTTTAACTTCCGCGCGCGTTTGCAGCCAGCGTGCGACTCGCAGCGCGTTCGCCATCTGCTGCTTCATGCGCACGCCGATGGTGCGAAAGCCGCGCAGCGCGAGATAACAATCGTCGGCGCTGGAGCAGTAACCGTAATCGGCCACGGTGCGGCGTACCGGCAGCCAGTATTGTTCGTTGGTGACGATCATGCCCAGCATCACATCCGAATGGCCGACGATGTATTTGGTGCCGGCATGAATCGATACATCCACGCCCGAATCAAACGAGCGATAGAAATACGGCGTGCCCCAGGTGGTATCTGCGAGCACCGGAATGTTCTTCGCATGTGCCTCGCGCGCGATGGCGGGGATGTCCTGCATTTCAAAACTGAGCGATCCTGGCGCCTCGCAGAATACCGCCTTAGTATTTGATTTAATTAATTTTTTTATGTCTTCGCCGATGAGTGGATCGTAGTATTCCACTTGCACGCCAAACCCATTTAACTGCTTGTCGCAAAAGGTGCGCGTCGGCCCGTAAGCCGAATCGGTCACCAGCAGATGATCGCCCGCCTTCACGAACGCGCACACCGCCGCGACGATGGCCGCCAGCCCCGAACACACGGCTACGGCGTTGTAACCGCCTTCCATTTTCGCTACCGCCTCTTCCAGCGCCCATGTCGTCGGCGTGCCATGGATGCCGTAGCGAGGCGTCTTGTAATCGTCGGCGGGGCGCGAGCCATAGGTCTCCAGATCGGGAAACACGATGGTGGATGCGCGAAACACCGGCGTATTGATGGCACCGTGTTGTTGCGCCGGATTGCGGCCAGCGTGGCCGAGCAGGGTGTCTTTTTTCATAATGTCGAGAGTGTGAGAGGACGATGGTTTGCGCTATGCTAACGCCCCGTCTGATAAATCCCAAGTTAAAAAATTGTGTTGTTAAGTCATGGAGATGCCGTTGATAACTGTAAGCCGCTTATTGCAAACGAGTTTGATGTTGTTATTGCCCGCACTGATGGGCGGAGTATGGGCTGCGGAGGGCGACAAGCCCTTCGAGCCGGTGGTGGGGCAATCAGGCCGTGACGTGGTGTGGGTGCCCACGCCGGAAGTGCTGGTGGAAAAAATGCTCGATGTCGCCAAGGTCACGCCGAAAGATTACGTGATGGACCTCGGCTCCGGCGATGGCCGCAACATCGTCGCCGCCGCCAAACGCGGCGCGCGCGCGCTCGGCGTCGAATACAGCCCCGACATGGTCGAACTGTCGAAACGCGCCGCCGAGAAAGCGGGCGTCGCGGACAAAGCGCAGTTCGTGCAGGGCGATATGTACGAAGCCGATATTTCGCAAGCCACGGTGCTGGCGCTGTTTCTGCTGCCGGAAAATCTGAATAAACTCGCGCCGAAGTTTCTCGCGTTAAAGCCGGGTTCGCGCATCGTCGCCAATCATTTCGCCGTCAGCGGCTGGGAGCCGGATGAATCCGGGCGCGCCGAAGGCGACTGCGGCAGTTGGTGCAACTGGTTGCTGTACATCGTACCGGCGCAGGTGGCGGGACGCTGGCGTTGGCAAAAAGGCGAGATTGAGTTTGAGCAAAAATTTCAGATGCTCACCGGGACGTTGAACGTGAACGGCGTCAGCACCCCAGTGGAAAACGGACGCCTGCTGGGCGAACAAATCACCTTTACCATCGGCGGCAAAGAATACAAAGGCAAAGTGAGCGGTAATGCCATGAGCGGCAGCGGTTGGAACGCGACGCGGTCGGGGCCCTTATGACGCGCGCGCCGCTGATTTTTGCGGTGCTGGCTTTAAGCGGCTGGCACGCGCCGATCGCGGCGCAGCCCGCGTATCCGGTCAAGCCGATCCGCATCATTTCGCCGTTCGCCGCGGGCGGCGGCAACGATGCCTTCCTGCGTACGCTCGCGCCGAAGCTTACCGAGAATCTGAAACAGCAGATCATCGTTGACACCCGCGCGGGCGCCAACGGCATCGTCGGCACGGAACTGGCCGCGCGTGCCGCCCCCGACGGCTACACGCTGGTGCTGATTCCGAGCAACCACGCCGTCAACGCCACGCTCTACGCCAAGCTGCCGTACGATTCGATCCGGGATTTCACGCCGGTGTCGCTCGCCGGATCGAGTCCGCTGGTGGTGGCGGTGCATCCCTCGTTGCCGGTGAAAAACCTCAAGGAGCTGGTCGCGTTCGCCAAGGCGCGTCCCGCGCAACTGACGTACGGTTCCGCGGGCGTGGGTTCGTCGGGTCACCTGGCAGGCGTGCTATTCGACGGCGTGGCGGCAACGCAGTTGACGCACATTCCCTACAAGGGCATGTCGATTGCGATCACCGATCTCATCGGCGGGCAGGTGTCGTTGACTTTCGGCACCAGCCTGTCGGTGGTGCCGCAGGTGCGTAACGGGCGCTTGCGTGCGCTGGCGACCACCGGAGCGCAACGCATGTTGGCCTTGCCCGACGTGCCCACGGTGGCGGAGAGCGGCTACGCCGGCTATGAGGCGGGGTTGTGGTACGGTTTTGTCGGTCCGGCGAAAATTCCCGCCGACATCGTGCGTCGGCTCAACAGCGAAATCGTCGCGGTGCTGGCGCTGCCCGACATACGCGAGCGGCTGCTCGCGCAGGGGGTGGAGGCGCGACCGACCACGCCGGAGGAATTCGCACGCATCATCACCACCGACATCGCGCGATGGGCGGTGGTGGTCAAGCGCGCGGGCTTGCGCGCGGAGTAAGCGCGCCCCCTACGCGCCGTCGTTGGCGTGAAACACCAGCCCCGCGTGTTCGCGCAGCGCGTGAAAACGGATGTTCGGCCAATGCTCATGCGCGACCTTGATTTCGGCATCGTAGGCCGCGAGAAACGTCGGTGCTTCCACCGCGTCATACGCAATGCGATGCGCGTTGGCGTCGATGAAGCGCTTCATCTCCTTGGGGTCGTCCGCCGTGACCCAGCGCGCCATGTTGTAGCGCGCGGGGGCCATGCGCGCGGCGCAGCCGTACTCGTGTTTCAGGCGGTGCGCCACCACTTCAAATTGCAGTTGCCCGATCGCGCCCAGCAACAACAAGCCGCCCGCGACCGGTTTGAACACCTGAATCGCGCCTTCTTCGCCGAGCTGCGCCAAGCCGGTGCGTAATTGCTTGCTGCGTAGCGGATCGGCGATCTCCACCGTCTGAAACAGCTCCGGCGCGAAAAACGGCAGGCCGGTGAATTGCAAATCCTCGCCTTCGGTCAGCGTGTCGCCGAGTTGCAGCACGCCGTGATTGGGGATGCCGATGATATCGCCGGCGTAGGCGTCTTCGACCATATCGCGCCGTTGCGACAAAAACGACACCACGGTGTTGGGGCGAAAATCCTTGCCGGTGCGGCAGTTTTTCAACTTCATGCTGCGCTCGAAATGGCCCGAACACACGCGAATAAACGCGATGCGGTCGCGGTGGCCGGGGTCCATATTGGCCTGGATCTTGAACACCACGCCGGCGAATTTAGGCTCCATCGGCTCGACCACGCGTTCAATCGCGCGGCGCGCACGCGGCGGCGGCGCGAACTGCACCAGCGCGTCCAAAACCTCCTGCACGCCGAAATTATTGATCGCCGAACCGAAGAACAACGGCGTCTGCTTACCGGCGAGAAACGATTCGCGGTCGAAGGTGGGCGACACGCCCTGCACCAGCTCCATTTCCTGCCGCGCGTGCGCGAAGGTGTCGCCAAAACGTGCTGCGGCGTCCGGGTTGTTGATCCCCTGTATCGTATCGTGCCCGCCCACGCGGTCTTCGCCTGCAATGAACACGCGCATGCTGTCGCTCAACAGGTCGAACACGCCCTTGAATTGCTTGCCCATGCCTACCGGCCACGTACACGGCACCACCGGCATGCCCAGCGTGCGCTCGATTTCATCCACCAG
>JANPOH010000591.1:0-10141 GCA_031427895.1 Betaproteobacteria bacterium
CGCGAAAGGCATGCCGATTCACACGTCGGATTCGCGGGTGTTGCTGGCCGACATTCCGTTTGTACGCCTGCGCGACGGCTTGCCCAAGGCCGCGTTGGCGCATGGCGCTCCATTCGCGTCGATGGTATCCACCGCTCAACGCGCGGTTGATCCGCCCGCGCTGCGGTTCGATCTGAAAAATAAAATGCTCTGGTGCGGCAGTCAGCAGGTGGCATTGCCGCCCACGTTGCTGGCGTGGTACGCGTGGCTTGCGGAATGCCGAACCAGCCGCCTTGGCGAAGATGGCTTTGTGCGAAATTCCGATGATTCTCCCGACCGCTATCTGGCGATCTATGCGACGGTGGTGGGTCGAAATCATCCCAGTCTGGAAAAAGCGCGCCTTGCTACCCGGCACGGCCTGGAACCAACGCATTTTGAGCAGAAGCGCTCCAAGATCAATCGGCTGCTCGACACCGCGCTATCGCTGGCAGCCGCGCCCTACAAGATCGCCAGCCGCAGACGCCGCCCCGTCACCTACTATGGCATTGGGCTGCCGCCGGACAGAATCACAATCGCATGACAGGCCGCCGGCGTTTCGCTCGATTGTGCCGCGCTCAACGGCCGGTAAAAGCAGTTGTTGGTTTTAAGAATGTCACTTGCGCCCCAGATAGCGTTTGCTGATCACGCCGCCCGCCATCAAAAAACCGGCGTTGGTCAGGAACACCGCCGCATACCCGGCCGCTGAACCCACCGCGCCGAAAAACAGCGGTATCACAAAGTGCGCCACCTGATTGACGGTAATGCGCATGCCCGCCGCTTCGCCTTCGCGCCCTTTGGGCGAGGCGTTAAACACCAGGGTCATCGACAGCGGCTGGCCCACGCCCGCGCCCACCCCCAGCAGAAACGACACCGCCGCCAGCGCCCACGCATTGCTGAACAGCGGAAACAAACAAAACGCCGCACAGGCGACAAACATTGCGTAGGTCAGCGTCTGTGTCTCCCCCAGGCGCTTGACCGCGTACGGCAACACCACGCGCACCAGGATAATCGCAATCGCGAACGCGCTCAGCACCGCGCCGATGGCGGTGGCCGACATGCCCAGCGAGCGGCCGTAGATCGGCATGAAAAACTGATACACGTCCCAAGCGGACGACACGATGCCGCTGGCGATCAGCGTGTGGCGCAACGGCTTGATTTTCAGCAAATCGAACAGCCCGCCTTTCACCGCTGCCGCTTTGGAATGCACATTCGGAATCCAGCGCGATCCCATCGCCGCCATCGCAATCGCGGGAACCAGCGCCACGGCCAGCAGCGCGAAGGTGCGCGCGTGCCCGACGTTATCGATCAGCACGCCGGCAATCAACGGCCCGCCGAAATTCGCCGAGGCATAACCCAGGCTCAACAAACTGAAACTGCGCGCGCGGCCCTCCGCGCCGGTGATCGCGCCCACCAGCGTTTGAATCGAAAGCTGAAACGTCATGAACGAAATGCCCAGCAGCGACGCGGCGAAATACAAGGTCGTCACCGACGGCCACAGCCATGGCAACAGCAGCGCGATAAAAATGCCGCTCGCGCCGCACAGCAACGGCAGCTTGTAGCCGATACGATCCGCCAAGCGCCCCATCGGCAGCGCCAGCACCATCGGCAGCGCCGCATACAGCGAAACGATGGTGCCCACCACAAACGCGCCCCCGCCCTGATCGACGGCGAACAGCGGCACGGCAAGGCGGCTGCCCGCGAAACCGATGTGCGTGAAGAACGCCATCAGGATCAGGAGGTAGAGAGTCACGACGGGAGAATTCCAGAAAGACGACAGGCAGCTCAAGTGCTTGACCGACCGCGCCGATTATACCGTAACAATATGTTTTTATTGATTATTTTATCGTAACCCGTAAGGAGCGCAGTGTATTACGGGGCAGCGGGCACCCCGTAATACACTGCGCTCCTTACGGAGTTGATAATATTGCAACTCAAATTGACGAAGTGACGATTGGCCTCAATAACTTTGAACAGGAAATTTATGCGGACAATTTTTAAAGCAGCTTCAATAGGTACTTTAGCCTTGGCCTCCTATCAGCTATTAGCAGCTGACCATCCATTCCCAGTTAAACCCGTGAGAATGGTCAATCCCTATGCTGCTGGCGGCGGTACCGATATTGTTGGGCGCGCCGTCGGACAATACTTGGGGGAATCCTGGGGACAACCCGTGGTCATCGACAATCGCCCAGGGGCAGGTACCACTATAGGCACTGAAATTGTCGTGCGTGCCGTACCTGATGGATACACGCTGCTGTTGAACAATGGATCGATCGCAACCACCGCCGCGCTTTACCGCGATCTGTCATTTAGCCCCGTAAAAGATCTTGCCCCAGTTGCCGCAGTTGTTCAGTCACCATACGTACTAGCCATACACCCAGGGGTCAGTGCAAAATCCCTGCCGGAATTTGTCCACTTCGCACGAACCCGCTCGGGCAAAGTGGCATATGGATCAGAGGGTGTCGGCAGCGCGCAATTCCTGACCATGGAACTCTTCAAATCCATTGCCCAAATTAATCTGCTGCACGTGCCGTATAAAGGGGGTGCGCCAACAATTACTGCACTTGCCGGTGGCGAAGTACAGGCCATCTTCGGGCGCATCAGCAATATCATGCCACTCGCCAAAACCGGCAGATTACGAGCGCTTGCGATTACCAGCGGGAAACGCGTAGACGGGATCGACGTTCCCACGGTCGCCGAGCAAGGTTACGCTGGCTTCGAAGCGCTAACTTGGTACGGCGTTTTCGCGCCGGCTCGCACGCCCGCTGCTATCATCAACAAGATCAATGCGGACATAAACAAATCATTGCAAAAATCCGAGCTTCGCAATCGTTTTCTCGCACAGGCGCTGTTTTCGATGGCAGGCCCACCAGAAACATTGCGCGACCACCTGAACAGCGAAATTCAGCGCTGGAGCAAAGTAATCGCGGATACAGGGGTGAAGCCAGAGTAGCTTACCTCACGCCCGCGTATCGTACCCCGGCAGCACCCGCATATCGATCACACAAACCTTGCCCTCGCGCGCAGCCGCGATGCCCTGCTGCACCGCCGCCAACACATCCTCCGGTTTCTCAATCGGGCCGATACCCACCGCACCCTGCGAGCGCGCCATCGCTGCGATGTCCACGGGCGGATCATCGATGCGCTGGCCGATCCAGCGGTTTTCTTCGGGGCGGCCGCGTTTAACCGCCATTTGGCCCTGGTGGCGTTCGTCGTTGTAGAACGAGCGGTTGTTGCACACGATGATGAGGCACGGGATTTGATAGTGCGCCGCCGTCCAGATCGCCGTGTTACCCATCAAAAAGTCGCCGTCGCCGCACACGCCCACCGCGATGCGATTGCTGCCTTTGAGCGCCAGCCCCGCGCCGACGGTCATCGGCGGCCCGGAGCCTACACCCGCGCCGCCATCGTGGCCGATGTAATCCAGCGGATGACGAAAATGCGTATAAGCGCCGTTCCAGCCGAGCGGAAATCTTGTGTAGCAAACATCGACGCCCTTCGTCGCTTCTTCGAGCGCCAGGCCGACGCCGCGCAGCGACACGGCATTCGGCGGCGCGGGCAACGCGGGCGCCTTGGGAAGGGTCGGCGGCGTCGTGCGCACAGTGACGGCGTCGAGCAGCAACGGCACGGCGGCATCGCTTTCGCACATCAGGTACACATCCATCGGCGGCAAACCAAAATGATCCGCGCCGCCGCCGCGATGGCTGTGCTGGTCGCACGACACTTGTATGACTTTCGCGGTGATCGGCTGGTCGCCGAAGGCTTGCTTCAACGTGCCCGCCAGATCCAGCGCATCCAGCGACAGCACCACGTCGGCCTCGCGCACCAGCGCGCGCCCTTCGTCGGTGAGAAACGCGCCCGGCGGCGCGGCATGCAGACGGTGATCCGTCGGAAACGCCGCCGCCAATTTGGCGAAGGTGAACACCGGCGCGTTGAGTTTTTCCGCCAGCGCGATGCGCGCCTTCCAGCCGGCTTCGCTGCGCGAACAACGTCCGGCGAAGATCACCGGGTTTTTTGCGTTTGACAGCAGCTTGGCGGCTGCGGCGACTAACGCAGCCGTAGGCTGCGGCGAAACCGGCGGCGCATGGCGCGCGGTGTCGGGCAGCGCGGGCATGGGGCCGAGTTTGCCTTCCTGCATGCTCACTTCGAGATTGATGTACACCGGCCCCTTGGGCGCGGTCTGCGCGATCTGCGAGGCGCGCATCAAGGCCTCCACCGCGGCCGCGGCCGAACCCGGCTGATTGTCCCACTTGGTAAAGTTGCGAATCAGGCCGCCCTGATCGCTGGTGGTGTGGATCCAGTCGATCCACGGGCGGCGCTGCGAGGCATCCCACGGGCCGGTGGCGCCCAGTATGAGAACCGGCGCACGATCACACCACGCGTTGTACACCGACATGATGGCGCGCATCATGCCGATGTTGGCATGCAGCCCGCTGGCCATCATTTTGTCGGTAACCTTGGCGTAGCCGTGCGCTATACCCACCGCTGTTTCTTCATGCACGCACAGCACCATCTGCGGCGCGCGGTTTCCGAGCAGGTTGACGATGCTGTCGTGCAGGCCGCGATAACTCGCGCCCGGCACCAGCGCGATATAGGGTATGTCGAGTTCGCGCAGCATCATCGCAATCGCGTCGCTGCCCCAGAAGCTTTCGCCCGGGCGGCTGGGAACGGGCTTGTCGTGAACGATCGCCTGCGCCGTGTTGTCTACTACGTTCATGTGAGTTCCCTTTTAATGTCTGAAATAGTGTCTGAATCAGTGCCCCACGCACTGTGTCACGAGCAGTGCCTCCAGGGCAAGCGGGGCGCTTTTACCAAGGCGAATTTAATGGTCGTTCTCCTTTAAAAACAACGAGATACAATTTGTAACAAAAACACGCACCAGCGCGTCAGCGGTAGGCCTATGATCGCCGTTATTGAAGTAACGGAATGTGGGGGTTTGTTATGAAAACGATGAAAACTATCTCGGCTGCCTTGTTTGCCGCCATCGGCGCCATCGCCACCTTTGGCGTGATGGCATTCGCCGCGCCGGACGCCGAAGCGCAATACCATCGCCACCATCATCACGGCGCTCGTGTCGGCGTGTATATCGGCGCGCCGCTGCTGTTTGCGCCGTGGCCCTACTATCGCCCGTATTACGATCCCTATTACTACCCCCGCACGGTGGTGATTCGTGAACAGCAGGTGATTTACACGGAGCAATCACAACCCGTGCAACCCGTACCCGTACCTATGGCGCCCCCGCCGCCCGCGCCGCAGCAATACTGGCATTTCTGTCAGGATACGCAGACGTATTACCCGCACGTGCAAAACTGCGCCACGCCGTGGCAGCGCGTGATACCGCACGCGCCACGCTAAATTCCGGTGACAACCCAGGTAATCGCCATGAAACGTAACGTGATTCCTCTACTTGCCCTGCTGGCCTTGGGCGTTGCCGGTTGCACCACCATCCCCACCGGCCCCAGCCGCATGGCGCTGCCGGGCACGGGCAAGGATTTCGATACCTTCCGCGTGGACGATGCCTCGTGCCGCCAGTTCGCGCTGCAATCCTCCGGCGCGACGCCCACTGAAACACAGGAAAACAGCGCGGTAAAAAGCGCCGTGGTTGGCACTGCGGTGGGTGCGTTGGCGGGCGCCGCCATGGGCGGGAGCTCGCGTGGCGCGGCCACGGGCGCGGGCGTTGGCCTATTGATGGGCGCGCTCAGTGGCGCCGCTGCGGGCGATCAATCCGGCTATGCGGTGCAACGCCGTTACGACAATGGCTACGTGCAATGCATGTATGCCAAGGGCCATCGCGTGCCGTTGCCCGCGGGCATGGCGCAATCGCGGCAAACAACAGCACCGCAAACCGCGCAGCAACCGCAACCGTACTACGCGCCGCCGCCCTCGCAGCAACAGCAGCAATACTACGCGCCGCCACCGCCGGGATCGGCGCCCCCGCCGCCTTCGGCAATCGTGCGATAGCGCCTATCGGTCGGGCTATCCATCACCGGCCCATAGTCAAAACCGGCCCCGCTCAGGGGCCGGTTTTTTTATTGGTGCAGCGCCGCTTGCGCCCACTGCGCGCAAGCCAGCAGCGCGTAGTCCGCGCCATACGCCCCCACCAGTTGCACACCGACCGGCAGGCCATTCGGCCCCTGACCCGCGGGCAGCGTGATCGCCGGCACATGCAAGGCGGTCCAAATCGCGTTGAAAATCGCTTCACCGGTGCTGTTCAGTGTCACTGGCGCTTCGCCCGGCGCGCCGGGAACCAGCAGCGCATCGTAGTCGTTGAAAACATCGCGCAGCATGCGCCGGCAATCCGCCACGGTATTTTGTGCGTTGACCCAGGCTTGAACCGTGGTGGCCGCCCAGCGCGGAATACGCGGCTGCAAGGTAACGCTGATCTTTTCAGGCGCGGTTCGCAGTTCGTGACTGAGCGCCCGATACGCCTCGTAATCGTTAATCACCCCGTGCGCCGCGGCCATCGCATCAAACGAAGGCGGCAAGGTAAATGCCGTCACTCGGGCGCCGGCGCGCGCGAAATTTGCGGCGGCGGCTTCGATGGCCGCCACCGTCGCCGGCTCGGCGGATTGCCATTGCGGCGTGCGGCAAAATCCGATGCGCGGATTACGCACCGCATCCATGGCCGGCGCGGCGCATTCACTCACCACCGGCAAACCGAGCATGACATCCTCCACGCTGCGCGCAATCAGCCCCACCGTATCCAGCGATTCTGAATTCGGCTTTACGCCCGCGCGGTTGATGACGCAGAACGACGGCTTGAAACCCACCACGCCGCAATACGACGAGGGCCGCAGCACCGAGCCGCCGGTCTGCGTGCCCAGCGCGAGCGGCATCATGAAATCAGCCACGCCCGCCGCCGAGCCGCTCGACGAACCGCCCGGCGTGTGCGCGAGGTTGTGCGGGTTGCGCGTTTTGTTCGGGTGCCGCATGGCGAATTCGGTGGTCACCGTTTTGCCCATGATGATCGCGCCCGCCTTACGCAGCGCCGCGACGCACGCGGCATCCGTGTGCGCGCGATGGCCCGCGTAAATCGGCGAGCCGTATTCGGCGGGCAAGCCGGCCACATCGATGATGTCCTTGATGCCCACGGGGATGCCATGCAGCGCACTGCGCCGCGGCTCGCCGTCACAAGCTCGCGCCTGCGCCAGCACCTCGCCGGCATTGATATGCACCCATGCGCGCACCTCCGGCTCGCGCGCGGCCACGCGATCGAGACACGCCTGCGCCAGCGCAACGGCAGTGAGCTTGCCCGCTCTCATCCGCGCGTGCGCCTCGGCGATCGACAACTGGTTGATTTTCTGCATGGGTTCCACGTTTGAAGTGATGATTGACCATGATTGTGCCACGCGCGCGCCGCAGCGGGCGACGGTGCTACACTGATTGTCCGCCCCTGCCCTTCGCCGCCACCATCACTTAACCCCGTGGAGCGCCTAGAACAGATGATGCACTGTAAAAGCGTACTGTTGATGCTGCTGCTATTGCCGTTCGCTTGCGTCCGCGCGCAACAGTATCCGGTCAAACCCATCCGCATCGTCGTCGGTTTCGCCCCCGGCGGCCCCACCGATATTTACGCGCGTCTTATCGGGCAAAAGCTCACCGCCGCCTGGGGCCAGCCCATCATCGTCGATGCGCGCCCCGGCGCCAGCGGCAACATCGGCGCGGATTTGGTCGCCAAATCACCGCCCGACGGTTATACGCTGATGGTGCCGTCGTTTTCCATCGCGGTGAATCCCAGTCTTTACAGCAAGCTGCCGTACGACTTGCTGCGCGATTTCGCGCCGATAAGCCTGTATGCATCGGTCGGACACATCCTGGTGGTGCATCCCTCGGTGCCCGCACGCGACGTGCAGGCGCTGATTGCGCTCGCGCGCAAGCAACCGGGCACGCTGCTCTACGCCTCGGCGGGCAACGGCACCGCCGGGCATCTTGCGGGAGAACTTTTCAGCATGATGGCGGGCGTGAAGCTCACGCACATTCCCTACAAGGGCATGGCCCCCGCGCAAACCGACACCATCGGCGGGCAGGTATCGATGCTGTTCGACAGCCTGTCCACGGGACTGACCGCGATACGCGCCCAGCGGTTGCGCCCGCTGGCGGTGACCACCTTGAACCGGCAACCGAGCGCGCCGGAAATCCCCACCCTGTCCGAATCGGGCTTGAAAGGGTATGAAGTCGGCGCGTGGTACGGCCTGCTCGCGCCTGCCGGCACGCCGCGCGAGATCGTTCAACGTTTGTATGCCGAAGTCACCCGCGGGCTGCGCGAGCCGGACGCGCGCGAGCGCTTCACCGCGCTCGGCGCGGAACGAGTGGATAAAAATCCGGAAGCGTTTAGCGAACATCTGCGCGCGGAAATCGCGAAGTGGGGCAAGGTGGTCAAGGCTGCCGGGTTGCGCGTGGAGTGAGCATGGCGCGCCGGCGACCGCTTGCACACGCATTAACAAATCTACGTAAGTATTTGTTTTTATTATCTTTTTTGTAAAGAGACCCCATGCCCTACGCTCCCGCCCGCGACGGCGCCCGGCTCTACTACGAAGAAACCGGCGCACGCTCGTCCCGCATCACGCCGCTGATTTTTGTGCATGAGTTCTCCGGCGACTGCCGCAGTTGGGAGCCGCAGGTGCGTTTTTTCTCGCGGCGTTATCGCTGCATTACGTTCAATGCGCGCGGCTATCCGCCGTCGGACGTGCCAACGTCGCGCGCGAAATATTCCTGGCGCATCGCCGTCGATGACATCGCCGATGTGTTGCAGCACTTGAAGATCGGCAAAGCGCATGTCGCGGGTTGTTCGATGGGTGCGTACTCGGCATTGCAGTTCGGCATGCGTTATCCGGCGCTGGCGTTGTCGGTGACATCGGTGGGCGCGGGCGCGGGATCAAACCCGGACACGCGCGCGGCTTTTCTGCGCGCCACCGAGGCCAATGCGCGCCTGTTTGAAACGCTGGGCATGCCCGCCGCCGTGCGCGAGCGCGGCTTTGCCGCGGGGCGCATACCGCAGATGCTGAAAGACCCGCGCGGCTTCGCGGAATTTCGCCGCATCCACGAAAGCCACTCCGCCGCGGGTCTCGCCTATATTCAGCGCGGCGTGCAGGCCCGGCGCCCGCCGCTTTACCGGCTTGAAAGCGCGTTTCGCCGCTATCGTGCGCCGCTGTTCGTGATCTCCGGCGACGAAGATGACAACAGTATCGGCCCGGCGCTGTTTATCAAGCAGGTGTGCATGAACGCGCGGCTGTGGATTTGCCCGTCAACGGGGCACACGGTCAATACCGAAGAGCCGGATTTGTTTAACCGCAACCTGCTGGATTTTCTGACGCTGGTGGATAGCGGGCGGTGGAAAGCGCGCGATGCGCGATCTGTCGTTACAGCAAAGCAATAACCCCATCCGCTTCGTCGTTCCCGCGCGGGAACGACAGGACAGGGTTATCGCGCTACTTTAACTTTAAGCCGCTTTCAACTTGCCCCGTGTCGCCGCCACCAGGCCCGGCACCCGCGCCGCGCGCACGTACACGTAGCCCTCGAACAGCCGCCGCTGCGTGCGATAAAACGCGCCCTGCTCGGCGTGCCACTGGCCGTCTTTATGATGCACCTGCGCCGCCACCGTCAGAATGCCCGACGGCATGGCGATGCGGATCGGCGCGTTGTCGTCCGTGGCGGCGCGTGCCGCCTGATGCACCACCGACCCTTGAATACGCGCGGCCACCGCGGTACACAGTGAAACCGTCAGCGGCAGCGCGCGATGCACTTGCCCGCTCGACAGCATGCGCGCGGTCAAATCCACATCGCCCGCGTTGATCGATTCGCCGGTAAGCAGCGTGGCGTCCCGCGCACCCGACACAAAGCCGACGAACGGCACGGTCATTTTCCTCACGGCTTCTTCCGCGTTTTTGGAAATGCCCATCGCGACCGACGCCGCCAGCCGAATCGCGCCGAGTTTTTTCATGATCTCCGCGTTACCTTCGAGCGCGTCAGGCATTTCCGTGCCGGTCAAGCCGAGATCCGCCGCGCGCACAAACACGGTCGCGTTGGCGGCATCGACCATCGACACCGTGAGCTTGCCGACACCGGGAACATCCAGCACGTCCGTGACATTGCCGGTGGGCAGCAGCTTGCCGGTGGTGGCGCCGCC
>JANPOH010000592.1:0-3027 GCA_031427895.1 Betaproteobacteria bacterium
GTCGTGCCAGCGGCTGTTGACTTCGGGCACCGCCTGGAGCGATTTTTACCAGAATATTGTCCATCCTTGCCTCACCGTCCCGCATAACGGGAGGCCTAACCAAGCAGTACAAGCCCATAAGGAGATTTTAACCATGCGACATTATGAAGTCGTTTTTATCGTCCATCCCGACCAGAGCGAACAGGTGCCGGGCATGGTCGACCGCTATCGCCAGATGATTACCGGGCGCGGCGGGAAAATCCATCGCCTTGAGGATTGGGGCCGTCGCCAGATGACCTTTCCCATGCAGAAAATGCACAAGGCGCACTACGTGCTGATGAACATCGAAATCGATAACGAAACCCTGGTCGAAATGGAGCACGGGTTCAAGTTCAACGATGCGATTCTGCGCCACCTGACCGTGTCCATGAGCGGGCCCGTGACCGAGCCGTCGCCGATGATGCGCGAAGAGCGCGCCCGTGCAGCGGATGATGCCGCGCGACCGGCGGCCGCACCCGCACCCGCGCCAGCCGCGGAACCCGCAGGGCAGTAGCGCAGGTTTGCAAGCCAACACGGTAACGCTTTCGGGGACCATCACCGCGATAGAACCATTACGCCACACGCCCGCCGGACTGCCGCTGGTGCGATTCCAGTTGAATCACGGTTCGACGCAAATCGAAGCCGGCATTAAGCGGCAGGTCGAATGCGATGTGAGCGGCGTGGGCATCGGCGACATTGCCACCGCGCTGTCAAAATATCAGACGGGCGCGGCGATTCAGGTGAGCGGGTTTCTCTCGAAAAAAGGCCGCGGCGGCACACAGATCATTTTGCACGTAATGAATATAGCTTAACGAATACAAAGGATAGCGATTATGGCCATGGGTAAAGGCAGGTTCGGAAAGAAGGGCAAGTTGAACGACAAGAATAAAAAGCGCGGCAATGCGTTGTTCCGCCGCCGCAAATTCTGCCGCTTCACCGCCGAGAAGATCAAAGAGATCGATTACAAAGACATCGCGTTGCTCAAGGATTTCATCAACGAAAACGGCAAGCTGATCCCCGCGCGCATCACCGGCACCAAGGCAAGGTATCAGCGCCAGTTGTCGGTGGCGGTCAAACGCGCCCGTTTCCTCGGCTTGTTGCCGTATACCGATCTGCACTAAGGAGCCGACATGCAAATCATACTACTCGAAAAAATCGTCAACCTTGGCCAGCTCGGCGATGTGGTCAAGGTCAAGGACGGCTTCGCGCGCAATTTTCTGATTCCGCACGGCAAAGCCAAGCGCGCCACCACGGCGAACCTGGCGGAATTTGAAAAGCGCCGCGCCGAACTCGAAAAAGCGCAGAACGACGCGCTCGCCGCCGCACAAGCCGCCGCTGCCAAGCTGGATGGGCTGATGGTGCAGATCACGCAAAAGGCCGGCGTCGATGGCAAGCTGTTCGGCTCGGTCACCAACGGCGATATTTCCGAAGCGCTGAAAAAGCAGGGGCACGACGTGCCGAAGGCAGCCATACGCATGCCCGACGGCCCGATCAAGACCATCGGCGACACGCAACTGAAAATCGCGATGCACGCCGATGTGGTGGTAGGGATTACCGTTTCTGTTTTGGGCGAGGCGGCGTAGTTTTACTAATGCGTTAATTCAAAACGTTTTTTTCGCACAATAAAAAAGGGCTGGCGAAAGCCCTTTTTTTTTAGTAAATTGAACAACCGTGCATCACACGGCATTAGCCCATCCATCATAAAATTTACAATAAAAACAAATACTTATGTGCGCCATGCAAGTTGTCAGCAGTTTTCCGAAAGACCCGCAGTTGGATAGCCTGCGGCTGCCGCCGCA
Organism: Betaproteobacteria bacterium; assembly: GCA_031427895.1. Lineage (GTDB taxonomy): Bacteria > Pseudomonadota > Gammaproteobacteria > Burkholderiales > SG8-41 > UBA5216. Next base: position 1,818 of record JANPOH010000592.1, read on the forward strand.
GTCGATCGAGGCCGAGCAATCGGTGCTGGGCGGTCTGCTGCTCGACAACATGGCATGGGATCGCGTCTCCGATATCGTCGGCGAAAAAGAATTCTATCGCGCCGATCACCGGCTGATTTTTCAGCACATCGTTCTGTTGATTGAAAACGCCAAACCGGCGGACGTATTGACGGTGGCCGAGAGCCTCGAACGCAGCGCAAAGCTGGAAGAAGCAGGCGGGCAGGGTTATCTCGGCTCGCTCGCACTGAATACGCCGAGCGCCGCCAACATACGCCGCTACGCCGAAATCGTGCGTGAGCGCGCGATCATGCGTCAGCTTGCGGGCGCGGGCACCGAAATCGCCGACACCGCCTACAACCCCGAAGGGCGCGACGCCGCCACCATGATCGACGAGGCCGAGGCGAAGATTTTCCAGATCGCCGAGGTCGGCGCCAAGGCCAAGCTGGGCTTTGTTAAAATCGACCCGCTGCTCACCGAGACCGTCGAGCGCATCGATATGCTCTATAGCCGCGAGAACAAAGACGACGTGATTGGTCTTGCCACCGGCTACGTTGACCTGGATCGCATGACCTCCGGCCTGCAGGGCGGTGAACTCATCATCATCGCCGCGCGACCATCGATGGGCAAAACCGCGCTGGCCATGAACATCGTTGAACACGTCGCGCTGAATCTGAAAAAAACCGCCGCCGTGTTCAGCATGGAGATGTCCGGCTCGCAACTGGCACTGCGGATGATCGGCTCCGTGGGCCGCGTCGATCAGCACAAGCTGCGCTCCGGCACGTTTGAAGAAAGCGAGTGGCCCAAGCTGGTCGAGGCGGTCGGCAAACTCAACGATTCCAATATCCACATCGACGACACGGCGGGCTTAAACGCGCTCGAAGTACGCACACGCGCGCGCCGCCTGCATCGCGAAACCGGCGGCCTGCACCTGATCGTGGTGGACTACCTGCAACTGATGAGCGGCACCACCTCCAAGCGCGAAGAAAACCGCGCCACCGAAGTCGCGGAAATCTCACGCGGCCTGAAAAGCCTCGCCAAAGAACTCAAAGTGCCGGTGATCGCCCTGTCGCAGTTAAACCGCAGCGTCGAATCCCGTCAGGACAAACGCCCGATGATGTCAGACCTGCGCGAATCCGGCGCCATCGAACAGGACGCGGACTTAATCATGTTCATCTACCGCGACGAAGTGTACAACCCCACCAACGAAGCC
>JANPOH010000593.1:0-5096 GCA_031427895.1 Betaproteobacteria bacterium
AGCCATGAACTGAAGTTCAAGTTGGTGCTGTCTGGCGCTTTCTCCTATCAATCTCTGCACGAGTGAAGCCAAGTGGGCGATCAGCAGCAATACCGCCAACCGCGGCCCGCTGCGCGAGCGCGATACCGCCAGTCCCAGGCCCAGTTGCAGGTTCTTGGTATCGCGAAACGATTGTTCGATGCGCATGCGTTGTGAGTACAGGCGCACGATCGCATCAGCACTCAAATGGCGCAGTCCCAAACTACTTGCGAGCAGCCACGGCTCGCGGGCGCTGCGAGCGTTCTTTTCGCTACTGCGGAATTTTCGTTTTTCACCATACCGGTTTTTCCGATGCCTGCCCTTTTGCGGGCGTTTGCTCAACACCGCACGCACCGCCACTGGGTTGCTGCGCGCATAAGCGCCCACGCCCAGATCGCGAACCTGTATGCGAGCCTCGCCATACAGATCCCGCGCTGGGGTCCAGTTCCCATTTTGGCCGAACTGCAAACGATTGCGTCCGCGAATCCGGCCAATGAACTCCCATCCCTGTGCAATGACCATCTTGAACCAGGGAGCGTGAAATCCCGCGTCGGTCATCACAATGGGCTTGCATCCCGGAGGCAGTATTTGAGCCAGATGGCGTAGAAATTTCCGATGTACGCGGGGATTTGCCAGCAACTTCTGCGGATGCACTTCCTCGTAGAGCGTGACAGAGCGTCCGTCCACTACCACGCTGGCGCGCAACAGTTGCCAGCGCTGATCGAGCGTCAGATCAGACCAGTCAACCACGATCAAGATTTGCGGCAAACCTTCCAGCCAACGCAACGCAATACACCGATACAACTCGACCCATGCAAGGTGCAGCCCCGTATTGCCCAGCAACCGATCCACGCTCTTGAGCCGATGTTTCAAGGGGGTGCCGCCGCCAAGGCGCAGCGCGATGGCGGACAGGCTGGTGATGCCACTGTGAAGCAGTCCTGCTGTTGCCCGTAGCAAAGCCTTCGCTCGCTTGGCGTGCAGGCAAATCAAACACGGCGCCAACACTCACGCTAAAATCGCTTCTGCATGCATGGCACGTCTCACTGTTTCGTTTCAACAACGAAAAGCGTGGCATCCAGTGCCATGAATGCACCGTTTTTAATCGAACACTACACGTAACTCATTGATTGTACAAGGACTAATACGGGGAAACCTCAGGGTCTGGCCCCTATTTAACACTAGTTGCCTTCGCGGGGCGATCTGCGTCCGCCATTGCCGGGCGCGCGCGATTCCTGATCATGTTTGACGGCAGCGGCTTGCGGTGGCATGGCCGAGCGTGGCGCGTCCACACGTGGTTGCGGTATGGGGGCGACACGGGCGACGCTTTCCGCGCGGGGTAGCGCAACGGGTACCGCAGTGGGGCGCCGGGCCTGCTGCTGTTCCGCACGCGCTTGCGGCGCTGGCGCCTGTGCACGGCTTGCAGCCGGCGCCTCGTGCCGGACCTCTGGTGCACGCATACGTTCTGCATGCGCCGGGGTCTCTCTGCGGTCATGCGTGCGGAATTCACGGCGTGCCTCCCGTTCAGACTCGACGCGATTACCAGCGCCATTTTCCACGCGACCGCTGTTGTGCCGATTGACGTCCACACGTGCTTCTGTCCGGTTTTCGATGTGAGTTGCCGCTGCCTGCCGCCGGTGCTCATCGCCGCGGTATTCGATCTGCGCTCCCTGCCGGATCGTGCGCTGATTGTCTTCTGCCTTGCGCTCGTCGATACGCATCCTCGGCTCGCCGACCGCAATCCTGTCACTGTCTAAGGCGCGCACTTCCTGTGGACGCACCGTCCGCGTAGTCATCTGCGCTGTCTGCGAACTTTCGGCCGCAACTCTCGCGCGCACGCCGGGATCCCGGTACTGTGCGCCACGGCGATGCGTCGGGTCATGTCGCCAGATACCTGGCGCCACATTCACGTTGCGCACGATAGCGTGATCGCGGGCCTGCCGCCATACGCCCACCGTCCCGTTGTAATAGTAGTTATTGACATTAACAATGCGCGTATGGCGGCGCGGCCAGTCAAACGCGCCGAAGAAGAAACCGCTTGCAACCGGGATACCGCTTCCCCACGACACGTAAAATCCCGGGCGCGGCGCAGGGTAACCATACCATCGCGACCAGTAAACCGGAGGAGACGGCCACCACCAGCTCCCGAAAACTTCGGTTGGGTCATAGTACGGGACATAAACGATTTCCGGATTCATGGGTTCAACCACAATGGTCGCCCCCTGTGGTATTACGCGGATTTGGTCATCTGATCTAAGATTACCCGCGGCGTGGGCTCGTTGTCGCAAGTTCTGGACCGTATCCATGACCTGTGGCTCCTGAGCGAGAAACGCATCGCCCAGGCGTTCGGTCCATTCTAGTTTGGCATCCATCATGGACAGGATTTGCGGGAACGCGACCAGCGACTTAACACTGGGATCCCAGTCGTTCTGCGCAACGGCCTGCACAGCCCGATCTCCGTGTAAACCGGGATTAGCCCTTGACCAACGCGCCGCCTGCGCTACTTCCAGGGGATAAGTCGCCGCCATGAGTATCTGCGACAATAACGAATCAGGATAAAGTGCGATAGGCGCCAACATCCGATCGAGATCCTGTTGCGAGAACGTCACCTGTGCCTGGACGGATGATGCCGGCGTTAGGTAGGGCTGCGCTGACAGGACCGGCGCGAAAGTAAACGACCCCGCAATCGGCAACACTAGCAGAGCGATGCCGGCCGAATTAAGTAACTTATGTTTTTTCATCTTGTTTCCTCGACTTTAAATCCACACGGTTCGTGCGGCATGCTTTCTTTCACTTCTTGTGTCATAGACCGCAACCGCCTTCCCAAAGATTCCGCTATTGCGTAACAAGGTGTGACAGCCGTTACAAATGGCGAAATCATTTTAATGGGTGCGGAATAGCACGAGGCACCCTGCAACCGTCCGACGTGAAAGAGCGGCTGGTGGGTAGTGGTATGGAGCCTGCCGGCGGATTGCCTGATCGCGTTAGGCGCCTCTCGGCTTGGGATCGGATTCCGTTTTGGGTCGCTGTTCATGGGAGGAGATACCACGCCCAGCTCAGCCGTGGTGCAGACTGCGGGCCACGCCTACCGGTTGGAAGGCCGTTTGCTGAAGCAGGAATTCAGTCGCGCCGGATTGGTGCGGCGCCTGCTGTTGCGCTATACCCAGGCGCTGATGACGCTGATGACGCTGATGACGCAGATGACCCAGACTGCGGCCTGCACTCGACACCATTCGGTGGAACAGCAACTGTGCCGCTGGTTATTGTTGACCCTTGATCGCGCCCCCTCGCGCGAACTGGTCATAACGCAGGAATTGATCGCCGGCATGCTCGGCGTGCGCCGGGAAGGCATTACGCAGACGTCCGGGAATTTGCAGGACGCCGGTTTTATTCGCCACCGCCGCGGCCACATTACAGTGCTTGAGCGGTCCGGGCTGGAGAAACGAACATGCGAATGCCATGCCGTGGTTAAAAAGGAAATGAACCGCCTGCTGTCCGATGTACAGTACCGTCAAGGCCTCCCTGCCTCCGTCTGAAATGATCCTTGAATGCATACCACTGCCTTCGACATGACTGCGCTGAACGATTTGGATCGTTTCCACCTTCAGCTTTAAATCCTGTGTATTCTTACCTCGACCGCATGTTCCAACCCGTCATCAACCAGTGGCAGGACCCCGTCTTGCTGCTCGACGCCGTCAACTGTTACAGTGGCCTTGTCGTCCGAAATGCGCGTTTGGCGGACGTCGATGTGGTAGACCGTTTCCCGGTAGCGGTAGTGCAGCTTGAAGGTATCCCAGTCTGCTGGAAGACAGGGGGCAAAGCGTAGTTTGCCGGCTTCCAGCTTCAATCCCAGCAGCGATTCCACGATAAGCCGATACATCCAGCCGGAGGATCCTGTGTACCAGGTCCAGCCGCCGCGGCCGATGTGCGGCGCAACGGCATAGACGTCGGCCGCCACCACGTACGGCTCCACTTTGTAAGTAGCGATCGCTGCCTCGGAATTCGCATGGTTTATCGGGTTGATCATGTCGAATAGTTCCCATGCGCGCTGGTTGTCCCCCAGGGCGGCGAACGCCATCACCGTCCAGATGGCTGCGTGCGTGTATTGCCCGCCGTTTTCGCGCACGCCCGGCACGTAGCCCTTTATATAGCCGGGGTTCAATGCCGACTTGTCGAACGGTGGATCCAGGAGCTGAATCAGCGCGTGGTCGCGGCGCACCAGACGCCGGTCGACAGCTGCCATCGCCGTGCGCGAGCGCGTGAGATCCCCCGCGCCCGACAACACGGCCCAGCTTTGTGCAATGGCGTCAATCTGGCATTCGGCGTTGCTCGCCGATCCCAGCGGAGTAGCATCGTCGAAGTAGGCGCGACGGTACCATTCGCCGTCCCAGCCGTTGCGCTCGATATTCTGGCGTAGTTGCGCTGCCTCTCTCTGGCAGCGCTCAGCGAAGGATGTATCACTGCGCATGCGCGCAACTTCGGTGAATCGCATCAGCACGTCATACAGGAAGAAGCCCAACCATACGCTTTCACCTTTGCCGTGTGCGCCCACGATGTTCATGCCGTCGTTCCAGTCACCGGAGCCGATGAGCGGCAGGCCGTGCTCGCCAAAGCTAAGACCCCTAACGATGGCGCGCACACCATGCTGGTATAAAGTGGCTGACTCTTCCGAGCGGCGAGGCAAGTCGTAATACGAATCCTCTTCGGGGTTCACCGCCCGGCCGTCTAGAAAGGGGATGAGTTCATCCAGCACCCCGCTGTCGCCGGTGCCCAGAACATAGCGGCACATCGCCAACGGCAGCCACAGGTAGTCGTCGGAGCAGTGCGTGCGCACACCGCGATCGGATGTGGGATGCCACCAATGCTGAACATCGCCTTCGCGGAACTGATGGGCTGCGCAGCGCAGCAGGTGCTCGCGCACGAGTCTGGGCTCGGCATGAATGAGCGCCATCACGTCCTGCAACTGATCGCGGAAACCGAACGCGCCGCCGGATTGATAGTAACCGCTGCGCGCCCACAGACGGCAGGCCAGTGTTTGATACATGAGCCAGCCATTGGCCAAAACGTTGAGGGATTGATCG
>JANPOH010000594.1:0-5334 GCA_031427895.1 Betaproteobacteria bacterium
CGTGCCGTTCCAGCTTGCCAGAATTCAGTTGGATGTGCGGCTGACGGGCGCCGTGGTCGAAGTGCTGCACAAGGGGCAACGAAGTACGTCTCGTATCTTGTGCATAGATAGTTTGTCCTGGGGCATGTCTGCTCGCTTTCAAAAAAGCGGCAAGCCTACCTTTAACTATCCATGCAACATTCCCTAAATCGGTCACGCTCAGCGTGAAATCGCGGTCACGATGACGTGAAATACGCAGTCCTTCTGCTCGTGGCTGAAGCTCGACAGGTTCGGCAGTTGATCCGGAAATTTGCCCATCACTTACAGCATACGTCACGCTCACTTAAAGTACAATCATTTCCTTCACGCTGAATAGAGACGAAATATGATTAGATTGGCAATAATTTCAGAGGGAGTGCATACTTGGCCATTGTACGTTGCTCAGTCCAAACGTCTTTTTGAAAGCGAGGGCGCGATTGTCGAGGTAACGCGCACGGGCTCGTCGGTGCAGCAGATTGAACAGCTTTCGCAGGGCGGATTCGACATTGGCTTTCAGCAATCGGATCATGTGGTGCGCTCCGTGGAGCAGGGCTTCGACTTGTGCATCTTCATGGCTCAGGCGCACGCGCCCGAGCTCACGTTGGTGGCGGCGCCCGACATTCACTCTATTGCAGATCTGAAAAACAAGACCATTGTGGTGGATGGCCCGCACACCGGCTATTCGCTGCTGCTGCGGAGGTTATTCAAGGAGCGGGGCTTCACCGACGATGAAATGAGGCTGGTGGAATTCGGCGGCTCGCAAGAGCGCCTTGACGCGATGAAGCGTGGCGATGGAGCCGCGTGTTTTATCAACCCGCCGTTTGATCTGAATCTGCTGGCGCTTGGCTATCGCAGCCTCGGCACGACGAGCGAATTTTTTCCGGACTATCCAGGTTCGATTGCTGCCGTGCGTCGTTCCTGGGCTGCCGCGCATAACACGGAGATGCTGGCATTTATTCGCGGATTTAGTCGCGCCTATGACTGGTTGCAGGTCGAGGCCAATCGCGAAGAGGCCGTTACTTTGCTCCCCGCGCATTTGCGTCTGGACACCGAATACGCACGGCGTGCTGTTCGGCGGATATACAGCGGGCCGCGTCCCAGCATTGATGAAGTCGGATTGCAGCAAGTCATCGATGTCGTTTGGGATGCCGAGGCGTATAAAGCGCCCAAAGGCGCGCCCGGAAAATACATGGATCTGAGTTACTTGCAAAAAGCATTCGCATAGAAATACGCGCAAAACCTGGCACGCATCCGTCATACTGACAGTGTAGATCGTCAGGGTGCAGGACGCATTCCGGTATTGCGGTTCATGTCAGATTCCGCACGGCAATCGACCATTCCAGCGAGCCATCAACGATGCCTGACTCCCTCGTCCAAATCGCAATTCACCATTGGGCCGCGCGTTTCGTTTCGAATGGTGTGCCGCTCACCGACTTTCAAGAGGTCACCGCTGGTATCGAGCACTGGCGCGACTGGTGTGCGGCATGGTGTGCGCGCGCTGCTATTCACGAGGCTATCGGTGATGATGTGTTTGCCGGGGGGAACAAGTTGTCGGCGGGGGAGCACTGGACACATGCCGCCGTGTGTTATCACTTTGCGAAATTTGTCTTCGTCGAAGACGTGGCGCAGATGCGTGCCGCGCATCTGCGCGCGGTAGCCTGCCGCACCAAGGCGCTGCCGCACCTGCGGCCTGCCGGAGAGCGCGTGGAGATACCGTTTGAAGGCACCCACTTTTACGGCATTCTGCGTAAGCCTGCGGGCATTGAGAGACCGCCGATTGTCATTATGTGCATGGGACTGGATTCCGCCAAGGAAGAAACCGATGCCTATGAACGCCCATTTCTGGATCGAGGCATGGCGATCCTCGCTTTTGACGGGCCAGGGCAGGGCGAGTCGGAATATGAACTTGCGATTCGCGGTGACTACGAGGTGGCGGTACGCGCCGTGGTGGACTTCGTGCAGCGGCGCGACGATGTTGATACCAGGCGCATCGGCTTGTGGGGTGTGTCGATGGGCGGTTACTACGCGCCGCGCGCCGCGGCGTTTGAATCGCGCATCAAAGCCTGCATTTCGCTGTCGGGTCCGTTTGACTGGGCGGAAAACTGGGGTCTGCTGAACGAATTGACTCGCGAAACATTTCGCGTGCGCGCGCGCCAGAAAACGCAAGATGACGCCCGTCAATTTGCCGCGTCATTGTCGTTAAAAAGCTGCGCGCGGCAGATTACCTGCCCCCTGTTTATCGTGGCGGGTAAATTGGATCGCATCGTGCCGTGGACCGACGGCGAACGGCTCGCCAAAGCCGTGAGTGGCCCGGTGGAATTTGTGCTGCTCGACGATGGCAACCATGTAGCGAATAATCGCGGCTACCGCTGGCGCACACAGTCGGCGGATTGGATGGCGCGGCAGTTGGCGGTATCTTCGGTATAATAAATAATGTTTAAAAACAAATGCTTGCAATCATTATCGGCGCTCGCGGCAACGGTCATGGGCAGCGCGGCATTGGCGCAGGGCTACCCAACCCGACCGATACGGTTGGTGATTCCGTTTTCAACGGGCGCCGCCAGCGATTTTCTCGGACGCACCATCGGGCAAAAACTCGGTGAACTTTACGGCCAGCAAGTGGTGAATGACAACCGCGCGGGTGCAGGCGGGGTGGTTGGCAGCACGATTGTCGCCAAGTCGAACCCGGATGGCTACACACTGATGGTGCTGGCGCCGCCGCACTTGGTGAATGCGTTGATTCACAAAGAGCCGCAATATCGCGCGATAGACGATTACACCGCGATTTCGCAGATTGCCACCCTGCCCAATATGCTGGTGGTGCCTGTGCAGTATTCGGCGAAGACGGTGCAGGATCTGGTTGCGCTGGCGAAAGCAAAGCCCGGTTCGCTTAACTTCGGTTCCGCCGGCATCGGCAGCTTGTCGCATCTGGGTGGCGCCTTGTTTGTCTCGGCGGCGGGTATTGACGCCGTACATATTCCGTTCAAGTTGTTCTCGGACGCACTTGGTGAACTCTTTTCGGCAAGGGTGCATTTTTATGTATCGCCGATTACCGCAGTGCTGCCGCACGCTCGCGACGGAAAATTGCGTGCACTGGCGGTCACCTCGGCAAACCGCGTAGCGAGCGCACAGGAGGTGCCGACCATGAACGAATCGGGTTTACCCGCGGCGCAACTCGACACCTGGTTCGGTATCGCCGGCCCCGCGGGCATGCCGCGCCCTATCGTGATGCAACTCAATCGCGACATCGCCGCCGTGCTGCGGGATGCCGACACGCGAGAACGCATCGTGCGCCAGGGCGCGACGCCGGCGGGCAGTACGCCGGAGCAACTGACCGCTACGCTGAAGAACGACTTCGTACGTTTTCGCAAGATCGTTACGGATGCCGGGCTGAAACCGCAATAACGGAGGAGCGACGATGAAAATCAGAAATTGGGTGTTGGTGATGGCGGCGGTCTTTTGCGGCACCGTCAGTGTGGCGCGGGTGCATGCACAAGAGAAATTCCCCGCCAAAAACATCCGCATGCTGGTGCCGTTTTCCGCCGGCAGCCAGACGGATATTCTCGCGCGCTGGATCGGCGAGGAATTTCTCAAAAGCTGGGGGCAGCAGGTGGTGGTGGACAATCGCCCCAGTGCCGGCGGCACCATCGCCTCGCAATACGTGCTGGACGCCAACGCCGACGGTCACACCATGATGATGGTGTCCACTGGGCATGCCGGCAACGCCACGCTGTTCTCGAAGCTGCCCTATGACACGATCAAGGATTTCGCCGGCGTGTCGCGGGTGGCGAGCGTGCCCAATCTGCTGGTGGTGGCGCCGGCGCTTAACGTGAAATCGATGAAAGACCTGATCGCGTTGGCGAAAGCGAAGCCGGGCACGATGAATTTCAGTTCCGCCGGCATCGGCAGCGGCACGCAGATCAACGGTGAAATGTTCCGGCTGGCGGCGGGCATGCAGGCCACGCACGTGCCTTACAAGGGCGCGCCCGATGCGCTGAACAATGTGATCGGCGGCAACGTGCAGTTCAACTTCGCGCCGATACTGGTGGCGATGGGGCAGGTGAAGGCAGGCCGCGTGCTGGCGCTGGCGGTGTCCACGGCGACCCGCTCGCCGCTGTTCCCCGACGTGCCCACCGTTGCCGAAGCGGGGCTGCCGGGTTTTGAATACGATCAATGGTACGGGCTGCTGGTCGCCGCGAAAACGCCGCGCCCGGTGGTGAACGCGGTCAACAAGGAAGTGGTGCGCATTCTGAACGCGGCGGAAATGAAGGAGCGCATGCTGACGCAGGGCGCAATGCCCAAGCCCACCACGCCGGACGCGTTTGATGCGTTCATACGCGCGGAGGTGAAGAAGTTCGCGCCGGTGATTATTGCTTCGGGGGCGAAGGTCAATTGAAGTCCGTGAGGCGACGGGCGTGAGGGGTGAGGCGTGATATTCCGGTTGCGATACAGTCGATGGCTTTGCTTACTGTGCGGTCTTGTGCCCGCATGGGTGTTGGCGCAGGCAAAGGATAACTATCCCAATCGTCCGATCCGTGTCATTACCGGGTCGCCGGGCAGCACGTCGGACCTTTCCGCGCGCTTTGTCGCGCAAAAGCTCACCGAGCGCTGGGGACAGCAGGCGGTGGTGTTTGTGGTGCATCCGTCGATTGCGGCGAACAACCTGAAGGACTTCATCGCCTATTCGCAGGCGCAAGGAGGTAAGGTCAATTTTGCTTCGCCCGGCGCCGGCACCAGCGGACATCTGACGGGAGAACTCTTCAATCTTGTCACCAAGGCGCGCATGACGCATATTCCCTACAAGGGCGCGGGGTTCGCGGTGACAGCGAATATCGCGGGTGAAGTGCATTCCTCATTTTTATCCACCACCGCCGCGCAGCCGCATGTCAAGGCCGGACGGCTGAAACCGTTGGTGGTGGTGCGCAAGACGCGCTTTTCGGGCACGCCGGAGGTGCCAAGTTCGGTCGAAGCGGGTTATCCTGATCTCGATTCAAATGCATGGTTCGGTTTGTTCGCGCGGCTGAATAAAGAAGTGGCCGATGCGCTCAACACGCCGCAAGTGAAAGCGACACTGCTGGGGCAAGGTGTTGAAGTCGCGCCCACGTCGCCGGAGGAATTCGGCGCGTATGTAAAAGCCGAGGCGGTGAAGTGGGCGCGGGTGGTGAAAGAGTCGGGGTATAAGACGAATTAGGGGCAAGTTCAACGGCTTCCCTCACCCCAACCCCTCTCCCGGAGGGCGAGGGGCTTTACACCCTACTCCCTCCGGGAGAAGGGCAGGGGATGAGGGAAGGGTGTGAACTCGCAATCGGATAAGGC
>JANPOH010000595.1:0-4438 GCA_031427895.1 Betaproteobacteria bacterium
GTCGCGCGCCGAAATGCTGGAGATCGAGTCGTTTGACGAATCCACCGTCGATGAGTTGCGCAGCCGTGCACGCAATGCGCTGCTGACGCAGGAAATCGCTTCCGAGGAAAAAGTCGAGCATGACATCGAAGACCTGATGAAAGTTGACACGATGGATCTTGACACGGCGAAGCTGCTGGCTTCCAAAGGCGTGGGCACGCAGGAGGAACTCGCCGATTACGCGACCGATGATCTGGTCGAGGAGACGGGTATTGAAACCGCGCGCGCGGCCGAGCTCATCATGGCGGCGCGTGCGCCGTGGTTTGCGGAAAGTAACGCTTAAGTTTCGATTCATCGACAGCTACTAAATTACGGACTGACCACATCGCATGGCGCAACTGAACGTCACACAATTCGCAACAGAACTCGGCGTGCCATCGGCGCAGCTAATTGAGCAGTTGAAAGCGGCCGGGGTCAAAAAGACGCTCGCCGATGAAACCGTGCTGACCGAAGGAGATAAGACGCAACTCCTTGATTATTTGAAACAATCTCACGGTCAAGGCGAGGCGAAAAAGAAAATCACGCTGACCCGCCGTTCGACCACCGAGATCAAGAAAGCCGACAGCACCACCGGCAAGGCGCGCACCATTCAGGTCGAAGTGCGTAAAAAGCGTGTGCTGGTCAAGCGCGATGCGCTCGTGGCGGAGCTTGTCGAAGAAGAAACGCCGGTAGCAGCCGAAGCGGTAGACGAGCCCGAAGTAACGCCGGCATCGGTGGCGCCGGCAGCACCGGAAGTCGTGGCAGAGACGCCTGCGGTAGTGGCGCCGCCATTGGTGGAGAAAGCCGGCGTGACGGCGGAAGCGCCAGTTATCGCGGCAGACCCGGCCCCTGCGGCGTCCGTTGCACTTGCCGCACCCGCCGCGGCGTCCCTTGCTGCACCGGCACCAGTTACGCCGGTAGCGCCATCCATACCGGCAGGGCCAAGGCCGATTATTGATGCCGCGCAAATGGCTATACGCGAGGCCGAGGCAAGGCAATCCGCGACGCTCGCATACTTGCAGGCCGAAGAAGCGCGTAAAAAACAGGAACTGGAACTGGCGCGTCGCAAAAAAGCGGAAGCTGCTGCTGCCGCCCCTGCGCCTGCGCCTGCAACAAAGCCCGCCGCAGGCAAGGATGCCGGCGCCAAAGCGCCGAAAGCCGCCAAAGCTGTCGAAGGCACCTTGCACAAGCCCGCAGCCGCGCCGGGAGCGGATAAGAAGCCCTCCAAGAAAGCGGTCGCACCCAAGCCGGGTGTGTGGCGTGACGAAACCGCCGCCAAGCGTCGCACCATCAAGACCCGTGGCGATGCAACGGGCGGCCTGGGCTGGCGCGAGCGCAAGGGCAAACACGCTTCGCACAAAGATGACGCCGAAGGCCAACATACCTTCGCGGCGCCGACGGAACCCTTGGTGCGCGATGTGGTGGTGCCGGAAACCGTTACCGTTGCCGATCTCGCGCACAAGATGTCGGTGAAGGCGGCCGAGGTCATCAAGGCGCTGATGAAGCTCGGCAGCATGGTCACGATCAATCAAGTGCTCGATCAGGAAACCGCGATGATTGTCGTCGAGGAAATGGGCCACAAGGCGGTTCGCGCCAAGCTCGACGATCCCGACGCTTACCTCACCGAAGATCAACCGGCGCATGCCGAAGCGGTAGTGGAGCATCGCGCGCCGGTGGTGACGGTGATGGGACACGTCGATCACGGCAAAACCTCATTGCTCGACGCCATCCGCCGCACCAAGGTGGCGGTGGGCGAGGCCGGCGGCATTACCCAGCATATCGGCGCGTATCACGTCGAGACCGCCAAGGGCATGATTACCTTCCTTGATACGCCTGGCCATGAGGCGTTTACCGCCATGCGCGCGCGCGGGTCGAAAGTGACCGATCTGGTGATTCTCGTGGTGGCCGCCGATGACGGCGTGATGCCGCAGACGCAGGAGGCCATTGCTCATGCCAAGGCCGCAAAAGTGCCGATGGTGGTGGCGCTGAACATGATTGATAAGCCGGAAGCCAATCCTGAGCGCGTGATGCAGGATTTGTCGTCGCACGGAGTGGTGCCCGAACAATGGGGCGGCGATACGCAGTTTGTTCCCGTATCGGCGCGTACCGGCGCGGGCTTGGATGCGCTGCTTGATGCGGTGCTGTTGCAGGCCGAGGTGCTGGATTTGAAAGCGCCGAAAGACGCGCCCGCCAAAGGCGTGGTGATCGAATCGCGTCTGGACAAGGGCCGCGGTCCGGTGGCGACCGTTCTGGTGCAGTCGGGTACGTTGAAACGAGGCGATATTCTGTTGGCGGGTTCGGTGTTTGGCCGCGTGCGCGCGCTGGTGGATGAAGCGGGCAAGAACGTCGAGTCGGCCGGGCCGTCGATCCCGGTCGAAGTGCTGGGGCTGTCGGATGTACCAGCGGCCGGCGCCGATGTGCTGGTGCTCGGCGACGAGCGCAAGGCGCGCGAAATCGCGTTGTTCCGTCAAGGCAAGTTTCGCGATGTCAAACTCGCCAAGCAGCAATCGGTCAAGCTTGAAAACATGTTCGAGAACATGGGCGAAGGCGGCAAAAAACTGTTGCATCTGATTATCAAGGCCGACGTGCAAGGTTCGTACGAGGGCTTGTCGCACGCGCTGGGCAAGCTTGCGACCGAAGAGGTCAAGGTCAATGTGGTGCATGCCGCGATCGGCGGCATTACCGAATCGGATATCAACCTGGCGCTCGCCTCCAAGGCGGTGGTGATCGGCTTTAACGTGCGCGCCGATGCGGCCGCGCGCAAGCTGGCCGAGAGCAGCAGCATCGATATCCGCTACTACAACATCATTTACGAAGCGGTCGATGAGGTCAAGGCGGCAATGACCGGCATGCTGCCGCCGGAGCGCAGGGAGAGCATACTGGGCACCATCGAAGTGCGCGAAATCTTCAAGATTTCCAAAGTCGGTATCGTGGCCGGCTGCTTCGTGACCGACGGCCTTGCGCGACGTAACGCCAAGGTGCGTGTGTTGCGCGACAGCGTGGCGATGCACGACGGCGAATTCGATTCATTGAAGCGCTTCAAGGACGACGTGCGCGAAGTCAAATCCGGCTTTGAATGCGGTTTGTCGATGAAGGGCTACAACGATCTCAAGGTGGGCGATACGCTTGAGGTATACGAAGTCGTGGAAGTCGCGCGCACACTCTGACCCCGGTGTTTGAATTTGGGCGAGGTGTGTTGAGTGAACCGCGATATGCCCTGAACTCAATACTAAAAATTCACTATTTAACACTTGCCCCGTGCCTAAAGATTATCCCCGCAGCCGCCGTATTGCCGAGCAGATTCAGCGCGAGCTGTCGGACATCATCCGGCTTGAGTTGAAAGACCCGCGCGTGGGCATGATTACGATTACCGATGTCGAGGTGACGTCCGATCATGAGCACGCCAAGGTTTTTTTTACGCAATTGGGAAATCTGGCCGCGGATGCCGACCACGCGCCGGTGAAACACGCCTTGGAACACGCCGCTGGATTTCTACGCAGTGAACTGGCGCATCGCATGCGGCTGCGAATTGTGCCGCAACTGCATTTTGAGTACGACGAATCCATCGAGCGCGGCGTGCGTTTGTCCAAACTGATCGACGAGGCCGTCGGAAACAAGCCTGACGGCGCCGAGTGAGCGCGCCGAAGCGTTCACGCCGTCGCCTCGACGGCGTGTTATTGCTGAATAAGCCCGCAGGTATCAGTTCGCAGCAGGCCGTCAGCCGCGTTCGTCATCTGTACCTTGCCGCCAAGGCCGGCCATACCGGAACACTCGATCCCGCAGCCGATGGCTTGCTGCCGGTGTGTTTTGGCGAGGCGACCAAGTTCAGCCATCTGCTGCTTGACGCCGATAAGACCTATGTCGCAACAGTGCGCCTGGGTATCGTAACCACCACGGGCGACGCCGAAGGCGAGGTCATCGCAAGCAAGCCGCCGGTGACGGAGCGCGACACTATCCTGCACGCACTGGAAAAATTTCGCGGCGACATTACCCAAACGCCACCGATGCACAGCGCGCTCAAGCACCAGGGCGTTCCCCTCTACGAATATGCGCGCAAGGGCATGGAGATTGAACGGCAACCGCGAAATATACGCATACATGATCTGCAACTTATTGAAATAAATGATGTTTTCTTGAAAATACAGGTTCGTTGCAGCAAAGGTACGTATATCCGGGTGCTGGCCGCCGACATTGGCGCTGTGCTTGGGTGTGGCGCCAGCCTTTCGGCGTTGACGCGTACGCAGGCAGGTGCGCTCGATTTGGCACATGAGGCGGCTTGCACGCTGGAAGCGCTAAAAGCCATGACGGAAGCCGACCGTGAATCACGAATGTTGCCGGTGGACACGTTACTCATGGGGCTGCCGGTCGTGAATGTAGATGCGCTGGAGGCCGAAAGGCTACTTTTGGGGCAGAAATTGGG
>JANPOH010000596.1:0-22939 GCA_031427895.1 Betaproteobacteria bacterium
CGGAGGTGGGCTCGTCGAACAGCATGGCGAGCGGGTCCATTGCCAGCGCGCGCGCGATGGCTACACGCTGTTGCTGGCCGCCGGAGAGTTGGCCGGGGTGTTTTTCGGCCTGCGCTTCGAGGCCCACGCGCGTTAGCAGCGACATCGATTTTTCGCGCGCGGCTTCCGGCGGGCGATTCAACACCTTGATCTGCGCGAGGTTGATGTTGTCGATTACCTTCATGTGCGGGAACAACTCGAAGTTCTGGAACACCATGCCGATGTGCGAGCGCAGGTTGGGCAGGTCGGTGCCCGGCGCGCCCACCGAGATGCCGCCGACGGTGATTTCGCCCTGCTGAAACGGTTCGAGTCCATTCACACATTTGATCAGCGTGGATTTTCCGGAACCCGACGGACCGCATACGACGACGACTTCCCCTTCGTCCACACGCGTAGTGCAGTTCTTCAGCACCTGGAAGCTGCCGTACCACTTGCTGACGGTTTTCATTTCGATCATATTCGCCCCACGTTATAACGTGCCTGCAATCGTTTCACCAGATACGACGCACCGAAGCACAACATAAAATAAATCAGCGCGGCGAACAAATACATTTCCACCAGCCGCCCGTCGCGCTGCGCGGTTTTTGCCGCCGCGCCCATGAAATCGGTGAGGCCGACCACATACACCAGCGACGTATCCTGAAACAGAATGATACTTTGCGTGAGCAGAATCGGAATCATGTTGCGAAACGCCTGCGGCAGCACCACTTGCACCATCGCCTGCGGGTAGGTCAGCCCCAGCGCGTAGGCGGCGCTGACTTGCCCGCGCGGCACGCTCTGGATGCCGGCGCGAATGATCTCACAGTAGTACGCCGCCTCGAACAGCGTAAAGGTAATCAACGCGGAATAAAACGGCCCAAGGCCGCTCGCGTACGGGTTGCCGGTGATTTTTTTCATCGCGATCGGCAGCAAAAAATAAAACCAGAAAATCACCAGGATCAGCGGCGTGGCGCGCAGCAGATTGACGTAGCCGCCCGCCGGCATGCTGATGATTTTGTACGGCGACAGGCGCATCAGCGCAAGCAGCGTGCCGAGGATGATGCCGCCTACCATCGCCAGCAGCGTGAGGCCCAGCGAAAACATCATCCCCTGCCACAAAAAAGGCAGCGAGCGCTGGATTACGTCGAAGTCGAAGGCAGCGAACATCTATTTGTCCCGCATGCCGATGTAGCCCGGCACGCGCACGCGCGCTTCCAGCCAGCGCATGGCGAAGGCCACGGTCAGGGTGATGATGACGTAGACCACGGTGGCGACGGTGAATGCCTCGAAGGTCTTGAACGTGTATTCGGAGATCTGCCGCGCCTGCGCGGTGAGTTCGAGTACGCCGATGGTCAGCGCGATGGATGAGTTTTTGAAGATGGTGAGAAATTCGGTGGTCAGCGGCGGAATCACGATGCGGTAGCCCATAGGCAGCAGAACGTGACGATACGTTTGGGGCAGCGTGAGTCCCATCGCCAGCGCGGCGGCGGTCTGCCCCTTAGGGATAGACTGGATGCCGGAGCGCACCTGCTCGGCCACGCGCGAGGCGGTGTAAAAACCCAGGCACAGCACCGCGTTGGTGAATTCCGGCATCGGCAAGCCGGTTTTCAACCACTTGCCGAACTCCTTGGGCACTAGTTCGGGCAGCACGAAATACCAGATGAACATCTGCACCAGCAGCGGGATGTTGCGAAAGATTTCCACGTAAATCGTCGCCGGCACACGCAGCCACGCCAGCGGCGCGGTACGCAGCACGCCCAGCACCGAGCCCACGCTAAAGGCGATGATCCATGCGAGTATCGACACCAGCAGCGTCCATTTGATGCCGGAGACAATCCAGTCAAGGTAGACGCCGCCGCCGGAAAAGGCGGGCTGGAGGAAGACGCTGAAATCCATGATGGCGTGACTTTACAGCAAAATACTTGCGGGGTCAGATGCCTCGGCCTAAACTCCTGTTATGCGCGTCGTGGGTAACCAAGAACGTTCTGACATCGAGCCGGATCCGATCAAGGCCTTCCATCGAGGGCTGGCGCTGGACGCCATGATGCACGGGCTGTTGCCGCCCGTGGAGCGCGGCGTCACACGTGGCACGCACGCGTACTTCAACCGGCTTGATGACGCACGTCAAACGCGAGCGGCGCGCGCGCTTAACGCGACATGACCCCCGAAAATCCGCTCCTCAGGCTGCTTGCGCGTTTTCGTGATGAGGGGGTCGAATACGTACTGGTGGGCGGCCAGGCGGTGCGGCTTAACGGCTACTTGCGTACCACCGAAGACATCGACGTGCTGCTAAAGCCATCGCGGGCGAATGGCGAAAAAGTCATTCGCGCCCTGAATTTTCTTGCGTCATCGAGCGAACTGGACCCTGATTGGTTTGTGCCGCCGGCGGATGGCAATGTTGAAAACATACGCGTCGCGGATGATCTGCTGATCGATTTGTTGTTTACCGCTAACGGCGAAACTTATGATTCCGTGCGGCCTTATGTGCGCGAGTTGATCATAGACGACACGCCCGTGAGGGTGCTCAATATCGATGGAATTATCAAGACCAAGACCGATTATCGCGAGAAGGATTTGCTGGATAAGCGTGTGCTGGCGCGGATCAAGGCAGACTTGAAAAAATAGCGGCGTGCGGCGACATTGCCGGCGATAAAAAAATGGGCGTCCATGGACGCCCCTTTTATTGCCGTACGGCTAACTCAGCACTTCATCCGGCCGCAAGGGCCGACACCGGTGTCGTTGGGGGTCTTGATGGCTTCTTTCAGGGCATCGGACATGGGGAAGCCGAGGTTGGCGCCCTTGGGCGGGATTTTCGACTGGAACCACTTGGCGTAGATCTTGTTGATCTCGCCGCTTTTGTAGAGGCCGCTGACCACGCCGTCGACCAGTTTCTTGAACTCGGCGTCGTCGCGGCGCATCATGATGGCGTAGGGGTCGTCGGAGAGGAATTCACCGATCACCAGAAAATCATCCGGGTTGCGGGCGTTGGCTTTCAGGCCGTAGAGGATGATGTCGTCCATCGGGAACGCCACCGCGCGCCCGGTTTCGACGGAGAGAAACGATTCGGCGTGATCTTTCGCGGGGATGAAATTGATGCCGAGTTTTTTCTCGTCGTTGTACGCCTTCATCGCGCGCTCGTTGGTGGTGCCTTGGGTGAACACCACGGTCTTGCCCTTCAGATCGTCGTAGCCCTTGATGCCGGAATCTTTTTTGACCACGATTTTGGTGCCGGTGACAAAGTAAGTGGGCGCGAAAGCCACTTGCTTCTGGCGCTCGATACTGTTGGTGGTGGAGCCGCATTCGAGATCGATATTGCCGCCGGTCAGAATGGGAATGCGCGTTTGTGAAGTCACCGGCACGAATTCAACCTTGAGATTGGGCATTTTCAGATTGGCCTTGATCGCATCGGCGACCTTCATGCAGATATCGACGCCGTAGCCGACGGGCTGCTGCTTGTCGTCGAGATACGAAAACGGAATCGATGCGTCGCGGTTGCCGATTTTGATGACCCCGGTATCGCGAATTTTTTTCAGCGTGCCGCCGTCTTGTGCGATGGCCGCGCCGGTAACGCTGGTGAGCGCCACGCCCGCGATCAGCGCGCTGATGATGCTGGTAATGCGTTTCATAAGTGACTCCTCGTTAGGATGAACCGTGTTTGAACTTGGAAACCCGCGCCTGCGAATTTAGCCGATGTGGCTTGGGTTGTCCAGCGGGCTATATTTAAATACTTTTGTAAAAACAAATACTTACGTTTAAATTACGTTTATCCGGCGCTGGCGGTATGCGTGCCGCCATGCCACGCCACGCAGGCGCGGGCGAGCGCGCGCGTGGCGTCGATGCAGCGGGCGGAAACGTCCGCTGCCTGATGCTCGATCGCCAGGGGAATTTCCGTGCAGCCGAGCACAATGACTTCGGCGCCCTGATCGGCAAGACGCTGCACGGCCCGCGCCGCCAGCGCATGCGCCTGCGCGAGATCGTTGCGCTTGACGCATTCGATGGCGGGCAGCACCAGCGTATCCTGATCGTGAGCGCTGCTCGTCAGGCAATCGACGCCGCGCGCGGCAAAGCGCGATTGATAAAAGCCCGCCGCCACCGTGCCCTTGGTGGCGATGAGGCCGGCGCGCCGCACGGCTTTGCCGGCAAAGCCGCTGCATGCCGAATCCGCGATGTGCAGGATCGGCAGGCCGCCCTGCCGTGCCAGTTCGTCGTGCCAGTAATACGCAGTGTTGCAGGCGATGGCGATGGCCTGCGCGCCAGCGGTTTTCAGCGTGCGCACGCCTTCGAGCAGGTGCGGCAATGGCGATTCGCCGCGGCCGATGATCGCCGCCGGCCGGTCGGGAATCTGCGGTACGCCGTAGACGATCACGGGAATGTGATCCTGATCGCGCGCGGCGGGCGTTTCCTCGATCAGTTTCCTGAGGAAATCCACCGTCGCCAGCGGTCCCATGCCGCCGAGCACGCCCAATAGACGTGGCGGGCGGCTCATGGTTTCCGGTTCTTGCCGGGCTGCCACAACACGTCATCGCCTCCCGCGTGGCGGTTCAACACCCGGCTTGCAACAAACAATAAATCCGACAGCCGGTTCAGATACGGGCAGGCCAGCGCGGGCACGGCTGCGGTTTTTGCGAGCGTGACCACGCGCCGTTCGGCGCGGCGGCATATCGTGCGCGCGACATGGGCGAGCGCGGCGGCGCGCGAGCCGCCGGGCAAAATAAAATCCTTGAGCGCGGGCAAGTCGGCGTTAAATTGATCCAGCGTGGTTTCCAGTCGCGCGACGTGGCTCTCGGCCAGTATCGGATGCCCCGGCACGCTCAGTTCACCGCCCAAGTCGAACAGATCATGCTGCACGTTCGCAAGGCAGGCGCGCAGCGTGTCGGGCAGGGGTTCGCACAGCAGCACGCCGAGGGCGCTGTTTAATTCGTCGATGTCGCCCATGGCCTCGATGCGCGGCGCGTCTTTCGCCACGCGCGAGCCGTCGGCAAGGCCGGTTTCGCCGCCGTCGCCGGTGCGGGTGTAAATGCGCGTGAGCCGGTTAGCCATGGCGATTCAGGCCGGCTGCGACGGCGGGGTCAGGGTCAACACTTCACGCGGCGGTTCGACTTTCGCCTCGGGCCGCGGCTCGCCGTTCGGCAGCGTGTTTTTGCACTGCTTGAAGATGCGTAGCTGGCAGGTCTGACAGATGGTGGCATCCAGTTTCGGGTAGATCACATCCATCGGCGCATCGCGCACGTCGAACACATTGCCGCGCCCGATTTCATCCATGTGGCCGCCGCGCTCCAGAAAATGCCGCGCCGAATCTTTCATGCGGTAAAAATACAGCCCGCCGCCCATGCGTCGCCGCCGTTGCGCCTCATGCGTCAACAAATCCGCGCCGGCGATATCGACAAAGTTAATGCCGCTGGCGACGATCAGCAAGTGTTTTTGCGTGGGCATCTGCACATCGACTTGTTCGATATGCGTCTGGATGTGATCGACCGCGCCGAAGAACGCCTCGCCGTTGATACGCAGCATTTTGACTTGCGGGCAGTCGGGCAGCCCGGTATCGGCGGTGAAATGGTAGCTGCCCGGTTGCGGATCGGGCTTTACGTCGAGTATGCGCGGGTGCGAGGTTTGCATCAGGTACAAAATCAGCGACAGCAGCACGCCGGCGTAAATCGCGAATTCCAGATGCACCAGCAGGGCCGACAGGAAGGTGACCAGCATCACCACGGTTTCGCGGCGGCTGGTGCGTAACACCGCGCGTATCCGCGGGATGTCGATCAGCCCGTAGGCCACCATGAACAGAATCGCGCCCATCACCGCCAGCGGCAGATGGTTCGACAGCGGCC
This sequence comes from Betaproteobacteria bacterium, assembly GCA_031427895.1. Lineage (GTDB taxonomy): Bacteria > Pseudomonadota > Gammaproteobacteria > Burkholderiales > SG8-41 > UBA5216. The sequence continues at coordinate 5,847 of JANPOH010000596.1, forward strand.
CCACCACCAGCAGCAGGAATACCAGAATCAGCGCCGACCCCGCCGCGGCCAGCGGCGTGCGCGCGCCTGCTTCGACATTGGCGCCGCTGCGGTTAAACGAGCCGCTGCTGGCGTAGCTCGAAAAAAACGATCCCGCGATATTGGATAAGCCCTGCCCGATGAATTCCTGATTGCTGTCGATGTGCTGGCCGGTTTTGGCGGCGATGGAGCGCGCGATCGATACCGCTTCGGTGAGCGCCAGTATCATCACCGCGAACGCCACCGGCAGGGTTTTTTTCAGGGTGTCGGCGGAAAGATCAGGGTGCGACAGTTGTGGCAGGCTGCCGGGCAAATCGCCGACCATCGCTATCGCCGCGCGCTCGACGCCGAATATCAGCCCCAGCAAAAAAGCGAACACGCTGCCGGCCACCATCGCTGAAATCATGTAGGGAAATTTCGGCAAGCGCCGGCGCGTCACCATGCCGGCAAGCAGCGTCACCGCCCCCACGGCGGTGACATAAAGATTCACATCCAGCAGGTGCTTGACGAAGGTCGATAGCGTGTCCAGAAATGACAGGCCGCGCTGGATGTCCATGCCAAAAAAGTTTTTCAACTGCGCGGCGAATATCAGGCACGCCGCGCCGGTGGTAAAACTGATGACCACGGTGTGAGAAATAAAATTCACCAGCGTGCCCATGCGCGCCAGCCCCATCACCAGTTGCATGACGCCCGCCAGAAAGGCAATGGTGAGCGCGAGTTTGATGTACTCGCTGCCCGACGGCTCGGCCAGTACGCTCAGGCTGGCGAACAGGAAGATCGAAATCACGTTGGTGGGGCCGGACACCAGATGCCAGCTCGAGCCGAACAGGGCCGCGACAATCGCCGGGATCATCGCTGCGTACAAGCCATACTGCGGCGGCAAGCCCGCCAGCGTGGCGAACGCCACGCCCTGCGGCAGCACGAGAACCGCGCCGGTCAACGCGGCCATGCCGTCGGCGCGCAGCGTGTCGCGGTTGACCATCGGCCACCAGCGCAAAAACGGAAAAATGCGCGGCAGCCAGTTGGGTGTGTGCGGATTCAATGGGTGCGGCGTCGGGTAAGGGTGAAAAGGGTTTTCTCATTATCTGCCATAGCGCGGTGCACAGCAACGACGGCAAATATTCGGGTATAATCGCGCCGCAAAGAAACACCGAATTCCAGGCTTTCAAAAGTGAGATCGCAACGATGAAACCGTATGCAAAATCAGCAATGTTGGCGATGGTCGTCGCAGGCGCCATCAGTACCGGCGGCGCCGCATGGGCGCAATCGTCGCCAGCACCGGCAGCACCGGCGGGCGACGCCGCGGCGGGCGCTAAATTGACGTCGATGTGTATCGGCTGTCATGGCATTGAAGGCTACAAGACCGCGTTCCCCGAGGTCTACAACGTGCCGCGTATCGGCGGCCAGCACGCGGCGTACATCGTCAAGGCGTTGCAGGCCTATAAATCCGGTGATCGCAACCACCCGAGCATGAAGGGCATCGCCGCCACCCTGTCCGACAAGGACATGGCTGACCTTGCCGCGTACTATTCGGGCAGCCCGGCCAAGACCGCAGGCAAATAACCAGAAACCAGATCGGCTGGAGAGACAGTAATGAAAAAAAGTTTTGGATGGGCGTACGGGTTGACCAGCGCGGCATTGCTGCTAGTGAGCGTGCCGTCAACCGCCGGTAACTACGAGGCGGGAAAGGAAAAAGCCAAGGCGTGCGCGGCCTGCCACGGCGCCGACGGCAACAGCCCCATTGCCGACAACCCCAAACTGGCCGGGCAGCACTACGATTACATCGTCAAGTCGCTGCAAGGCTACAAGGCCGGCACGCGCAAAAGCCCCATCATGAAGCCCATGGCCGACCCCTTGACCCAGCGCGATATTGAAAACCTCGCGGAGTATTTTTCGAAGCAGCGGGGGCTGGTGACTTCAAAGTAGGATTCGGTTGCGCGGATTGGGGATTGGGGATTGCGGATCAAGTAACACTTGGCCCGGCGGTGTTGCTCAATCCTCGATCCTGATACCTCGATCGTTGGCTGAATCCGCTGTCTTCCCGCGGTAATCGCACAAATCCCGTATCAGGCACTCCCCGCACTTCGGCTTGCGGGCCACGCACACGTAGCGCCCATGCAGAATCAGCCAGTGGTGCGCGCGCAGCTTGAATTCGGCGGGTATGAATTTCAACAGTTTTTCTTCCACCGCCAGCGGCGTTTTGCCGGGCGCGATACCGGTGCGGTTGCCGATGCGAAACAGGTGCGTGTCCACCGCGATGGTGGGTTCGCCGAACGCGATGTTCAACACCACATTGGCGGTTTTGCGGCCCACGCCGGGCAGCGCCTCCAGCGCCTCGCGGGTGCGCGGCACCTCGCCGCCGTGGTTCTCGATCAGTAATTTGCAGGTGGCGAGGATGTTTTTCGCCTTGGTGCGGTAAAGGCCGATGGATTTGACGTAACGTTCCAGCCCGTTTTGCCCCAATTTGAGTATGCCCGCAGGGGTGTTGGCGCGTTGATAAAGCTGATCGGTCGCCAGGTTGACGCTTTTATCCGTGGCCTGCGCCGAGAGTATTACTGCGATAAGCAGCTCAAAGGGGGTATTGAAGTGCAGTTCACCCTTAGGCTCGGGGTTGGCGGCGTGAAATCGCTCGAAAATGGCGCGGCGTGTGGCGGGGTTCACAATTGCGGCAATAGAGTAATGCGTGTAGTGTTGAACTGCATTATACAATTCCAGATCGTAGAAAATCGTAGAATCAGTCAGGAGGCAAGAGGCTTTTATGAAATTTGTATATCGGCTTTGTATAATCGCCGTAACCGCGGCGGCGGCACTTGCGGGCGGCGGCGCTGCTGCCGAGCCCGTTACGATATCCCGCGATGGCCCGCTTTACGCGGAGGCCAGTTCCACGTCCGCCGTCGTCACGCAATTGAAGCAGGGTGCATCGGGCGAAGCGGTCGGCAAGCAGGGCGCCTGGATTAACGTGAAGACCGGCGCAGGCGCGGGCTGGCTGCTGTCGACCAACGTGCGTTACGGCACGGCGGCTAGTGCGCCTTCGGGCAGTTCGGGCGGCTGGAATCCGTTTGCCCGCCGCCCCAGCAGTAGTTCGGCCACCGCCACCATCGGCATTCGCGGTTTTGACGAAGCCACCATTGGCAGCGCCATGGGCGAAGGCGCGCCGGTGAGCGCGGCGCAACTCGCGCAACTGGATGGCTTCAAGGCTGAAAAGCCGGACGGCGCGGCATTCGCCAGCTCGAAGAGCCTGCGCGCGTCCAAAGTTGATTATTAACGGAGACGAAAATGACTATCCGCCGAATATTGCAGTCTCTGCTATTCATGCTGGCGTGCGCGTCGGCTTCCGCGCAGTTGGATGTCGGGCGCGTCCTTTCCGGTGTCAGGGATCTGGGCGGTGCGGCGACCGGCATCAGCGAAAAAGAAGAAATTGATATCGGGCGCGATCTTGCGGGCCGTATGCTTGGTGCTGTTGCGCTGGTGGATGACGCCAACGTGCAAGCCTATGTCAATCGCGTCGGCCGCTGGATCGCCTCGCAAAGCGAACGTCCCGATTTGCCGTGGCGCTTCGGGGTGGCCAATGCCGCCAATGTCAATGCGATGGCGATGCCAGGCGGCATCATACTCATCACGCGCGGGCTTTACGACCTGCTCGACAACGAAGCGCAGCTTGCCGGCGTACTCGGCCACGAAATCGGGCACGTAATCAAACGGCACCATGTGAGCGTAATGCAGAAGCAGCGGCTGGTATCGGGCGCGGCGAATCTCGCGGCGGCACGCGCCGGTAACAATCAACTTAGCCGGATGGTGCTTGATACCTTCAAGGACATGTTCACCAAGGGCCTGGATCAGAGCGCCGAATTTGAAGCCGACGCCGTGGGCGTGATACTCGCCGCGCGGTCGGGCTATAACGCCTTCGGTCTGGTGGAAGTGCTGCACAAATTGAACGCCAATCGCAACGATGATGGCGTGGCTTTTTTATTCAAGACCCATCCGTCGGCGGCAGACCGGCTTGAAAAACTCGGCGATTTGCTGACGCCGCGCGTGGACAAGCTGCCGCAAGGACTGGAGCCCGCGATTACTACCGTCGCGGCAGGTGCGGCGCCGCCGAGCGCATCTACCACCACGCCCACCGGCGCGCGCGGTTTTGATGCCTCGCCGCCGAAGCAGCAGCCTGCCGCGCCAGCCGCCGCGCCAGCGGCGCCGTCCGGCGGCAATCCGCTGGACGCGATCAGGGGATTGAAAGGCCTGTTCGGACGATAGTTTTGCACGGGCAGGGCAGCTACCGCGGGTGTCATGCCGTGGAAGGGGCTGCACTACGTTATATCACCATAACTATTTGTTTATATTGATATTTTTATGGTGGATACTTCTTCTTAGGCATGTCGCAATTTTCACTTCCCGCGTTGTCGCTGCTTGAAACCCGTGTGCTCGGCGTGCTGGTTGAAAAACAGCACACCGTGCCCGACACTTATCCGCTGTCGCTGAATTCACTGGTCGCGGGCTGCAATCAAAAAACCAGCCGCGAGCCGGTGTTGAGTGCGACCGACGATGAAGTGCAGGGCGCCATCGACCACCTGAAAATGTTGTCACTGGTGATGGAAGCCAGCGGCAGCCGCGTCACGCGCTACGAGCACAGCGCCGACCGCATGCTGCGCTTGCCGCCGCAATCGATGGCGATTCTGGCGATACTCATGCTGCGCGGCCCGCAGACGCCGGGTGAGTTGCGTATCAACTGCGAGCGGCTGCACAAGTTCAGTGACATCTCCTCGGTGGAGGCGTTTCTGAACGAATTGCGCGACCGGCCCGCCGGTGCGATGGTGGTCGAGTTGCCGCGCCGGCCGGGCTCGCGCGAAAACCGCTGGGCGCATTTGCTGGCAGGCGAACCGGCGGCGGAATTAGCTGCATTGCCATCCGTGCCCGCACAGACTTCGCCGGGCAGTGACATCACCACCAGCGAACTGGCGGCGTTGAAAGCCAACGTCACGCGGCTGGAGCATGAGGTCACGGCGCTTAAGGCTACGGTGGCGAAACTGTGCGCGGAGCTGGGTGTTACCGGGTGACAGGTAATACCCCAGCGCGTTACCCCGACCGTCCGCTTTTCCGTGCGCCGATCACAATGCGCGCATGGCGCTGAAACGAAATCCACCGTGACACGTCCCGCGCGGTCGAGCGGCACATCCAGGCAATGGTGCGTTCATGCATATCAGTGTAGCGCAAGTGCGATAATGCGAAATGAGCGCGAATTTGAATGATCCGAGCGAACTGCAACCCGGCCTGACCGCCACCGTGGAAATCGTGGTCGGCACGCGCGACACGGCCGCGCATGTCGGCAGCGGAAAAATAGGCGTGCTGGCGACGCCGATACTGGTGACTTTGCTCGAATCAGCCGCGTTGCAGGCGGTGGAACGGTTCATGCCGCCGGGTCAGCAGACGGTGGGTACGCGGCTCGAACTGTCGCATACGGCGGCGACGCCGGTGGGCATGCGTGTGCGTGCGCACGCCGAGCTGCTTAAGGTGGAGGGTCGAAAACTGACCTTCAGATTACACGCGGAAGATGACGGTGAACCGATAGCCGAGGGCATGCACGAGCGGCTGATTATCAGCGTCTATCGTTTCGATCAGCGGATGCAGAAAAAACTGGAAGTCGCTGCAACCCGGTCTTGATCGCCGCGGTTGGCAGTTTCCTTGTTTGGAAATAAACTATAATAAAAACAACAGCTTACTGAAATAGATCGAGGGGAGGTCAGATGAAACGCCTGTGGTTATTGTGTATGGTTTCCGTGCTGGTGTCGTGCGCCGCTCCGGCGACGAAAACGTTATCGCGCGATCAGGAATTGGTGGATCGCGCGCTGGCCGCGATGGGCGGCGCGGATGCCTTGCGCGGCCAGCGCGGAGTGTCGATCAAGGGCACGGTGAAATATTGGGAGCCCGAGCAATCGCATACGCCGGGCGGCGAGATGCGCTTTGCCGCGGATGCCCGCTTCGACGCGGTGCATGATTTTGCCAATCATGTGTCGCGCATCGACTGGGAAAAAAAATTCGCCTATCCCACGCCGCGCACATTCACTTACGCCGAGATCGTCACGCCCGGCGCGGGCGTGGTGATCGGCATCGATTCCAATGGCCGCACGCGCATGGCGATGAGCCAGCGCTATGAATTAAACGGCCGCACCGTGACGGATATCTGGAGCCCCGGCGCGGCGCCCTTGCCCAAGGAGATCAGCACGCCGCTGGCGGCGATCGTGAATGCGGCGCGCCGCGCGGGCATACAGCCGCTGCGCTTTGCGGGCGGGCACGGCAGCAGCGGCGATTACGCGCCGCTGGCCGGATTGGCGGGGCAGAAATAATGGCCGTGACGAAAACCAAACCGGCGTTGCTGTCCGTGACGAAGATCCGCCGCATGAAGCAAGACAAATTTGTTCACTTTCTCAATCCGCACGCGATACGCCACACGCGCTCGCTGGGCGACGCCACGGGCTTGCAAACGCTGGGCGTGCATCTGGTGCGCCTGAAGCCGGGCGACGACAGCACCGAATATCATTTCCATCATCAGGACGAAGAGTGGGTGTACATCCTCTCGGGGCGCGGCATTGCCGAGATCGGCGCGAAAAAAACCCGCATCGGCGCGGGCGATTTCATGGGCTTTGTCGCGGGCTCCGAGCCGCACGCCATGCGTAACCCGTTCAAGGCGGACCTCGTTTATCTGGTGGGCGGCAACCGCTGGCCAATGGATGTGTGCGACTACCCGCGCATCGGCAAGCGGCGTTACCGCGAGAACGGTAACAATGCCTACCTTGATCTGACGGCGCTGACGGCACTGACGCCGGTGAAACGAATCCGTAAGTAGAAGTGGGGTGGGATACGCTGCGCTCCTCCCGCCCTGCTATTTCTACGTAGTTCGCGTTTAGAACGGCAACACGATCCCCGGTTTTACCGTAGTCAACGCGCAGCGGAAATCCGCTTGGATGCGCTGTAGCGCGGCAGCGGTTTCCGCCTCGAAGCGCAACACGATCACGGGCGTGGTGTTCGACGGACGCGCGAGGCCGAAGCCGTCGGCGTACTCGACGCGCATGCCGTCGATGGTGATGATCTCCCGCGCGTTGCTGAATTTGGCGTTTTGCTTTAGCGCGTCCATCAGCGTGTAGTTCTCGCCCTCGGCGGTAGGCACATGCAGCTCGGGGGTGCTGATCGCATCCGGCAGCGACTCCAGCGCGGCGCTCAGGTCCGGCACGCGCGCAAGTATCTCCAGCAACCGCGCGCCCGCGTACAGCGCGTCGTCGAAACCGTACCAGCGCTCTTTGAAAAACACATGCCCGCTCATCTCGCCGGCCAGCGGCGCGCCGGTTTCTTTCAACTTGGCCTTGATGAACGAATGGCCGGTTTTCCACATCAGCGGTTTGCCGCCGCGATCGCGTATCCACTGGAACAGGTGGCGCGTGGATTTCACGTCAAAAATAATCTCGGCGCCGGGGTTGCGCGACAGCACGTCGTCGGCAAACAGCATCAACTGCCGGTCGGGATATATAATTTTTCCGCTTTTGGTAACCACGCCCAGCCGGTCGCCGTCGCCGTCGAAGGCCAGGCCGATTTCGGCATCGCCGGTTTTCAGCGCGGTAATCAGGTCTTGCAGGTTCTTCGGTTGCGAGGGATCGGGGTGATGGTTGGGGAAGCGGCTGTCCACTTCGCAGAATAATTCCTGCACGTGGCATCCCAGCCGGCGATAGAGTTCCGGTGCGAACGCGCCGGCGACGCCGTTGCCGCAATCGACGGCGACGCGGATCGGGCGCGCCAGTGTTATGTCCGCTACGATGCGGCTCAGATAGGCTTCGCGGATGTCGTGGGTGCGGTAGTTGCCGGTGCCCTGATGGTGGGCCGTGAGATCGCCGCGCTCGATGCGGGAACGCAGCGCCTGTATGGCATCACCCGCCAGCGTGTCGCCGCCGAGCATCATTTTCAGGCCGTTGTATTCAGGCGGATTATGCGAGCCGGTGACCATCACGCCGGAATGCGTGTTCAACGCGTAGGTGGTGAAGTACACCATCGGTGTCGCCACCATGCCGACGTCGATCACATCGATGCCGGCGGCGCGCAGCCCGCGCGCCAGCGCCGCCGACAGTTCAGGCCCGGATTCACGGCCATCGCGCCCGATGGCGACCTGAGTTTGATTGCGTGCAATGGCTTCGGCGCCAATGGCGTGGCCGATGTTCTGCACCGCTTCAACCGTGAGCGTGCGTCCGACGATGCCGCGGATATCATAGGCCTTGAAGATTTCAGGTGGGGCGAAGACGGACACTAAATAATCCTTTAAAAACAAATAGTTATGTAGATGAAAGATGATGCAGCAGGCGTTGCGTGAGCCATTCGATGTTACCCGGAAAGCGACCTGTCACAAATCCGACGTGCCCGCCGCCGGCGGGTGTTTCGAGTTGCACGCTGGCAGAGACCTCGTGCGGCGCGGGCAAAAACCGCGCGGGCAGAAAAGGATCATTGCGCGCGTTGAGCGCCAACGTGGGCACGGCGATGGTTTGCAACAACGGTTTGCTGCTGGCGCGGGCGTAATAGTCGTCAACACCGTCAAAGCCGTGAAGCGGCGCGGTGACCAAATCATCAAACTCACGCAGCGTGCGCGCGGCCAACATGCGGCGTTTGTCGCACAACGCCGGGTAACGTTTCAGCTTCGCCAGCGTCTTGGCCTTCATCGTCGCCAGAAAATTGCGCGTATAAATCAGGTTAAAGCCGCACGCCAGTGCATCGCCGGCGGCGGCAAGATCGACGGGCGCGGAGATGGCCGCCGCGCGCGCGACGATGCCGAGTGCCTGATCGCCTTGCTCGCCCAGCCATTTGAGCAGCACGTTGCCGCCCAGCGACACCCCGGCCACATAAAGGGGGCCGCCGCGGGTGGCGCGAAAGCGGCGCAGTATCCAGTCGATCTCGGCGCTGTCGCCCGAATGATAGGCGCGCGGCAGACGGTTCATTTCGCCGCTGCAACCGCGAAAATGCACCACCACGCCGCGCCAGCCGCGGGCGTTAACCGCATGCATCAGGGCGCGCGCGTAGTGGCTGTTCGAGCTGCCCTCAAGGCCGTGAAACAGCACCACCAGCGGGGTGTCGTCGTGCTGATCGAGCGCGAGTTCGTGGTGGGAGTTGTCCACCCAATCCAAATCGATGAAATCGAAGTCCGGCGTTTCCCAGCGCTCGCGCCAGTAAGTCACGACGGGCCGGCGCGCCCACGTCGCGGCGTGTATGGTTTGCGCGTGGCCGCCAGGCAGCCAGCGGGGCGCGCGGTACGGCGTTGCGGTTTCGTCGGGATCGGCGGCAGACATACGGAACGGAGGGTGATGAAAGCGCGGCATTGTAGCGGAACCTGTCCGCGCCGCGTAGTGGTACTACGTCGCATGGGGCGGCTGTGGTGGCTGCGGCGGATGGCTTCGCGCTACACTAGGCGCATGTTCATCACGGTTTACCTTGTCACAACATGATTGACTTCCACGGGCCGGCGTGCCGGTGCGGCGCTGATCGCAGCGGCGCCGGTTGCTTCGGCAGGCGCGGCGCAGGGCTATCCCTCGAAGCCGCTGCGCTTTGTCACCGGCTCCGCGCCCGGCGGCGGTTCGGATTTTGTTGCGCGCGCGCTCGGTGAAAAACTCGGCGAGCGCCTGGCGCAAACGGTGATTGTGGATAACCGGCCCGGCGCCGGCGGCGTGATCGGCGCTGACGTGGTGGCGAAGGCAAACCCCGACGGCTACACGCTGCTTATCAACACGGGCAGCGCGATCGCGGTGAATCCCGCGCTGCAAAAATTGCCGTACGACGTGCAACGTGACTTCATGCCGGTGATGCAGGTCAGCCGCGCGCCGTTCGTGCTGGCGGTGAATCCGGCGCTGCCCGCTAAAACGGTCGCTGAATTGATCCGCCTGGCAAAAGCGCAGCCGAAAAAATACAGTTATGCCTCGTCGGGCATCGGCGCGATGTCGCATCTGGCGATGGCGCTGTTCGGCAACATGGCGGGGGTGGAGGTGGTGCATGTGCCGTATCGAGGCAGCGCGCCCGCCGCGGTGGATCTCATCGCGGGTCAGGTGCAACTGGCGATGAACAACATCGTGCCGACCTTGCCGCATGTGAAATCGGGCCGCTTGCGCGCGCTGGCGGTGAGCGGCCCGCTGCGTTCACCCGTACTGCCGGATGTGCCGACGGTGGCGGAATCGGCTTTGCCCGGATACGAGGCCATGCAGTGGTATGGCGTATTGTTGCCGGCAAAAGTTCCCAAGCCCATCGCCGCGCTGCTGCACAGGGAAATCACGGCGGTGCTGCAAATCCCCATCGTGCGTACGCGGTTGACGGAGGAGGGCGGTGATGTCGTCGGCGGCACACCGGAGCAGTTCGCGGCCTATATCGCCCTTGAGACGGAAAAATGGGCGAAGGTGGTCAAGACCATGCTGGCCGCGGGCGTGAGAGTGGAGTGAGTGGTGAACGGAGCCTCATCAGCGCATCCGTGCATCCTGCGGCAAAGCCCCGCTCGTGCCAGGGCGGGCATTCATAACCGCAAATCCTCAGACACCCGCTTCGATTAGTCCGCCCGCGCGCGCCAGCGCGGCGAGGTGATGATCGGTATCGCCGAGCAGCGACTCCATCGCGGTGAGCCGTTTGAAATAGTGGCCGATTTTGTAGTCGAGGGTCATGCCGATACCGCCGTGCAACTGCACCACCTGCTGGCCGATGAATTTACCGGAGCGGCGTATCTGCACGGTGGCGGCGGACACGGCTTTGCCGCGCTCCAACGGATCGGGATCATTCACCATCATGGTGGCGTAGAGCGCCATGCTGCGCGCCTGTTCCAGGCTGACCAGAATATCCACGGCGCGGTGCTGCAACACCTGAAAGCTGCCGATGGCGACACCGAACTGCTTGCGGGTGCGCAGGTAGTCGAGCGTGATGTCGTGCGCCGCGCTCATCGCGCCGACGGCTTCCGCCGCCACGGCCGTCAGCGCGCGGTCGGCGATGCGTTCGATCAGCGGCAGCGCCTTGCCGGGGTCGCCGATCGCATCGTTGGAACTGATTTTCACGCCCGACAGTCTGATGTGTGCGGCGCGCATGCCATCCTGTGTTTCGTAGCTCTTGCGCGATACGCCCGGCAACTGGGCATCGACCAAAAACAGCGCGATGCCGTCGCGACTGGTGCGATCTCCGGCGATGCGCGCGGACACCACCAGCTTGTCGGCGCAGTTGCCATGTAGCACAAAACTTTTTTCGCCGTCGAGTATCCAGCCGTCGGCATCGCGTCTGGCGGTGGTGGCGACGTCGGCCAGGTCGTAGCGCGACTGCGCTTCGCTGTGCGCAAAGGCCAGCAGCAGGCTGCCGTCGGCGATCTTCGGCAGGATCGCCGCGCGCTGTGCGTTGGTGCCGCCGAGATGGACGAGGCCGCCGCCCATCACCACGGTGGCGAGATACGGCTCGAGCACGAGCCCGCGTCCGAAGGCTTCCATCACGATCATGGTTTCCACCGCGCCGCCGTCAGCGTAACCAAGGCCGCCGTATTCCTCGTCGAACGGCAGGCCCAGCAAGCCCATCTCGGCATACTGTTCCCACTGGGCGCGGCTGTAGCCGGCGGGTTCCTTCATGTATTGCTTGCGCTGCTCGAAACCGTAGCGGTCGGTGATCAGTTGCCCGATGCTGTCCTTGAGCATGCGTTGTTCGTCGCTGAAATCAAAATCCATATCAGTGGCTTTCCGTGTTTTGTGAGCGGGGTCTACAGCCCGAGGATGCGTTTGGCGATGACGTTTTTCTGGATTTCGTTCGAGCCGCCGTAGATCGACGCGGCACGCGTGTAAAAGTAATCCGCCGCCGTGGTGGTGGTCCACTCCGGGCCTATCGATGGCTCGGTGGCTGTGCCCCACAGATGTTCCGGCTGGCGAATCATGGCGTGCGCGCCTGCCACTTCCATCAGAATCTCGGTGGTGGCTTGCTGCAATTCGGTGCCCTTCAACTTAAGGATCGACGACGTGGGATCGGGCGCGCCCGGCGGCAGATGCACCGCGTTGGCGACCACGCGCATCTGTGTGATCTCCAGCGCTTTGAGTTCGACTTCAATCGCGGCAACCTTTTCGCGGAAACGTTCGGTCTGCGCCAGCGGCGTGTCGCCCACCATCACGTCGGCGGCCAGCGCCTTGGCGCGCTGGATGCGGTACTTGGCGATGCCGATGCGCGCGATGCCGACGCGCTCATGGCCGAGCAGGTATTTGGCGTAGCCCCAGCCCTTGTTTTCTTCGCCGACGATGTTTTCGACGGGCACGCGCACATTGTCGAAAAACACCTCGTTAAAGTGATGCTCGCCGTCGATGGTATGGATCGGGCGAATGGTGAGGCCGGGTGTTTTGACGTCGATCAGCAGATAGGAAATGCCGCTTTGCGGTTTGCCCTCGGTGCTGGTGCGCACCAGACAAAACATCCAGTCGGCGTGATGCGCGCGCGAGGTCCAGATTTTTTGCCCGTTGACGATGTAGTGATCGCCGTCGCGTTTGGCCGAGGTGCGCAGCGACGCGAGATCGGAGCCCGCGCCCGGTTCGGAAAAGCCCTGGCAAAACCAGTAATCGAGATTCGCCACGCGCGGCAGGAAATGACGCTTCTGCGCGTCGGTGCCGAAGGCGATCAGCACCGGGCCAATCATGCTGACGTTAAAACTCAGCGGATCCGGCGCGGGTGCGAGCTGCATTTCCTCCTTGAAAATATAGGTCTTGACCGGGCCCCAATCGGTGCCGCCCCATTCGACCGGCCAGCTTGGCACCGCCCAGCCCTTGGCGTTGAGGATGCGCTGCCAGGTGACGGTGTCTTCTTTCGATAGACGCTGTCCCAATTGCATTTTGCGGCGAATCGGCGCGGGCAGCGCGGTGCGGAAAAACTTCCGTATTTCATCGCGAAATGTGATTTCGTCGGGTGTGAAACGTAAGTCCACGGCGTCTCCTGTCGATAAGTGTGCGGTAATCTATACAGTATCAAATCTGCGAGTAACCCGAGCCCTTGAGGGTGACGCCGCGCCCGGCGGGCTTATCGAGCAAGCCGTATTCGGCCAGTAGCTGCTGGCTGTAGGTGACGCGGCCATTCACCTTGTCGGCGGGCTCGCTCGCCAGCAACAACGCCGCGCGCGCCATGTACGACGGCGGCTCCGCGTTGGGGTCGTCCATGCCCGTGACGAGTTTATGATAGACCGTACCCGGCGTCGCCACCACCTGCGAGGGCGACAACGCCGTGACGGCGATGTGGTGCGCGGCGACTTCTTGCGCGAGCCCCTGTGTGAAACGTTCAAGCGCGGCCTTGGTCGCGCCGTACATGGCGCCGCCATTAACAGGGCGCGCATTGATGAACGGCGCGCGGCCCGGCCCGATGGCCGAACCGGATGAAATATTCACGATCGAGCCGCGGCGCATCTGAATCATGCCGGGCAACACCAGTTGCGAAAGCATGAACGGCCCATGCACATTGACCGCGAACGCCTTGACCCAGTTTTTGACGTTGTAGTCGATGATTGGTTTGTAATAGGTGAGCGCGGCGTCGTTGACGAGTAGGTCCACCGTGCCATAAGCATCCTCGGCGGCTTTCACCAGTTTTTGGCAATCCGCCTCGTTCGAGACATCCACCGCGACGGCGATAGCCTCGCCCCCGGCATCCTTGATCTGTTTTACCGTGGCCGCCAACGAGCCGGACAGCAGGCGGTGATCTCCTTCGTTCAGCGTGCGTGCCGCGCACACGATGCGCGCGCCTTCCTTGGCGAACAATTTGGCGATTTCCTCGCCGATGCCGCGGCTTGCGCCCGTAACAATAGCCACACGACCGTCTAGCTTGCCCATGCTGACCCCTGTGTTTTCGTTGCCCAGCGCGTAGGATGGGTGAAACCCATCGCAAACGCAATCTCACGCCGATGGGTTAGCGTAGTGCGGGCATTCGCGATGAATCGTTGCATTTGCCGATGTGGAAACTTGCGTTGCGATGGGTTGCACCCATGCTACAGATGATGGCTAAAAATCGACGCTGCGTTGGTGTTGGGCTTCGCGAGCTCAGCGCCAACTTACGTGTTACGCACTGGCATCAACCCTGTTTAACGCGGGTTTTCAAAAAATACGTAATTCGTTGAATAGTCGCTGATTTCAAAATAGACTTTTTTCTCGTTGCTGTCAGCGACCATGTTCAGATTTTCGTCCAGCTCGCCGTAGCCAAAGCGGTAAGGGCGCGGTTTGTTGTCATCGGTGCCCAGGGCTGTGCTGATCTTGTCAACCTTGAGGAACCGGCGCACCAGTTTGTCGCCCGCGTAGATTTCCAACACGCCGTTGGTGCCGGTGTAGTTCTGAATATCGCGGCTGATCTTGTTTTGTTGTTCCTGTGTGCAGCTTGCCAGCGCGAAGGTGGTGAAGAGTATCGCGAGCAGTGTGGCTGTCTTTTCCATACGCGATAGATCAGCTCGCGTAGCTCGGATCAATCCGATCCAGCTTCCTCAGCAGTGACGGCCACTCCAGCAAGCCGCGGCGGCGTTGTGCGCCGGTTTTGCTGAAGCCGGCGTAGGTGGATTGCACCACTTCGTCGGGCGGCAACTGGATTTCGGTGCCGCACGAGAGCGTCATCACCTGCAACTGGCAGGCGCGTTCGAGGCGAAAGTGGTTGTTGAAGCATTCGGCGATGGTGTCGCCGACAGTCAGCAAGCCATGGTTGCGCAGGATCATCGCTTCGCAATCGCCGAGTGATTGCACCAAGCGCTCACGCTCATCCAGCCGCAGCGCCGGGCCTTCGTAATCGTGATAGGCGATCTTGCCGAAGCGCATGGCGCTTTGCGCGATCGGCAGCAAGCCTTGCTTGTGCGCGGATACCGACATGCCCGCCAGCGTATGCGTGTGAATCACGCAATCGACATCGTGACGCGCGCTATGTACCGCGCTGTGGATCACGTAGCCCGCCTGATTGACGCCGTAGTCGGTGGCGTTAAACAGTACATTGCCTTCGAGATCGATTTTGATCAGGCTGGAGGCGGTGACTTCCTCATACAGCATGCCGTAGGGGTTGATGAGAAACTCATTGGTGGTGCCGGGGATGCGCGCGGAGATGTGATTGGCGATCATCTCCACCATGTCGTACTCGGCCATCAGGCGGTAGCACGCGGCGAGATTGACGCGCACTTCCCATTCTGCGGGGCTGACTTGTTCGCGTACGGGTTTGTGGATTTTTGCCGTGGGAGCGTTCATGGCGCCTCCTGTTGTTGAAAAAACCAAGTTCAAAGGTTTCACCGCAGAGGCGCGGAGGCGCAGAGAACTGCCGCAGAGGAAGGCTAAATCTTTTTAGATTTTCTCTGCGTAACCTCTGCGTCTCCGCGCCTCCGCGGTGAGACTTGTTTTTACCCTTTAACTGCCTTGCCCGCCGTGGTTCCCGACAACTTGCCGAACACCGCGCCGGAGGTCAGCCCCGTGCCGCCCGGATAGTTGTGATAAAAAATGCCGCCGACGAGTTCGCCTGCTGCATATAAACCTTTGATCGGCTGGCCGCCGGTATCCTCGACCTGGCCTTCGGTGGCGGGATCAACGCTGATTTTCAGGCCGCCGAAGCTGAATGTCACGCCGCAGGTCACCGCATACGCTTCAAACGGCGCGGTGTCCACGGTGTTGGCCCAGTTGGTTTTGTTGATCGGCAGGCCTTCGGTGCGGCGGCCGTCCTTGATCGCCATGTTGAACTCTTTGTCGTGCTGCACGGCCTTGTTGTATTCGGTGATCTCGCGCAGCGCGGCTTCGGGGTTGACGCCGTCCATCATTTTGCACAATTCTTCGAGCGTGTTGGCGCGCACCTTGGTCACGCGTTTGATGCGGTACTCGTCGCGCAATGCGGGGATGATCTTGGCGTCGAACACCTGCCACGCAAACATGCCGGGCTGATTCAGAATAACCTTGCCGTACTTGGCGTAGGTGTAGTTGCGGAAATCCGCGCCTTCGTCGCAGAAGCGTTTGCCGTCGGCGTTAATCATGATGCCCCACGGGTAGCTGTGCTTCTGGAATTGATCGCCCACCGCGAGATCACCGAACGGTGGCGAGTTGCGATCCCAGCCCACCGCATGACAGCCGGACCAGTGGCCGTAGGCCATGGCGCCGATGTCGAGCGCCATCTTGATGCCGAGGCCGGTGTTGTAGCGGGTGCCGCGCACATGGGCGAGATCCCAGCCGGGGCCCAGATATTTCGCGCGCATTTCCGCGCTGGATTCAAAACCGCCGCAGGCGAGGATCACCGCCTTCGCCTTGATCTCGACGTTCTTGCCCTTGTGCCGCGCGCGCACGCCGAGCACGTTGTTGTCGCTGTCGGTGAGCAATGAAATCGCGGGCGTTTCGTAGAAAATCTTGATGCCGTCGCGCTCGCAGGCTTTGTGTTCGTTGGCAACGAGGCCTTCGCCGCCGCCCCAGGTTTCAGCGGCCAAGCCGCCCCAGAATTTGTAGCGCGTGCCGTTATCGACTTTGTACGACTGACGGCCATAGCTTGCCAGAAACTTCACGCCTTTTTTACGCAGCCAGACAATGGTTTCATAGCTGCGGCGAATCAAAATTTCGCACAGATCGGGATCGGTCTGTTCCTGCGTGATGCGCGCCATGTCGTCGAAATACGCATCGGCGGTGTACGAACCGTAGTCGTGCGTTTTCTTTTCCTCCTCGGTGAGCTCGGGGATGATTTCGGCCAGCTCATCGACGTTGTTGAACACCACGCGCATCAGCCCGCCGGTGTAGCGGCTGTTGCCGCCGCAATCATCAATGGGGGCGGCTTCAAGCATGATCACGTTCGCGCCTTGTTCGCGCGCGGCAAGCGCAGCACAGGCAGCGGCGTTACCCGCGCCGACGACGATAATGTCAGGATTTCCGAAATCCGGGAGACTCATAAAATATCCTTTAATAACAAATAATTATGCAGATTTAGCGAGGGAGATTCAGGTCCGCGCAGCGGTGATGCGCGGTAGCGGAATTATACCTTGCGATGCGCGCGATTCGCGTGCGCCAAGTTCGCACTATGGCGCCCACTCAATCCGCAGTCCTCAGTCCTCAGTCCTGATTTTCAGTGCAGCGTCTTCGGCGCGC
>JANPOH010000597.1:0-3493 GCA_031427895.1 Betaproteobacteria bacterium
GCGCGCTCATCGTCGCCCCCGCGATGAATCGCCAGATGTGGGATCACCCCGCCACCCAGCGCAATGTCGCGCAGCTTGAACAAGACGGCGTCACCCTGCTCGGCCCCGCCAGCGGCGATCAAGCCTGCGGCGAAACCGGCGTGGGGCGCATGCTCGAAGCGCAAGATATCGCCGATGCGGTGGCGGCGTTCCTCGCGCCGAAAACACTCGCCGGCTTGCGCGTGCTGATGACTGCCGGCCCCACGTTCGAGCCGATCGACGCGGTACGCGGCATCACCAACCGCAGTTCCGGCAAAATGGGTTATGCGATTGCGCGCGCGGCCATCGGCGCGGGCGCGAAAGTTACCCTGATTTCCGGACCGTCCAGCCAGCCCGTGCCGACAGGCGCATCGGTAACGAACGTGCAAAGCGCCGCCGACATGTTCGACGCGGTGAAACGCCACGCCAAGCAGGCCGATATTTTTATCGGCGTGGCCGCCGTGGCCGACTACCGCGTGGACAAACCGCGCGAACACAAGATCAAAAAAACCGACAAGTCACAACTGACATTGAAGCTGGTGCCGAACCCCGACATCCTCGGCTGGATCGCATCGCAACCTAAACCGCCGTTCACCGTGGGCTTCGCTGCTGAAAGCCAGAACCTCGAAACCTACGCCGACGAAAAACGCCGCCGTAAAAAAGTGAACCTGATTATCGCCAATCTCGCGCAAAGCGCCATTGGCGCGGACGACAACGAAGTCATGCTGCTGGATGACAGCGGCACGCACAAGCTCGCGCGCGCGCCGAAGGAAGCGGTGGCGAAGGATATCGTGGCGCGTATTGCGACCTTGTTCAGAGCCGCGAAGAAACGTCGGTAGTCCCGAACCCGCCCGCCGGGGTTACCCGTTCACTCGTTCACGCCCCAAAATGAAAATCGACATCAAAATCCTCGACGCACGCCTGCGCGATCAACTGCCGCAGTACGCCACACCCGGCTCGGCCGGTCTTGACTTGCGCGCCTGTGTACAAGCGCCACTGACGCTGAACCCCGGCCAGTGTGAACTGATCCCCGCCGGCATCGCGATACACATTGCTGATCCCGGCTACGCGGCGGTAATCCTGCCGCGTTCCGGGCTCGGCCACAAACACGGCATCGTGCTTGGCAATCTGGTGGGATTGATCGATTCCGATTATCAGGGCCAGTTGTTTGTCTCGACCTGGAATCGCGGCCATGCACCGTTCGTGATTAACCCGATGGAGCGGCTTGCGCAACTGGTGGTGATCCCGGTGATGCAGGTTGAATTCAACTTGGTGGATGAGTTCGGCACATCGGATCGCGGCGCGGGTGGGTTTGGCAGTACCGGGAAAGCCTAACGCACCAGCAGGATGTAAATCAGCAGCAGATTCACCACGATGGAGATGGCCGCAATCGCCTGCCACAACGCGGCGGGCCGTTGCGCCAGTGGTGTGCGTGGCGGCGCCCTGATAGCGAGATGCGGCTGCGTCTCGCCGCGTTCCAGCGCGAGCAGCGTCTCTTCCGCTGTCTCGAAACGTTGTTTCGGATCGCGCGCCACCGCGCGCAGCAGCACGTTTTCCAGCCATTGCGGAATGTCCGGCCGATAACGCGTCGGCGGCACCGGGTCGGCAAAACGCGGATGCTGAAACGGCTCGATCTCCCCGTACGGATATTTACGCGTGAGCAGGTAATATAGGGTCACGCCCGCCGCATACAGATCGCTTTGCGCGGTGGCTCGCTGTTTAGTGACATCGTTATCAAACAACTCCGGCGCCATGAAACTCGGCGTGCCGGGATTGCCCTGCAACTCGGGATACGGCACGCCCGCCGCCAACGCCACGCCCATGTCGAGCACGCGCAATTCGCCGCTCTCATCCTGCAGCAGGTTGGCGGGCTTGATGTCACGATGAATAATCGACAGCCGGTGCAGCACGCCCAGCGCCTTGGTGATCTGGCCGCCGATGCGCGCGGCGTCGGCCACGGTAAAGTGTTGGCCGGTATCCAGTTGCTGTTGCAGCGTGGCGCCGGCGTGAAACGTCATTACATAATACAAATGATGCCGTGCGGCCGCGGCGATCGGCACCACCTGCGGAAAATGCTTCGACACCAACCGCTTGGCGAGCCATTCTTCGCCGAGCAGGCCTTCGCAACTCGCGCGGTCGTCGGCAAGCGCGGGTTGCAGCGTCTTCAGCGCGCACACCTGCCCCCCCTTGTTCGCCAGTGAGCGCACCTTATACAGCAAGGTCGCGCGCGATTCGTGCAACAGACTCAACACCTCGAAGCCGTCAATCCTGCCGCCCGGCTTCAGGCGCGGCGGCACCGGCAGGCGCACGTACGCGCCCAGCATCTCACGCCAGCCCTCGGCCGCCACGGCATCGATGCGCGCCACCAGCGCGGTGGCGTTGTCGGCGCCGCCGGCCTCCAGCGCCGCTTCAACAACCGCATCCGACGCGCGCTGCGGATCATCGTGCAGCAACATCAGTTCGTGTATACGTTTGTTGCCCAGCGGCTCCCACACGCCATCGCTGCAGATGAGAAATTTATCCTTGGGCAGCAATTCGCCGTCCGCATAATCCACCATCAAATGCTGATCGAGGCCCACCGCGCGTTTCAACACATGGCGCATGTCGGGGCGATCCCACACGTGATCCAGCGTCAGCAACGACAATTCATGATTGCGCAAGCGGTAAACGCGCGTGTCGCCCACATGGCCGATGGTGTAGCGGTTGCCGCGCAGAATCAGCAGGCTCAGCGTGGTGGCCATGCCGGCGCGGGATTTGTCCACCGCGCCCTGCCCCATCATCCAGCGGTTGATGGCGGACAACACGCGATCCACCGCCTGCGGCACTTCCCAGGTTTCGGGCGTGGCGTAGTAATCCGCCAAGAGGCCGCGCACGGTGTACTCGGCGGCTTCACGCCCCGCGCCCGCGCCGGATACGCCATCGGCCACCGCCAGCAACGCCCCGCGCGCGGCGAGCTCGTCGGCGCCGGGCGTTACCGCACCGACGAAATCTTCGTTGCGCTCGCGTTTACCGGTGCGGGTGGCGTGACCTACGGCGAACTCAAGGGGCATCGTCGGGCGTGACCGAATGGGGAGTGCGCAAGATTACTCCACTCACACCTTCGCCGCCGACAAGTGCGCGGCGCCCCACGTGGTGCGCCAGCGGCTTTTCACTGCGGTCAGGCCGGTTAGCGCGACAACGGCAAGGCCCGCGAATATCAACAAGCCCACCTGATAGCTGCCCGTCACTTGCTTTGAATAACCCAGCGACGACGCCAGATAAAAGCCGCCGATGCCGCCCGCCATACCCACCAGCCCGGTCATCACGCCGATTTCGCGGCGAAAGCGTTGCGGCACCAGTTGAAACACCGCGCCGTTGCCCATGCCGAGTGCCAGCATGGCGCACACAAACAGCGCGAGTGCCATCCACACCTCGCGCATACCGAAACTCACCAACGCGATGAAAATTGCGGCCAGCACATACATCAGCGACAGCG
>JANPOH010000598.1:0-2298 GCA_031427895.1 Betaproteobacteria bacterium
GCGCCGCCGGGCGTGATGCCCATCCAGCAGCCGATCAGGCAACTACGCACGGTAGTCAGCCAATACTTCGGCAATTTCTTCCAGGTTTCGATCACGATCTTCATATCGATGCGCGCCTTGCGGCCCTGGAACGACAAGCCCTCTTCCATCGACAACAATATCTCGCCGATGCCGAATAGCCCGATCACCGCCACCAGAAAATCAAAACCGCGCATCAATTCGGAAAATCCGAAGGTCAGCCGCAACTGCCCGGTAACGGTATCCATGCCCACCGCCGCCAATGCAAAGCCCAGCATCATTGCCGTCAGCGTTTTCCACGGCGAGCCCTTGCCCATGCCGATAAAGCTGCAAAAGGTGAGGAAATAAACCGAGAA
This sequence comes from Betaproteobacteria bacterium, assembly GCA_031427895.1. Lineage (GTDB taxonomy): Bacteria > Pseudomonadota > Gammaproteobacteria > Burkholderiales > SG8-41 > UBA5216. Next base: position 375 of record JANPOH010000598.1, read on the forward strand.
GAATTCCGGCGGCCCGAACTTCAGCGCGAACTTCGCCACCAGCGGCGCGAGAAACGTGATCATTACCACCGCAACAAACGCGCCGATGAATGACGATGTGAACGCCGCGGTCAATGCCTCGCCCGCGCGTCCCTGTTGCGCCATGGGGTAACCATCAAAGGTAGTCGCCACCGACCACGGCTCGCCGGGAATATTGAACAGAATCGAGGTAATCGCGCCGCCGAACAACGCGCCCCAGTAAATGCACGACAGCATGATAATGGCCGAGGTCGGCGGCATGGTGAAGGTCAGCGGCAGCAAAATCGCGATGCCGTTGGCCCCGCCCAGACCCGGCAGCACACCGATGATGACGCCCAGCGTCACGCCGACAAACATCAGCATCAGGTTCATCGGCGTCATCGCCACCGAAAACCCGTGAAACAGTGCGTTGATCTCGTCCAATCTGCTTCCTGTTTTATGTCGAGACTACGTAATCACAAACCCACCAGGCTCAGCGGATCGAAAAGCGTGCCCTTGTGCAATGCCACCTGAAACCATTTTTCAAACATCATGTAGAGAATGATGCTCACCACAACGCCCAGCAGCGCGGATTTCCACCACGCGTAATGGCCCAGCCACACCATGAATACCGCGATATAAATCGCCGACGACACATAGATACCGAACCACTGGATAGCAAGCACATAGACCAGCGCCGGCAACAGCACGGCCAGTACCTGCCTGAGTTGTCCACGTTCAACAAAAGCAGCGCCTGATTGCGCCGTGTTGCCGCGGATCGTCTGTATCAACGTTATCAGGCTGGAAATCACGATGATGGCGCCGATGTAAAACGGAAAGTAACCGGCTTGCGGCCCGTCATCGCCCCAGCGAAAGCCCAGCTTCATGCTCGCGCCCGCGATCAGCGTTCCAAACGCGAGCAGCGCTGCCGCCACGATGATTTCCATCGCGCGGTTGCCGATAATGGCGCTCGTATCCGCTGCGCTTGCGTCATGGGGAACGCCGGTTGGTTCGTGTGAGTCGGGAGTCATTGCAAAAAAGCGGTGTTTACGTTTTGCGAAGAGCTCGCGGAGATTTATCGCGTGACGATCAAGGCTTCGCCAGAAAACCGGCTTCTTTCATCAATTCGTAGTGCAGTTTATCGTTCTTCTCCACCCACGCCACGTATTCCTTGCCGCTCATGGAAGTTTGATTGAACGCGCCGTCTTCCATGAATTTCTTCCATTCCGGCGTCTCGCGCACTTTTTTCAGCAGATTAACGTAAAAATCGACCTGCTCGGCCTTCACGCCCGGCGCCATGAATATCCCGCGCAGCATCACGTAGCCGGTCGGCACGCCGGCCTCGAGACAAGTCGGAATGTCGTTCCATGACATTTTGTCGGTAATCTTGCTCTTGTAAGGCATCCGGTTCGCGTCGAACACGCATAAGGGACGCAGCGAACCGGCGCGCCATTGCGCCACGGCTTCAATGGGATTATTTACCGTTGAATCGACATGTTTACCGACCAGTTGCACCGCCACGTCGCCGCCGCCCTTGAACGGCAAATACGTAAATCTACTGCCGGTGGCATTTTGGATGCCGACCGTGAGGATTTGGTCTTCCTGGCGCGAACCCGTACCTGCCATCTTGAAACGTTTGGCCGGATCTGCGGCGGCCAACTTGGCGGCCGCGATGAAGTCCTTGGCGGTTTTATGCGGCGACTCGGCGTTGACCCACAACACAAACTGGTCCAGCGCCATCATCGACACCGGCGTCATGTCTTTCCAGTTAAACGGCACACCCGTCGCAAGCGGCGTGGTGAAAAGATTCGACAGCGTAATGATGATCTTGTGCGGATCGCCCTTGGCTTCTTTTACCGCGAGAAAACCTTCCGCACCCGCGCCGCCCGATTTATTCACCGGAATCAGCGATTGCTTCATCAGCTTG
>JANPOH010000599.1:0-2466 GCA_031427895.1 Betaproteobacteria bacterium
GTGCGCGCGGTGCGCGCGATGAAACTGCCGCCGATCAAGCCATGACCATGATATTCCCCGATGCCATGCTCGGCATGCTGGGCGGCGGCCAGCTCGGACGCATGTTCACGCTGGCCGCGCACAGCATGGGTTATCGCGTCACCGTGCTCGACCCCGACCCTCTCAGCCCCGCCGGCGCGGTGGCCGACGTGCATTTGAAGGCCGCGTACCAGGACAAGGAAGCCCTGCAACAACTCGCCGACACCTGCGTCGCCGTGACCACCGAATTCGAGAACGTGCCCGCCGACAGCCTGCGCTGGCTGGCCGCGCATTGCACCGTGCGCCCCGCCGGCGACAGCGTGGCGATCGCGCAGGATCGCAGCCGCGAAAAGCGTTTTCTTCGTGATAATGGTTTTGGCACGGCGGCGTTTGCCTTGATCGACGCCGAAGCCGATCTCGCGCGCTGTGATGCCGTGCTCTACCCCGGCATTTTGAAACGCGCGCGCTTCGGCTACGACGGCAAGGGTCAGGCGCGCGTCGCCCATGCCGCCGAGGCGCGCGCCGCGTTCGTGGCGATGGGCGCGGAATCCTGCGTGCTCGAAGAACTGGTCGCGCTGGCGTGCGAAGTGTCGGTGGTGGTGGCGCGCGGCGCGGATGGCGCAACGCAGTGTTTTCCGGTCGCGGAAAACCAGCATACCCACTCGATACTCGATGTGTGCATCGTGCCGGCGCGCGTGTCGCCGGATCTCGCGCGGCAGGCCGAGCGCGCCGCCGCCGAGGTGACAAACCGCCTGGATTATCGCGGCGTGCTGGCGGTGGAGTTTTTTGTCACGCCCGAAGGCAAACTGCTGGTCAACGAAATTGCGCCGCGCCCGCATAACAGCGGGCATTACACGATGGATGCGTGCGCCACCTCGCAGTTCGAGCAACAGGTGCGCGCGCTGTGCGGCCTGCCGCTCGGCGACACGCGGCTGCTCACGCCGGTGGTGATGGTGAATCTGCTCGGTGAATCGTGGCGCAACGGCGAGCCGGCATGGGATAAACTGTTCGCCAACCCGCGCGCGAAACTGCATCTGTACGGCAAACACGAAGCACGCCCCGGTCGCAAAATGGGCCACTACACCGTCTGCGGCGACAGCATGGATAGCGCGCTCGACGAAGCGCTGGCGCTGCGCGCGATACTTTGCCCCCATCTTTCCAGGTAACGACACGGCAAGCCATGACCACACCCGACGCCCTGCTCCAGACCGATCTCAAAAGCCTGCCGTTTTTGCATCGCGGCAAGGTGCGCGATCTTTACGCCGTGGGCGACGACAAACTGCTGGTGGTGCAGACCGACCGCCTGTCCGCCTTCGACGTGATTCTGCCCACGCCGATACCCGGCAAGGGCCACGTGCTGACCGAGCTGTCGAATTTCTGGTTCAAAAAATTGGACCATGTGATCCCGAACCACCTGACCGGCATCGCGCCGGAGTCGGTGGTGTCGGCGGCGGAGCGCGCGCAGGTTGCCGGGCGTTCGATGGTGGTCAAAAAACTAAAGCCGCTGATGGTCGAGGCCGTGGTGCGCGGCTACCTCATCGGCTCGGGCTGGAGCGATTACCGGAAAACCGGCGCGGTGTGCGGCATCGCGCTGCCCGCCGGCTTGCAGCAGGCGCAAAAACTGCCGCAGGTGATATTCACGCCCGCCTCCAAAGCCCCCGCCGGCCAGCACGACGAAAACATTACCTACGCCGACGTTGAAAAGATCGTCGGCGCGACACTCGCCGCACGGGTGCGCGAGGTGTCGATACGCCTGTATAGCGAAGCGGCGGAATATGCCGCCACGCGCGGGGTGATGATCGCCGACACCAAGTTCGAGTTCGGCGTGGATGCGCAAAACAATCTGGTGCTGATCGACGAAATACTCACGCCGGATTCGTCGCGCTTCTGGCCCGCCGCCGAGTACCGCACCGGCATCAGCCCGCCGAGCTTCGACAAGCAAATCATCCGCGACTGGCTGGAAACGACGACGTGGAACAAAAAACCGCCCGCGCCGCCGCCGCCGCCCGACGTGCTTGCAAAAACCTCCGCCAGCTATCATGAAGTGATGCGGCTGCTTGTGAATGGCAATGGTTAGTACGCTCAGACCGGGGCGCCGGCCCCGCACGTCATGGAACCGGTAGTCGTTTTCTTTTTGCTGGGCGTGGCCGGCGGCCTGCTGCGCAGCGATCTGAAATTTCCGCCTGCGTTCTACGAAGCGATTTCGATCTACCTGCTGCTGGCCATCGGCCTGAAAGGCGGCGTGGAGCTGGCGCGTCATCCGCTGGCGAGCGTGATCCTGCCGTCTCTCGTGGTGCTGGCGCTGGGCGTGGTGATACCACTCGCCGCCTATCCGCTACTGCGTTACGCGGGCGGCCTGAAACGCGCCGATGCCGCGTCGATCGCGGCGCACTACGGCTCGGTAAGCGTGGTCACCTTCGCGGTGGCGAGCGCGTTTCTGGTGCGTCA
>JANPOH010000600.1:0-4982 GCA_031427895.1 Betaproteobacteria bacterium
CACGTATTGCTCGCTCTGCGTGAGACACGAGCGAAAACGCCCTTCCCAAAGCGTGCCGCTGCGCCGGTAGGTGCGGTTGATGTATTGCACGTAGCGCTGCCCCAGGTGCTTCATCAGTAGCCCGGCGCTATCTTTGTCTTGAGGGGTAAGCAGCAGATGCGCATGATTGGGCATCAACACGTAGGCGTGGACGGCGCAGCCAAAGCGCCCGGACTGTTCGGCAAGGTCGTCAAGATAACGCCGGTAGTCGCCCTCCGCGTGAAAGCACACCGCGCGGTTGTTGCCGCGCTGGATGATGTGCCACGGCACACCGGCAACGCTTAGACGGGCGCGGCGGGGCATGTTGCGGCGTTCATCTTTTCGGTTATTTGCGTCATTTTGGTCATCTTATCATGAAATAAACTTGGTCTGTCCCCTATTGTCTTCGTTGACCATCTGGCCCGCAGGTGCGGAAGCCTTTGCCCACCAGTTCACCATCGCTACGATCTAGTCGTAGCCCGCGCCGGACAGCGCGATATCCGCATCGGTCGGAATGAGGTCATTGGGCGTGCCGAACAATTCCGCCGTGCCCCGGATCGCCAGCGTCAGCTTGCCCGTGGCATCCTTGAATACGGTTGCACTGAAGCTGGTGGCCATGCCGTCTTCGGCCGCGGTGTCGTTGAATTGGGTGACGACTGTTGGGAACCGGGTGGCAAAATCAGTGGCTTGAGTAAGGGATAGCCCATTACCGCTCGCCTGTAACGCTAACCTTTGAAGCGCTGTCTCACCTTGTACAAGCGTTGAATATGAAGCAAGAGAAAGCTCCGCTGAATCAAATAAACCCTGGGTATTCATTTCTTCATCTCCTCAACGTGATAAACCCCGTGAATGCCTTTGTAAATGGAAATGTAATCTGGACATGAAAACTCGCTCGGATGAGCATGGGACGGGAAATCACCACCACCTCTGCCGTAACGAACTACCAGCCCGACGACCCGTCCATCGGATCTTCGAATGATTTCTTGCTGATCACGAACAACAGAAGGGTTGCCTTCACGAATCTGAATGCTTTGATTGCGAATAAACGCAGGTTCTTCCAGTTTCGCAAGCGCTTCTGGGGCAACTCCGAAAAATCCTCCTACTTTTGGTAACGTAACTGCTTGCGCTGCCGAGATAACAATCTGCTCAAAAATTGTTACCCCGCCATCCCTCGCGCACATCTCCCGCACCTGCGCGTCCCAGTACGATTGACGCCCCGGCACATAGCCCGCGCACCCGCCAAATGTCATTGAAAGCAGCATTCCGATTAGAATATTCGTCATGCTGAAACCCGCTCGTGCCGAAACAGCATCATGCTGCAATCGACAAATAACAAATAGTAACAAATAGGGGACAGGCCACGTTTTCTCCAGATGTCCATGATGAAATCTACTCCTTTGCTTGATTTTCAGCACGTTTCGGTCGCCCCGCCTTGCCGAGCGTGACCCGCCGTTTCAGGATGCGTAGGGGTCAGGTCTAGCTAAGTAGCATCCCCATCTTTTTTAACGCGCGTAACCCGCAATCCGTAGGGCGTCAATAAGCGAAGCGCAATGCGCCTTAGCTGCTAAAGAATTACCCACGCCCGCTACCGCGGGCGTAGTCATTTAAAGCGGCTTACTCGCGCTCGACGATAGCCAGCGCCTCGGCTGCCGCCACGATCCGCATGCCGTGATAGCGCTTCAAGTTGAGCAAATGCGCATCTCCCGGTGATCCGCGCCAGCCGCATTGCGCCGCGCAGCTCATCCTGACGCGCGCGTCAGGTATCACGAGCGCCGCTTGCGGGTGGACACCGGGTTACGCAGCAGGCCGATTTTCTCGATCTCGGATTCGATCATGTCGCCGTTTTTCAGCCACCAGGAGCCTTCGCCCTTGTAGCCTGCCGCCACGCCCGCCGGCGTGCCGGTGGAGATGATGTCGCCGGGGTAGAGGCCGGCATGCGAGTACCACGTGATTTGCGCGGGAATGTGAAAAATTTGCGTGCCGGTGTTGGCGTCTTGCCGAACTTCGCCATTGATACGGGTGACAAGCCGCAAGTTGTGCGGGTCGGGGATTTCATCCTTGGTCACCACCCACGGGCCCAACGGCGCGGCGGTGGGGAAGTTTTTGCCGATCATGATGTTGCCTTCCTTGCGCTCGGCCATTTGCACGTCGCGCGCGGACACGTCGTTCATGATGGTGTAGCCGAAGATGTGATCAAAGGCTTCTTCCGGCGGTACATCGACGCATTCGTCGGAGATGACCACCGCGAGCTCGGTTTCATAATCGAGTTTTTCCGTCCACGCGGGTTTACGGATGGTGTCGCCGTTGGCGATCAGGGTATCGACATGTTTGATGAAGCCCGCCGGACGCGAATACGCGGCGCTGCCGACTTCGGCGGCATGGTCGGAATAGTTCTTGCCGATGGCCATTATTTTGCCGGGAATCAGCGGCGGACGGGCGGTTACGGCGCTGAGTGTCACCACATGTTCCGCGCTGCCCGCGGCAAGCCGGTGTTCCGCCTGTGCCAGCGCGTCAAGCACCAACGCCAGGGTATCCGCGCCGCCACGTATGCAATCCAGCAGGCTGTCGGGCAGGCCGCGGCCGATTTTGGCCGCAGAAATATCCAGCGCCTGACCATTGGACAGCAACACGCCAAAATGATCGACCCGGGCGCGGGGCGGACGGAAGCTCAATAGTTTCATGGGTTCTCCCTCTTTTCCACGGTTTCCCCGGGCGGATTTGGCGACCGGTACGTCGTGAGCAATGTAAGATCAAAAACCACTTTAAGCGCGCTACATATTACCAGCGGCCAGCCAAAACGGGAAATTGTCAACGTTAAGTCGAGGAGCACCTAACTGAAGGCGACGCGAGGGCGGCAGTGCGCGCGCAACGCGGCGCGGGATACGACGGCGCGTGCGCCAGTATCGCCAAGTCCCGTAACGAAACACGCCGGCGTCGCCGCTCGCCGGACTGACGCCGGCGCTGCGTGCGGCAGCCGTAGCGGAGGCTGCATCAAATCAGGTAAAATCCGCCCTCTTTGTGTTGTGGCAGAGCGGGTAGCGCCCATTCGCTTTGCCATTGTTTTTTAAGCGATTTTCTAAATTCAGAGGTTATCGATGTCTCAGACGACTGCGGTTCGAACTTCAGCGACACTGGATGCACCGGCATACGTGAATCATGCCAAACTCAAAGCGTGGGTGGCCGAAGTCGCGCAACTCACCAAGCCCGAGCGTATCGTTTGGTGCGACGGGTCGCAGGCGGAATATGACCGCCTGTGCGCGGAAATGGTCGCCACCGGCATGCTGATCAAGCTCAATGAGCAGAAGCGTCCGGGTTGCTTTCTGGCCCGCTCCGACCCGGATGACGTGGCGCGCATGGAAGACCGCACCTTCGTGTGCAGCAAAAACAAGGAAGACGCCGGCCCCAACAATAACTGGGTCGCGCCCGATGAAATGCGCGCGAAGTTAACCCAAATCACTGACGGTTGCATGCGCGGGCGCACCATGTACGTGATTCCGTTCAGCATGGGGCCGCTGGGTTCGCACATTTCACACATCGGCGTTGAACTGACCGATTCGCCTTATGTGGTGGTGAGCATGCGCGTGATGACGCGCATCGGTCGCGCGGTGCTTGATTTGCTGGGCACGGACAAATTTTTCGTGCCGTGTCTGCACAGCGTGGGCGCGCCGCTCGCCCCGGGCCAAAAAGACGTGGTGTGGCCCAGCAACAAAGAGCACAAATACATTGTGCATTTCCCCGAAGAAAAATTGATCTGGTCGTTCGGCTCCGGCTATGGCGGCAACGCTTTGCTGGGCAAGAAATGTTTCGCGCTGCGTATCGCCTCGATCATGGCGCGCGAGCAGGGCTGGCTGGCCGAGCACATGCTGATTCTGGGCATTGAGCCGCCGGGCGGCAAAAAGCATTACATCGCGGCGGCATTCCCCAGCGCCTGTGGCAAAACCAATCTGGCGATGCTGATTCCGCCCAAAGAACTGCAAGGCTGGAAGGTCACCACCATCGGCGAAGACATCGCCTGGATCAAGCCGGGCAAGGACGGCCGTCTGTATGCCATCAACCCGGAAGCGGGAGCGTTTGGCGTCGCGCCCGGCACGTCGGAATTCACCAATCCCAACTGTCTGGCCGCGTTGAATAAAGACACCATTTTCACCAATGTGGCGATGACGCCGGACAGCGATGTGTGGTGGGAGGGTCTGTCGCAAACCCCGCCGATGCACTTGACCGACTGGCAGGGCAAGTCGTGGGATCCGGATGGGGACAAACCCGCCGCGCATCCGAATGCGCGTTTTACCGTGGCGGCGTCACAAATTCCGTGCATTGACTCCGATTGGGAAAACCCCGCCGGCGTGCCGATCAGCGCCTTCCTGTTCGGTGGCCGCCGCACCACCACCGTGCCGCTGGTGGTCGAAGCCAAGGATTGGACGCACGGCGTCTACATGGCGGCCACTATGGCCTCCGAAACCACCGCTGCCAGTGTCGGCAAAATGGGCGTGGTGCGCCGCGATCCGTTTGCCATGCTGCCGTTTTGCGGCTATCACTTTGGCGACTATTTCAGCCACTGGCTTAAAGTCGGCAAAACGCTGACCGCTGCCACCGCGCCGAAGATATTCGCGGTCAACTGGTTCCGCCGCGACGAACACGGCAAATTCATGTGGCCCGGTTTCGGCGAAAACATGCGCGTGCTGAAATGGATCATTGATCGTTGCGAAGGCAAGGGCGGTTCGGTGGATACGCCCGTGGGCAAAATGCCGCGCTACGAGGATATGGAGTTAAGCGGCATCAGCGGCTTCTCCAAAGACACGTTCGAGAAACTGACCGAAGTGGACAACGCGCTGTGGAAAGAAGAAGTCAAAGACCACGGTCGTTTTTTCAGTGAACTAGCGGCGCGCATGCCCGTCGAGATGATAGAGCAGCGCAAGCTGTTGGTAAAAGCGCGGTAAGGGTTTTAGCCGCAAACAAAAATCCGC
>JANPOH010000601.1:0-4620 GCA_031427895.1 Betaproteobacteria bacterium
ATGGCTTGAAGCCCATTGAGCAAATCAAGGTGGGTGACCTTGTGCTCTCAAAACACGAAAGTGGCAAAGGCGAGCGTGCATACAAGCGCGTGACCAAGACGTTTGTGCATGAAGACCGGCAAGTAATTATGGTGACAGTCGGTGGAATGCAAGCCGATGGTAAGTGGCGTGGTCACCGATTCGCCGTCACTCCGGAGCACCCATTTTGGGTGCAGGGCAAGGGATGGAATGAGGTGGGCACTTTGATAGCATCAGTGATGAAGCCCACGAAGCTAGAAATAATTGCGAATGAAAATCCTGCGCTCAATGGCCATTTGCCCCTATTTGTCACTAGTAGCCGAGACTTCGCGTGGGCGCCTTTGTATCCGAAAGATTTTGCACTAGGGGGAGCACATTTTGATCTCCGTACGATGGAGTTGGGCGAAAAGACCGAATTATTTCAGTTCAAGACTATCAAGACTATCAAGAGTGCCAAGCGTGCAAAACCAGAGCATCTGTTCAAGACCACGGTCTACAACATCGAAGTCGAAGATTTCCATACTTATTATGTTGGCGAAGTCGGAGTATGGGTGCACAACAAGAATTTCCAAGTAATGAACGGCGGGCCAGCCATTACCGCTGCTATGAACTCCAAAGTTTTCTGGAGCAGGGGGGAGCTCAATGCGTATCTTTCATTGAATCCTGGTGAGATCAACAAGGTATTCATTGTTCGATCTGGTACGGGGCAAAAAGTCAGCGAAGTTGGGCGCCCCGATCCAATAGCCCTGCAAGATCTGCTGCGGTGGCAGAGGCATGAAGAAAACGCGGTAGGGCGCTTGCGGGTTCGCCATTCCGACGGATCGCTTGGCGACCGGTTTGAATACGCATTGGCCTATCGAAACCCTGACGGATCCATAGGTTTCCTTGCCATTGAGGGCCGTTCGGGGCTAAACGTTTTCGAAGATATGAAACTGGATTTGGTCAAAGCGGGCAAAGAGCAAGAAATCATGTCGTTGCTCAACCGAAGCAGCTTGCGCCTTGCGGCCAACGTAGAGGAGAAGATTATCTATCGCTTCAACCCTGCCCAGCCAGAAGGCCTAACAAAGGCGAATGAATTTCTCACAATGGTAAAAAACGGCGAGGTCACTCTAGGAAACCGCTCTGCCGACGACCCAATAAGCCTTCGCATCCGCCAAATGCTTGAGGACGGGCGCATTAGTGCAAGAAACGCAGACATCGCCGTACCGCCGCAAAACGTGCTCTCCGAAGGCCCGGGCATTGATCTTGAATCTGTCAGTCAGGCTGACATCGATGCACTCCTGCCGTTGGCCAAGCAATACTGGCTGAACGCAGGCGCATCGGCCGGCTTGTTAAATTCAGCGACCTTCTCAGTGGCAGACCTGCCCGAAGGCTTCGCAGCCTGGGCGGAGGGTTCGGCGATTACACTAGATGCGTCCGGCGCCGGTTGGGGGTGGTATCTCGATGAAAGCCCGATTGATTCGTCCGAATTTGCCGTGGCCGACACGGCCACCGCATTCCATGTGGATGACGAAGATACTGATAACCCGGCGATCGGTCGCCTGGACTTGTTGACGGTGCTGATTCATGAATTGGGTCATATCGTCAACTTGCCAAGCACGGCTACCAGCTACGACGTGATGAGTCAGTATCTGGCGCCGGGGCAACGCCGCTTGCTGAGCGGCGCCGACATCGCGGCGTTGCAAGCCGCGGGCAGCCCATATTTTCAAGGAGTGTCTGGCGTACAAACATTGACTGTGCCTTCGCAGGGTAGTGGCACGCCGCAAGGGACGTACTCGGCACTGGTGTTGAGCAGCGCGTGGGGCAGCGTGCATCAGACCCTTGCCAACGGTGCATTTGCGCAAGGGGTGGAAAACTGGCGAACCGCAGGGCGGGTGGTCGCCAATACCGAGACAACTGGCTCAGGTGTCGCCGTAAGCAGCGTCACGCTTGGTGAGTCTATTGCGCCGACCGGGCAAACCCGCTTGACGCAGTCTTCCTGCTGGGCGCCAACGACCGCTTCCTCACCTTTACGCTTAACCCAGTGCAACTTGAATCAAACGGCGCTGGCCCGCAAGACGCGTTCGAGGCCGCGCTGCTCGATATCAACACTGGCTTGTCACTCTTCGGCGCGATAGGGTTCTCGCGTAGCGATGCGTTGCTCAACCTTCAGTTGCAGGGTGCGAGCGCAGCTCTTGGCGAGCGCAAGGCGTCGAATGTATCCCGTATCACCAACGCCGACGGCAGCCGCACGTATGTGGTTGATCTGCGTGGTGTCGCCGTTGGCACGGCAGTCAACCTCTCGTTCGACCTGATCGGCTTCGGCAAGAGTGCCAACCAGTTACACAGCCACGTCACCGTACGTGATGTGCGCATGCTCGGTGCCGCTCAAACCGTCAACGACAGCGTAACTACATCCGAAGATACCGTGACGCAGATCATCGCCATCGCCAACGACATCGACGCCGTTCAGGAAGGCTTCGCTCCGGTGGTGGTTGCCGCGCCGTCCCACGGCGTGGTGGTGGTCAATGCCGACGGTACCTTCAGTTACACCCCGGCACTGAACTACTACGGCTCCGACAGCTTTACCTACAAGATCAGCAATGGTCAGGTCGATTCCAATGTGTCCACCGTCAGCATCACCGTTACACCAGTAAACGATATTCCGGTGGCGGCGTCGTTGAGCGTGAGCACCCTGGAAGACACTGCGCTTACACTCGACCTGCTGGCTCAAGCCAGTGAGGTTGAAGGATCAACTCTCACCGTCAGCATCGTCACCGGCCCCGCGCATGGCGCGCTGGCGCTGAATGCCGATGGCAGCTACACCTACACGCCCAACGCGGACTACCACGGCGCTGACAGCTTCACCTACCGTGTCAACGACGGCGACTCTTCGGCAGGCTCAGGACAGGGACTTGACTCCGCATTGGCCACGGTGAATCTGACCGTTACCCCGGTCAATGACACACCGGTCAACCAACCTGCGGCAGATCACGCCGCTATCCACACCGCGAATCGTGCTTTAGCAGCGACTCCAAGCGGCGCTGCCACACCTCGTTGCTGTCCAGGGCAAAGTGAGTGGTGTAGCGCACAACCTCGTCCTTACGCAGCCAGGTGATTTCAATAAAGCGTTGCTCGTTGATCTTGTTCGACCAATAGCCGCGCGCATAAAACAGGCCTTGTGCCTCGATCAGTTTTTTCGCTTCGATAATCTTGCCTGATTCTTCCGCGTTGGCGTAGCTCGCGCGAAAGTAGCGTTCATAGGTATGGTATGCGCTTTGTGTTACTCAGCCTTGATCCCTGCCGCAACAATCACTTTGGCTACCCGCGCCGCATCGTCCCGGATGAACCGCCCAAATTCCTCCGGCGAGCTGGTGCGGATATCAAAGCCGATGGCGGTGAAGCGTTCTTTCACGTCCGCTGTCGCCAGTGCCGCGATGATTTCCCTGTTCAGCGTGCCGACGATGGCGGGCGGCGTGCCGGCGCGGGTGACCACGCTGAACCACGTGCCGCCGTCGTAGCCTTTGAGGCCCGCCTCTCCGGTGGATGCTATATCCGGGAAATTCGGGTGACGTTTTTCGGCGCAGAAGGCGAGGATGCGTGCGCGACCGGTTTTGGCGTGCGGCAGCACGGTGGCGATGCCGGTGATGACCAGCGGCACTTCGCCGCCGAGGGTGGCGGTCAGCGCGGGGCCCGCGCCTTTGAACGGTATGTGCAGCAGTTTGATGCCGGCCATGATTTCGAGCATGGCACCGGCGACGTGGTTGGTGGAGGCGGTGCCCGGCGTGCCGTAGCCGATGCTGCCGGGTTTGGCCTTGGCCAGTGCGATCAGGTCGGTGACGGTTTTGCCCGGAAACAACGGATGCGCCGCGATCACGTAGGGGAAATACACCACCGGGGTGATGGGTGCGAAATCGCGCATTACGTCGTAAGGCGCCTTGAATACCTGCGGGCTGATCGACAGCGTGGTTTGCGTGGCGAGCAGCATGGTGTAGCCGTCGGGCGCGGCTTTGGCCGCGAGGTCGGCGCCGATCATGGTGCTGGCGCCGCCGCGGTTGTCGATGACGAACTGTTGCCCCAGGCGCTCGCCCATCTTGACGGCGATGCCGCGCGCCACGATGTCGGTGGTGCCGCCGGGTGGATACGGCACGATAAAACGCACCGGGCGGATGGGATAGGCGGCGGTTTGCGCGGCAGCGCCTGCGCTGATGCAAAGCACGAGGCACAGGCCGGCGGTGTTGATGACAGGGCGTTGCTGCACGGAAACCTCCTCGGTGTAGCCCAGCGTTTTTTTCGGCCATGGGCTGGCGGAATTGTACGGCATTCTCCTCGTATCGGGGTTCGCCGGGATGGGCTCGCGCTTGTTTTTCCACGGCCCTTGCCCAATAATGCGCGGGTTGAATTTACCCTTCGTCGTTATCCTGTATCAGGCATTTTCGCTAGCAATCCCCTCAAGGAGGCACCATGGCAAAACTGAATATCAATGGCAAACCGTACGATGTCGATGTCGATCCCAGCACGCCCCTGCTGTGGGCGATACGCGAGCACCCCCCAAAAGGTCCATCCGAATAGACACGGCGTCCGTCCGGCAACCGGCGATCTGTTGAGTAACCTTCAATTAAG
>JANPOH010000602.1:0-2756 GCA_031427895.1 Betaproteobacteria bacterium
CTGCACTATTCGCCGGTGGCGTTTCTGCTGATGACCGCGGCGTTTCGTTCGATGGATCCGTCGCTCGAAGAATCCGCGCTGATGAGCGGCGCCTCGGTGATGCAGATCGCGTACCGCATTACGCTGAAGCTCGCGTGGCCCGCCGCGCTGGCATCGCTGTTGATATTGTTCGTGCGCGCCATCGAGTCGTTTGAAGTGCCCGCGTTGCTGGGGCTGCCGGTGGGTATACACGTTTACACCTCGGCGATCTTCGAGGCCATACGCCAGTATCCGAGCAAGGTGGGTCTGGCCGCCGCCTACGGCATCACGCTACTCATCATCGCCGGGCTGGGCTTGTATTTTCAGTCGCGCTTGTCCGGTGAGGGCAGTCGCTATGCCACGGTGACGGGTAAAGGCTTTCGCCCGCGCCCGATGGATTTGGGGCGCTGGCGCTACCTGACAGCGGCGATTTTCATTGCCTACCTGATGCTGGTGGTGATTCTGCCGTTCCTGGTGCTGGTGTGGTCGTCGCTGCACAAGTACTACAGCGTGCCGTCGATGGCGGCGCTGAAAACCCTAACGCTCGAACCCTACCGCCGCGTGTTTGAATTCCCCGCGCTGGCCGGCGCGGTGTGGAACAGCCTGTTTCTGTCGCTGGGTGCGGCCACGGTCATCATGCTGGTCACCTCGGTGATCTGCTGGATCGTGGTCAAAAGTCGGCTGCGTGGCCGCATCTGGCTCGACAATCTGGCATCGCTGCCGCTGGTGTTTCCGGGGTTGGTGCTTGGTTTGTCGATCATGATTTTTTATCTGTATGTCGATATCGGCGTTTACGGCACCTTCTGGATCATGTTCATCGCCTATGTCACGCGCTTCATGCCGTATGGCCTGCGCTATAACATGACGTCGATGTTGCAGATACACAAAGAGCTGGAGGAATCCGCTGCCATGAGCGGCGCAGGCTGGGGCGCCACATTCCGCCGCATTGTGCTGCCATTGCTGAAACCAGGCCTTATTGCCGGCTGGATTTACGTGGTAATTGTGTCGATACGCGAGCTGTCGAGTTCCATTCTGCTTTACAGTCCGGGCAAGGAAGTCATATCCATTGTCATCTGGGAATTCTGGCAGAACGGCCAGTACGTTGAATTGTCGGCACTGGGCGTGATGATGATTGTCTCCCTGTTCTGCTTTGTGATGCTGGCGCAGTATCTGGGCAAAAAAATGGGCATCAAGGAAGCATAGCCATGGGGAGAAAACCAGCGTGCTGAGTGTCAAAGGCCTTTACACCGAATATCCAAACGACCGCGGCCAGACCGTGAAGGCGGCGCAGGATGTCGCTTTCGAGGTGCCCGAGGGCAAACTCTTCACGCTGCTGGGCCCCAGCGGCTGCGGCAAGACCACCACGCTACGCTCCATCGCCGGACTGGAACGCCCGGTGGCCGGCGAAATCCGCGTGGGCGAACGCGCGGTGTATTCGTCGTCAAAGAACATTTTTGTGCCGCCCAACCAGCGCAATTTCGGCATGGTGTTTCAGAGTTATGCGATCTGGCCGCACATGAATGTATTTCAGAATGCCGCATTTCCGCTTGAAGTGCGCGCCAAGCGGCCCAGCGAAAAAGTCATCCGCGACAAGGTGATGCGCGTGCTCGCCGCCGTCGGCCTCGAAGAACTCGCCGGGCGTGACGCCACGCGCCTGTCGGGCGGCCAGCAGCAACGCCTGGCACTCGCGCGCGCCATTGCGATGGAGCCGAAGTTACTGTTGTTGGACGAGCCGCTGTCCAATCTGGATGCCAAGCTGCGCGAGAAAATGCGCTTTGAATTGAAGCGCCTGCAAAACGAATTCAAGCTGACCACCGTCTACGTCACGCACGATCAAAGCGAAGCGCTGGCGCTGTCGCACCAGATCGCGGTGATGAACGAGGGGCGCATTGTGCAGATCGGCAGCCCGCGTGATATCTACGAACGGCCGCGTGATCCCTTTGTCGCTGATTTTGTCGGCACCAGCAATTTCATCGATGCCACCGTGCGCGGAGCGCAGGGCGAACCCGGCGGCTATCGCGTGACGACCGCACTGGGCGAACTCGATGTGCGCTCGGTGGATACACTGACATCCGGTGATAAAGCCGTGATCGCGATCCGCCCCGAAGACGTTACGCTACACGAGCAGCCGCCGGCTGGCGGAAGCAACGCGTGTCATGGGAAAGTGGACGCGCAGGTGTTCCTCGGCGAATGCATGGATTTCCAGGTGCGCGTGGGCGAGACGCTATTGCTCGCGCGTGCGCATCCGTCGCTGCGCACGCCGGTGGGCGGCACGGTGCATATCACCATGAACCCCGAAAAATGCGTGGCCATACCGAATTACGCTGGAACCGACAAAAGATGAAAAACCTTACCGCAAAGGCGCAAAGACGCAAAGGAACCGCAAAGAACAGCATTGAACTTCTTTGCGTGTGGTTCTTTGCGTCTTTGCGCCTTTGCGGCGAGGGTTTGACCTATCCACTTTTTACAATGACATTTTCCTCGAACAGAAGCGGAGACTGAACATGGCCAAGGACGCAATGGTATCGGACGAAATGGCGAAAAAATTCGCCACCGAAAAAGAAACCCCCTACACCCGCTGGGTAAAAAGCGAGGGACTGGACATCATCCCCGCGCATTACGTGCCCAATCTGCACACCGTCGAACTTAAACCGTGGGCGCGGCGCGAGGCCCGCGCGGTGTATCTCAATCACGAAGCGTCGCGCACCTCCAACGATTGTTATGTGTGCGAGATTCCT
>JANPOH010000603.1:0-3749 GCA_031427895.1 Betaproteobacteria bacterium
AGGAATCTCGCACACATAACAATCGTTGGAGGTGCGCGACGCTTCGTGATTGAGA
Organism: Betaproteobacteria bacterium; assembly: GCA_031427895.1. Classification (GTDB taxonomy): domain Bacteria; phylum Pseudomonadota; class Gammaproteobacteria; order Burkholderiales; family SG8-41; genus UBA5216. Next base: position 56 of record JANPOH010000603.1, read on the forward strand.
TACACCGCGCGGGCCTCGCGCCGCGCCCACGGTTTAAGTTCGACGGTGTGCAGATTGGGCACGTAATGCGCGGGGATGATGTCCAGCCCCTCGCTTTTTACCCAGCGGGTGTAGGGGGTTTCTTTTTCGGTGGCGAATTTTTTCGCCATTTCGTCCGATACCATTGCGTCCTTGGCCATGTTCAGTCTCCGCTTCTGTTCGAGATAAAGTTAACTGGGTCATCGCGTCTTAGTGTAGGCTATTTTTGGTAAAAAATGTTGTGGATTGTCTATGAAAACAGTCGTGTCCAAAGTGACCTGAAATCTGGCACGATTACCGGATGGCAAAATCAACGAGAAGACAACGACGGTTGTGGGATGCATATGCGTTTCCCGGCTTTCGTCCGCTACACACCTTGCGCGGCATTTTCAGAGAACCGAAAGCGCGTGTCATCACACTTGTCCGGCGGGGTATAGGAAATTTTGCATATATGCCTTTCTACGCGATGATATCTCTACGCGCAGACATGCTGCCTCTTGTCTCGATTCGCGTTCGTGCAATGATTCTGCTTTCGCCGCTACGCTTGGCCAACACCTTAATGCAATTAGCCAAGCCTGACCCCGTTCCACCGGCAAAAGCGGATCAGGTGCAGCCGCAGGCGTGGTATCAGCGCGGCCAGCCGCTGGTAGGTGGTGGCGTTGTCATTCTCGTCGGTATGGCGCGTCTCGGTGATGGTGCCGACAAACGCGGTGTATTCGTAGCGGTCAAAACAACAACGCCCGCGACAGCGGGCGTGGATGGAATTACCTATTCAAATAACTCAATAAAAACAAATGGTTACGTTATTTTGCATGTGGCCTCATTTTCTCTAGCAGGTGCAATGTCAAGAACTGACCCCGGCCTTTGTGGAAAAATGCTTGCGGGAAAACCGCTGGTCGAAATCACCAAAATCGGCGACAGCGACCCCATCCCGTTCCCCGAAGGCGACAGGCCGCTCTCGGGAATCAAGGTGCTCGATTTGACGCGCATACTCGCGGGGCCGATCACGGCGCGCACGCTGGCCGAAAATAGCGCCGAGGTACTGATGGTCACGGCTGAGCATCTGCCGCAGGTGCCCGAGCATGTAGAGCTGCCGCGTCACGGCGCGGTGGCGCTGCACTTTGCCGCGCCGGTGCGGCCAGCCGGCGGCGAGTGGAGCGCCATCGTCAAGCTGCGCGACGAGGTGCGCGCGCCGATACAGCGTTATTGTGGCGAGCCGGTTAGCGGTTAGCGGTTAGCGGTTAGCGTAGTATAGTATTCGTTGCATCGGGCGATCTTATTTATCCATGGAGAAAAAATGTTGTTTAAAAACAAATACTTAAACTATATCGCCGGTACGCTGTTCGCACTGGCGCTGTTGGTGCCCGGCTTCGCCACCGCGCAAAAACTGTCGCGTGCGGCGCCGTTTCCGGAGGCCTCCGAGGAACTGTATGGCATCGGCGCCGGCGGCAAGCTGTATGTGTTCGGCGGCCTCGCGCCGGGCTGGACGTCCAAGGGACTGGTCTACGAATACGATCCGGCAAAAGATAGCTGGACGAAAAAAAAGAACATGCCGCAGGCCTCGCACCACATTGGGCTGGTGGAATTGAACGGCAAGATTTACGTGATCGGCGGTTTCATCAAGCCCGCCACCGGCCCCACCGCGTGGGAGCCCATCGACAACGTGTGGGAATACGATCCCGCCGCTGACGCCTGGAAGGCGCTCGCCGCATTGCCGAAAAAACGCGGTGCGCCCGCGGCTATCGTGCATGGCGGCAAGATTTACGCTGTCGGCGGCGCGGGGCTGCATCCGGGGTCGAAGGAGACAACGCTGCACCCGGCGCGACCGCACCGCGCGCTGGGCACCAATGATGTGTACGACCCGGCGACGAACACCTGGAAAACCTTGCAGGATATGCCGACCGCGCGCAATCACGGCGCCATCGGCGTGGTGAACAACCGCATTTATTACATCGGCGGGCGCATCGGCAATGCCTTCATCACGCGCGCGAGCAACACCGATATCGTCGAGGTGTATGACCCGGCCACCGATCAATGGGGGCCGCTGCTGGCGCCGATGATCACACCGCGCAGCGCGGTGGCGTGGGGCACGCACAACAACCGCATTTATGTGGCGGGCGGCGAGCAGCGCACCAGCGGATTCCAGCGCACCTTCCGCGCGGTCGAGGCTTATGATCCGGCAACGAATCGCTGGACGGCGTTGCCGCCGATGGAGTTTCCGCGTCATGGTTTGGCGGGGGCCATTGTCAACGGCAAGTTTCATTTGGTCAGCGGCGATGCGGCTTCCGGCGGCGCGCCCGGCACGCACATTGATTCGGATGTGCATGAGGTGATCGACCTCGACGCGAAGTAGCCCTCCCCACGGGGTATAACCACAGCGCGGCCCGAATCTCCGGGCCGCGCTTTTTTTGTCCGTGCCGAATGGGCACAGTCAGGCGCCATGAACGTTTTTTACGAAGAAGATGGCGGTTTCAAGGTCGGCGCGATTCTGGCCGACAACGATACGTCGCTGCAAATCGAAGCGCCGCACGGCAAACGCTCGTAGGTCAACAATGCGAAGGGGTCAAGTCTTGCATTAACGCATTGAATGCTTGATTGGGAGACTTGACCCCTACGCACCCACCGGCCGCGGACGCAATCAGGCAATTTCAGGAACGCTTCCGCTGGCTGGCGGGTCCGGGCAGACTGCGCGCGCGGCGCGATGGCCTTCACCGATGGCACTGGCGAGCCGCCGTGGCGCGTGCGCATCGCCCACCAGCCGCACGTCTGGTACTCCGGCGTCGCGCAACTGCTGTGCCAGATCGGCGTTCGGCTGTTGCACGCCTACCCAGACCAGCGCGCCCACGTCTTCGATACGGATGTGGCGCTGCAGGTTGTAGGCGTGGCGCAGCACGAGCGCACCTTGCTGTGCGCAGTCGACGGTCATATTGTCGTAAATCTCGACGCCCAGTTCGTCGAGCGCGCGCAGGCAACTGATGCGCGACACCTTGGGCACCTCGCGCAGCGGTTCGAAGAAGCGCGTGACGTAGATGACTTTGCGGCCCTGACGCGCCAGGGCCTCGGTTACCGCAGCCGCCCAGTAATAGCCATCCTGATCAATCACCACTATCGTGCCGTGCGGCAGATGCTCGGGAATGTCGGCGCCGAATGCGTGGACCGCCACGGAACCGTCACCGGCGAGCGGCAGGGCGATGATGGTTGCGCCGGTCGCCACAATTACCGCGTCCGGGTTTTCCGCCAGCACCGCCTGCGCATCAGCTTCCCTGCCCAGGCGTACCGTGATTCCGGCCTTGAGCACCTGATTCGCCAGAAAATCAGCCGCAAATGAAACCTCGTAATACGGCGCAAATCGTTGTGAGCCCGCCAGCTTGCCACCGAGTTCGCGTTTGCTTTCGAACAGTACCACCTGATGCCCGCGCTCGGCGGCGACGCGTGCTGCCTCCAGGCCGGCAGGGCCGCCTCCGACTATGACCACCCGCTTCGGCACTTTGACTTTTGTTAGCTGCGGCAACTCCAGTTCCTGACCCAACGTCGGATTGATCGAACAACTGATGCGACGGGGAGCGCCGGCGCTCCAGCAAGTGCTGGTGGAGATGCAACGCCGGATATCGTCGCTGCGGCCTTGCATGGCCTTGAGCGGCCATTCGGGATCGGCGATCAGCGCCCGCGCCATGCC
>JANPOH010000604.1:0-1991 GCA_031427895.1 Betaproteobacteria bacterium
GATGTCGTAGTCGGGGCCGAAGCCCACTTTCATTTTCATCGCCTTGAAGCCGGCATCGACGTAGCCCTTGGCTTCCGCGACGAGTGCCGCCGTGTGGTCGGGCACATCGCGGCGAAATAGCCCCGTCGCGTACGCCGGCACGCGATCACGAAACGCGCCGCCGAGCAACGTGTGTATCGGCAGCTTCAACGCCTTGCCCATGATGTCCCACAGCGCGATATCCACGCCGCTGATCGCGCCGGCATCGACACCCTGACTGTGCAGCCCCTCCCAGATCACCTCGGTGTGAAACGGATCGCGCCCGATCACCTGCGTTTCCAGCGCGCGCCGCGCCGGCAGTCCCGTGCCTTCACCCCAGCCGGTGATGCCCGCATCGGTGATGATTTCGACGATGCCGAACGGGCGCTGGCGCGTGGTGCGCATGCCGTTGGAGAAAGGTTGACTGACCGGGTAGACGGTGGCGTAGGTTTTTACGTCGATGATTTTCATGAATGATTCCTTGGTGTTCGTGTTTGCTTCAGCTCGTAGGGCGTCAATAAGCGTAGCGCATTGCGCCGCATGACAAGGCGGCGTCTCACAGTCGGTGCAATGCCCTTCGGTTACTGCACCCTACACAATTTTGTCGGCATGCAATTTAGAAATTTCATCCTTGGAATACCCAGCCGCCATCAACACCTCATCCGTATGCTGTCCCAAGCGCGGCGGCAAGGCACGGATGGTCGCCGGACTCGCCGACAGTCGATACGGCGCAGTAGGCACGGAGAACGGCGGCAAACCGGTATCACCCGTATCGTCAAAGCGGTGAAAAAAGTTCCGATGCGCCAACTGCGGATGATGCACCGCACGCGCCAGCGGCAGCACTTCCATTGCCGCGATGCCGGCTTTGTTGAGCAACAGTTCCCATTCCGCCGCGGTCCTGGTGGACAGCCTGCGCGTAATTTCTTCGTTCAGCGCCTTCAGGTTTATGGCGACCACTGCATCGTTGCAAAAACGCGGGTCTTGCGGAATATCAGTGGCGTTCATCGCCTGCCACAGTTTTTCGCGGCGGTTCGGCGCGCCGGCGGCAATGGCGAGATGGCCTTCCTTGCAACGATAGGTATCGCTCACGTAGCCGCCCTTGCCCGACGCGTTGCCTACCAGCGGCGGGGTTTCGTTGTCGTTGAGGGCGCGCTGCACTTCGCCGCCCATCATGGTGATCGCGGTTTCGAGCATCGCTACATCGATGGCCTGGCCCACGCCGGTGCGGCTGCGTTGAAACAGCGCAGTGACGATGGCGAGCGCGGCGGCGTAGCCGGTGGTGTAATCGACAATGGTGGAGCCGGTTTTCAGCGGCCCGCTTTCCGGCGTGCCGGTGATGCTCATCATGCCGCTCACCGCCTGCACCACGCCGTCGATGGCGGCGTCGCTTTTTTTCGGCCCGGTCTGACCGTAGCCGGTGACGGAACAAAAAATAATGCGCGGGTTGATTTTTTTCAGGTCATCGTAGCCGATGCCATAGCGCGCCATGGTGCCGCCCTTGAGATTTTCGATCACCACGTCGGCGTCTTTGGCCAGGCGGCGAAACACTTCCTGACCCGCCGGGGTGTTGATGTACAGCGACACAGAGCGCGTGTTGGCGTTGTAGGCGACGAAGTTGTGCCCCATTTTCGCCTCCTGAAACGGCGTCGGCGGGTAGCCCGAAGTGCGCGCGGAGTCACCGCTTTCAGGATGCTCGATGCGAATCACATCCGCGCCGTGCATTGCCAGTTGATAGGCGGCGAAGGGCGCGGCGACCACGCGCGCCACCGCCAACACCTTGATACCCGTAAATGCCTGCTCTAGATCCATGTTGTCTCCGTCACTTTGCTCTCACTTTGCCCGCAGCCCCGCATCGCGCACCAGCTTGGCCATCGATTCGATTTGCGCGCGCAGAATCTTGTCGTATTCTTCAGGCCCGCCCGGCGCGGCAACGTAGCCGATGCTGTGCATGCGCTCTTTCATCTCGGGCAGAT
>JANPOH010000605.1:0-3059 GCA_031427895.1 Betaproteobacteria bacterium
GATAAGAGGCGTTGGCGCGGGCGCGATCCTCAAGTCACTGGGCGAGCGGGCGCCGAGCTTTGACAGCTTTTCCTCGATGGCTTCGTAGCCGCGGTCGAGGTGGTAGATGCGATCCACTATCGTGGTGCCGCGCGCCACCAGCCCCGCGATCACCAGGCAGGCTGACGCGCGCAGGTCGGTCGCCATCACCGTGGCGCCGTCGAGCGCGGCGACGCCTTTCACTACCGCGGTATTGCCGTCCACCTCGATATCGGCGCCGAGCCGCTGTAGCTCTTGCACGTGCATGAAGCGGTTTTCAAAAATGTCTTCGTGTACCACGCCGGTGACGACGGCGACGCAATTGAGCGCCACGAACTGCGCCTGCATGTCGGTGGGAAACGCCGGATACGGCGCAGTACGCAGATTCACCGCCTTGAGCCGGCCGCTGGCCCGCACGCTGATCCAATCTTCGCCGGTTTCAATCGCCGCGCCCGCTTCGCGCAATTTGTTGAGCACCGCGTCCAGCGTGTGCGGGCGCGCGCCGGTGACGCGCACGGCGCCGCCGCTGACCGCCGCCGCCACCAGAAAGGTGCCGGTCTCGATGCGGTCGGGCATCACGCTGTGACGACCGCCGTGCAGTTTTTCAACACCCTCGATGGTGATGGTATCGGTGCCCGCGCCCGCGATCTTCGCGCCCATCGCCGTCAGGCACACCGCCAGATCAACCACCTCCGGTTCGCGCGCGGCATTTTCAATAATGGTCGTGCCCTCGGCCAGCGCCGCGGCCATCATCAGGTTTTCGGTGCCGGTAACGGTGACAAGGTCCATGCAGATGCGCGCGCCCTTCAGGCGCGATGCGCGCACGATCATGTAGCCGTGATCCATGGTGATGGTGGCGCCCATCGCCTGCAAACCCTTCAAGTGCTGATCCACCGGACGCAAGCCGATCGCGCAGCCGCCCGGCAACGACACCCGCGCCTCGCCAAAGCGTGCCGTCAGCGGCCCCAGCACCAGCACCGAGGCACGCATGGTCTTCACCATTTCGTACGGCGCTTCGGGCGTGTGGATATCCGCCGCGCGCAGCTCGATGCCGAGCTTCTCATCCACCGAGATCGACACGCCCATCTGCCCCAATAACGACAGCATGGTGGTGACATCGCGCAAATGCGGCACGTTGCCGATGGTCAGCGGCTCGGCCGTCAACAACCCCGCGCACAAAATCGGCAGCGCTGCATTTTTTGCGCCGGAAATCGCGACCTCGCCATTGAGTGGTACACCGCCTTCGATTGCCAGTTTTTCCATAGTACTTTAACCCCTCGCCGCAAGGGCGCAAAGGCGCAAAGATTTCGCAAAGAACTTCTTTGCGGCGGTTCTTTGCGCCTTTGCGCCTTTGCGGTTAAGCATTTGTTTTTGAAAGTTTAACCTGCTATCGCGCCGCCCAATCCTCGGGCGTCAACGTCTGCATCGACAGCGCGTGAATTTCCTCGCGCATGCGGTCACCCAGCGCCTTGTAAACAATCTGGTGGCGCTGCACGCGGGATTTATCACGAAACAGCGGACTGACGATGACGGCCTCGAAGTGCGCGCCGTCGCCCGTCACCTCCAAGTGTTCGCACTGCATGCCGTCTTGAATGTAACTTTTAAGCTGATCAGGTGTTGTCATTGCATTAATGCCTCAGTTTGTAGCCTATCTTGAGTAACCAGAGCGCCAGCAATGATATGCCCGCGAACACCGCCGACACAATGCCCAGGCTAACCCACGGAGATACGTCGCCACGACCGAAAAAACCGTAGCGAAAGCCGTCGATCATGTAAAAAATCGGGTTCAGATACGACACTTTTTGCCAGAACGGCGGCAGCGAGTGTATCGAATAAAACACGCCCGCCAGAAATGTCAGCGGCAGAATGATGAAATTGGTGAACACCGACAGCTCATCCACCTTTTCGGATTGCATGCCGGCAACGATACCCAGCGCGCCCATCACGCCGCTGCCGGCGATGGCAAACACCAGCGCCCACAGCGGATGCTCCAGCGGCACCGGCACGAACCACAGCGTGAGCAAAAACATGCCGGCACCCACGGTGAGGCCGCGGCCCATCGCCGCCAACAAGTAAGCGAGGAAAAACTCGCGGTGTGAAATCGGCGGCAACAGCACAAACACGATGTTGCCCTGCATTTTGGATTGCATCAGGCTCGACGAGCTATTGGCAAACGAATTTTGCAGCACCGACATCATCGCCAGCCCCGGAATCAAAAACGCCGCATATTCCACGCCCGGAAATACTTCCACATGCCCGCGCAGCGTGTGCGCGAACACCAAGAGATACAGCAGCGCGGTAAGCATCGGCGCCAGCACGGTCTGCACCGCGACTTTCCAGAAGCGCAGCCATTCTTTGAGGAACAGGGTGTAGAAGCCGGTCATTTCATTCATATTTCACTCATATGCATCAAGCGTTCTGCATGATCTGCACGAACACTTCTTCCAAATCCGGCTGCATCACTTCCATTTCCTGCACCTTGGTGCCGGCGTTGCGGATCGCCGCCATGATGTCTTCGAGTTGCACGTAGTCGTTGAGCGCCAGCCGGTAACCGCCATCGACATGGCTTACCGCCATCGGCATCAGCGCTTCGGGCAGTGCGTCCGGCAGCAGGCGCAAATCGACGTAGCAGCCCGAATGTTTGCGCAGCAGATTTTGGGTGGTGTCGAGCGCCACCACCCGGCCCTGTTTCAACATGGCGATGCGGCCGCACAGCGCTTCGGCCTCCTCAAGGTAATGCGTGGTCAGCACTATGGTGTGGCCGTCTTCATTAAGCCGGCGAACGAAGCGCCACAAGCCTTGACGCAGTTCAACATCAACACCCGCGGTAGGTTCGTCGAGAATAATCACCCGCGGCTTATGTACCAGCGCCTGCGCCACCAGCACGCGGCGCTTCATGCCGCCCGAGAGCTGGCGCATATTGGTATGCGCCTTGTCGGTGAGATCAAGATGCTCGATCACTTCGTCGATCCACGCCGCGTTATCGCGTATGCCGAAGTAGCCCGACTGAAAGGTGAGGGTTTCGCGCACGGTGAAAAACG
>JANPOH010000606.1:0-3022 GCA_031427895.1 Betaproteobacteria bacterium
GGAGAGGAGTTTAGGCCGCGCGAATCGAGTCGGCAACGGCGGCCCACGAGCGCAGGCAGTGCCACCCCATGTCGATCTGTGCGTGCAGCCGGGCCAGATCGCCGCCATTGTCGTAAAGGCGGCATCTATCTCGACATGAGCACCATCGCGCCCGAACCCAGCCGCGCCGTCGCCGCTGAATTCGCCAGGGCCGGGCTGACCATGCTCGACGCGCCGATCTCCGGCAGCCCCGTCACGCTGTTGCAGGGCAACGCCTCCACCATGGTCGGCGGCGACAAGGCGGCATATGAGCGCGTGCTGCCGGTGCTGCTCGCCATCGGGCCGAAATCAACCTACATCGGCGGCAATGGCCTCGCGGTGCAGATGAAGCTGTCGGTGAATTCACTGTTGATGATTGAAGTCATCGCCTTTGGCGAAGCGGTGGCGCTGGCCGAAAAAGGCGGCGTATCACGCGAAATTGCAGTGGATGCCATTCTCAAAAGCGTCGCCGCATCGCCCGTGCTGGGCTATCGCGGGCCGTTCATACTTGAAGGTAAAATGCCCGCCGTGCCGCTCGCCGATGTCACTCTGCAACAAAAAGACATGCTGCTGGTGCTGGAACAGGGCCGTAAGCTCGGCTCCCCCACGCCGCTGGCGGCGGCGGCCAACGAAATGATGAACGCCTGTCGCGGCCTGGGGCTGGACCACCATGATTTTGTAATCGCACATCAGGTTTATCGCAAACTTGGAGGACAGAAATAATGAAACCCGATCAATACAGCACGCTCAATTCCACGCTCAGGCCCTACAAAACCAGCCTGAATGAAACACCCAAAGTCGGCGGCCTCAAGGAAAAAGACGGCTGGGTCAACATGCAGGTGCAGTTTTTGATTAACCAGAAAACCTGCAACTCCGATAAGCTGCTGGTGGGCTGGACGGTGCTGCCGCCGGGCGCGCAACACGACCAGCATCGCCACTTCAATTGCGACGAATTCTGGATCGTGATCGAAGGCAACGGCGTGATGTACGGCGAAAACGGCGAAGAAATCCCATCGGGCAAAGGCGACGTGGTGTTCACGCCGCGCGGTCATTGGCATGGCTTTAAAAATACCTCAAAGGAAGACGTGGCGCTGGTGTGGGGCTGGAGCGGCGCGGGGTCGCTCGAAGCCGCCGGCTACGAATCCATTGAAGGCGGACGCACGCATTGACGGACGACGCCCGTATTTCGCGCGGCCTGGCCGCGCAACTCGCGCAACGCCGCGCACGCATCCAGGCGGGCGAAAAACCGCTGGGCTGGAAAGTCGGCTTTGGCGCGCCCGCATTACACGCAACGGCAGTGAAATCGCCGACACCATCGATCCGCAAGCGGCCACCGGCGAGATCATCACCATCGTCGGCCACGTCGCCGCCACGCTCGCCGTGCATGGCGAGCGGCTGCGCGCGGGCGAAATCATCATCACCGGCTCCATCACGCCGCCGTTGTGGATGACGCGTGGTGAAACCGTGGAATTCAGGCTCGAACCTGTCGGCTCGCTGACGCTGACCTTCGCGTGACCTTCGACGCGCGCTAACAGCCTGTCGGACTACTCCGGTTTCGCGCCCGATGCCTTGATAATCCGCCCCATCTTCTCGATCTCGCTGCGTACGAAGCGCGTAAATTCTTCTGGCGTGGCGCCGCCCGCTTCGATGCCCTGGTTCGCCAGTTGCTGTTTTACCTCGGGAATCGCCAGTGCCTTCACAATCGCGCCGTTCAATTTTTCGATGATCTCGCGCGGCACCTTGATCGGCGCGTGCATGCCGTACCAGGTGTCGAATTCGTAATCCTTGACGCCCGCTTCGGCCAGCGTCGGCAGGTTCGGCAAAAACACCGAGCGCTTTTTGCCCGAGGTGGCAAGTGCGACCAGCCGCTTGGCGCTGATAAACGGCATCGTGCCCGGCAGCGCGGAAATCATCACCTGCGTCTGCCCCGCCACCATATCGGTCAGCGCGGGCGCCGTGCCTTTGTAGGGAATATGAACAATGTTAGTGCCGGTGGCCAGCCGGAAGTATTCCATCGCCAGATGCGAAGTGCCGCCGCCACCGGTACTCGCATAGTTCAACGCATCCGGTTTTGATTTCGCCAGTGCGATCAGATCCTTGGTGTTTTTCACTGGCAGCGCGGGATGCACCACCAGCGTGTTGGTGGTGACGCCCACCAGCGCCACTTGAGCAAAGTCGCGCACGGCGTCGTACGGCAACTTGGGATACAAAGTCTGATTTATCGCGATGGCGTTGTGTATCACCATCAGGGTATAACCGTCCGGCGCGGATTTGGCCACCATGTCGGTGCCCACCGTGCTGCCGGCGCCGGGGCGATTCTCCACGATCACGCTTTGTTTGAACGCTTCGGTCAGCCGCTGCGCGATAAAACGCGCGGAGATATCGTTGCCGCCGCCCGGCGTGAACGGCACGATCACACGCACGGTTTTCGTGGGATAGGCGGATTGCGCGCAGGCCGCGTTCGCACAGAGCAGCGCGCAGGGCATCGCAAGTAACAGCGCGGCACTAAATTTCATGGGCTTCTTTCAGACGGGGAACGAGGGTGCGGCATGCTAACATGGCGCGACTTTCTTCAGACACACGCTCCACCGAATCGTAACGGAAAAACCATGGATACCATGAACGCCATCGAAATCAGCAAACCCGGCGGCCCCGACGTACTCACGCTGACACAACGGCCCATGCCCTCGCCCAAGGCGGGCGAAGTGCTGGTCAAAGTCACCGCCACCGGGGTCAATGGCCCGGACATGATGCAGCGCAAAGGACTCTACCCCGCGCCCCCCGGCGCATCGGATTTGCTGGGACTCGAAATTTCCGGCGTCGTGGTTGCGGCGGGTGAAGGCGTCACGCGCTGGAAAGCGGGCGACGCGCTGTGCGGCCTTACCAACGGCGGCGGCTATGCCGAATATTGCGTCGTCGATGCCGACCATTGCCTGCCGATACCGAATGGCGTTTCGCTGATCGATGCAGCCGGTTTGCCGGAGACCTTTTTCACCGTATGGAG
>JANPOH010000607.1:0-3972 GCA_031427895.1 Betaproteobacteria bacterium
CCTCGCGCAGCAGGTTGATGCCGACCAGCACATCAAACTCGCCCAGCCGTAAATCGCGAATAATCTCCACGCGCTCCACGGTGTCGATATCCGAGTGCAGATAGCGCACCTTGATGTGGTGCTCGGAAAAATATTCGGTGAGGTCTTCGGACATGCGCTTGGTGAGCGTGGTCACCAGCACGCGCTCGCCGAGCCCGACCCGCTTGTTGATCTCCGACATCAAATCATCCACCTGCGACGTGGCCGGGCGCACTTCGATGCGCGGATCGATCAGCCCGGTCGGGCGCACCAGCTGCTCCACCACCTGCGCCTGATGCTCGCTTTCGTAGACCGAAGGCGTCGCCGACACAAACACGGTGCGGCGCATCAGCAACTCGAATTCATCAAAGCGCAGCGGGCGATTGTCCAGCGCCGACGGCAGCCGAAACCCGTAGTTCACCAGATTCTCCTTGCGTACGCGGTCACCCTTGTACATGCCACCGACCTGCGGAATGGTGACGTGGCTTTCATCAAGAAACATGATCGCATCGGACGGCAGATAGTCGATCAGCGTCGGCGGCGGATCCCCCGGTTTTCGCCCGGACAAATGCCGCGAGTAGTTTTCAATGCCTTTGCAGAAGCCCATTTCATTGAGCATTTCCAGATCAAAGCGCGTGCGCTGTTCGATGCGCTGACACTCGACCAGTTGATTTTCTTTCTGGTAATACTCGATGCGATCGCGCAGTTCCGCCTTGATCGCCTCGATGGCACGCAAGGTGGTCGCGCGCGGCGTGACGTAGTGGCTCGACGGATACACGGTGAAGCGCGCCATTTTTTGCAGGATGTGGCCGGTCAGCGGATCGAACACATGAATGCTTTCCACCTCGTCGTCGAACAGCGACACGCGCACCGCGTTCTCGGCGTTCTCCGCCGGGAAAATATCCACCACGTCGCCGCGCACGCGAAACACGCCGCGCTTGAATTCCACGTCGTTGCGATCGTACTGCATGGCGATCAGGCGCTTGATGACCTCCGCCTGCGAGAGTTTTTCGTTCTCGCGCAAATGCAGAATCATGCCGTGATAATCCACCGGGTCTCCGATGCCGTAGATGGCCGACACGGTGGCGACGATAATCACATCGCGCCGCTCCATCAGCGATTTGGTCGCCGACAGTCGCATTTGCTCGATATGCTCGTTAATGCTCGAATCTTTTTCGATAAACAGATCCTTCGACGGCACATAGGCTTCCGGCTGATAGTAATCGTAGTACGAGACGAAATACTCGATGGCGTTTTCCGGGAAAAACTCGCGCATCTCCGCATACAACTGCGCCGCCAGCGTTTTGTTCGGCGCCATCACCATCGCGGGCACTCCCATGCGCGCGATGACGTGCGCCATGGTGTAGGTCTTACCGGAGCCGGTCACGCCGAGCAGCGTTTGAAACGCCAGACCGTCGCGAAAGCCCTCGGTGAGCTTGTCGATCGCCTGCGGCTGATCCCCCGCCGGCGCGAAGGTCTGGTGCAGTCTGAACGGGCTGTTCGGGAAGGTCAGCACCGCCACCGGCGTATGCCCTGCCAGAGGCGCGATATTGGATGCATTCGTGGATGCGTTGGCGCTGGCGGCGGGTGTTTTCATGAGAGGCGCTTTGTGTAACCGTCTATTTTCTCACGTGCCGGCTTGCGTGCGCGAATTTTGCTTAACACCTGCGCCGGTGCAACAGGTAAAATGTCAGGGTTTAAACTTATTAATCAACACCTTCCTACTGACTTCTACTGACATGACTGCTTCGCTGCTTGCAAACGTCGAAATGGCTCCCAAAGACCCGATCTTGGGTGTGACCGAAACCTATAACGCCGACACTAACCCGAATAAGGTGAATCTGGGCGTGGGCGTGTATTTCGACGACAGCGCCAAAGTGCCGGTGCTGCAAGCCGTGCGTACCGCGGAACAAAAACTCGCCGAGACCGCGATGCCACGCAACTATTTGCCGATCGACGGCTTGCCGGTCTACAACAAAGCGGCGCAGGAAATGGTGTTCGGCGCGGACAGCGAGGCGGTCAAAAGCGGTCGCATTGTTACCGTGCAAACCCTGGGCGGCACCGGCGGCCTCAAGGTCGGCGCGGATTGGTGGCGTCGTTTGAACCCCAATGCGGAAGCGTGGATCAGCGATCCGAGCTGGGAAAACCACCGCGCGTTGCTCGAATTCGCCGGCTTCAAAGTCAACCACTACCCCTACTACGACGCCGGCACCCATGGCCTGCGCTTTGACGATATGCTGGCGTGTCTGAATAAACTGCCCGAAGGTTCACTGGTGGTGTTGCACGCCTGTTGCCACAACCCGACCGGCGTGGATCTGACCATGGCGCAGTGGGAAAAAGTCATCGCTGCGGTCACGGCGCGCAACCTGATGCCTTTTCTGGATATCGCGTATCAGGGGTTTGCCGATGGCCTCGAAGCCGATGCCGCCGCCGTGCGCGCGTTTGCCAAGGCGTGCCCGGCGGTGCTGGTGTCGAGTTCGTTCTCGAAATCACTGTCGCTCTACGGCGAGCGCGTGGGCGCATTCAGCGTGGTCACCGAAAACGCGGAACAAGCGGCGAAAGTGCTCAGTCAGATCAAGCGCGTAATACGCACCAACTACTCCAACCCCTCCACCCACGGCGGACAAACCGTGGCCGCCGTGCTCACCACGCCCGAACTACGCAAGCAGTGGGAACAAGAGCTCGGCCAGATGCGCGAGCGCATCAAAACCATGCGCCGCGCGCTGGTGGATAAAATTCGCGCGCAGCGCGCGGATTTTGATTTCAGTTACGTGGTCGATCAACGCGGCATGTTTTCGTATTCCGGCTTGACCAAGGAACACGTGCGCCGGCTGCGCGAGGAATATTCGATCTACGCGCTCGACAGCGGACGCATCTGCGTGGCGGCGCTGAACTCGAAAAACGTCGATTACGTGGCCGGCGCGATCGCTAAGGTCTTGGTCGAGAAGTAAACGTAACTATTTGTTTTTATTGTATTTTTTATTATTTAATGAAACGCTCTGACGCCGACCGCCGATTGCCGTACGCGGGTATCTGGCCGCGCAGCAGTTTTGCGCTTCGCGCCGATGGAATTCCAGGCATTGGCCGCTGGAACGCCAATGCGGCCCATGCTTGTCCAGACTGCGGCTACGCGCCTGCCTGAGCCGGCTCGGTGCGCGCGCTGCGCGATTCGGGCGTCTCCAAACTCACGCGCCCCAGCGCGCCGCTGCGGTAATCCGCGAGGAGTGTAACCGCGGCTTTTTCGAGATCGAATGTGCCGCCCTTCAAGCGAAAGCCGCGTTTGGCGGCGACGGCTTCGACCACGTTCACGCCATCGATGCCGCCGGCGCCGCTCGCGGGCGAACAGTTATAGCGCGCGTTAAGCGCCTGCGGGTAACGCGCCAGCAACACGTCCGCGAGAAACACCGCAACTTCGGATTCGTAATACGCCTTGATGCCGATCATGTGGCTTGCGGCGAGCATCATGGCGTCGCTTTCGTGTTCGATTTTCGGCCACATCAGACCCGGCGTATCGGTGAGGATCGCGGTCGAGGATAAATCGTAGCGCGCCAGCGCCTTGGTGATGGCCGGTTCATCGCCCACTTTGGCGGCGCGTTGCTTGAGCAAAGCGTTAATCAAGGTCGATTTGCCGACGTTGGGCACGCCCATGATAAGCATCCGCAACGGCTTTAAGTTGTCGCCGCGATGCGGCGCGAGCTTTTTGGCTGCGGCCAGCACCTTGGGCGCTTCGCCGGGCTTTTTGCACGATAGCGCAATCGCCTTGACGTTTTTCTGCGCGTTGAAATATGCCAGCCACGCCTGCGTGGCATCGGGATCGGCCAGATCGATTTTGTTGAGCACTTTCAGGCATGGCCGCTGGCGATGGCTACGCAAGGTTTCGACCAGCGGATTGGAGCTGGCCATCGGGCAGCGCGCATCGAGCACTTCAATCACCATATCCTGCTCCGCCATCGC
>JANPOH010000608.1:0-2972 GCA_031427895.1 Betaproteobacteria bacterium
GCGGGCGCCATCACGCCCCACCAGTTGTTGGCTTCGTAACCGGGCACGCCGGATTCGGCAACGGTCGGCACATCGGGCAGCGCCGCCGCGCGTGTTGCGCCGCCAGTGGCGATGATGCGAATTTTTTTGTTGCGCATATGCGGCAAAATCACGATCAGCGAGCCGATGGACATTTGCACTTGTCCGGCGATTAGGTCGATAGTGGCGGGGCCGCCGCCCTTGTACGGCACGTGCAGGATGTTCACCCCGGCCATGGATTTGAACATTTCCGAACTCAGGTGCTGAAACGTGCCGATGCCGGCGGATGAATATTGCAGTTGGCCGGGGCGCGCCTTGGCGAGCGCGATCAGGTCCTTCACGTTCTTGACCGGCAGCGCGGGATGCACTGCAATGCCGTTGGTGCCGGTGCCGAGCAGCACCACGGGAGTAAACGCCTTGAGCGGATCGTACGGCAGCTTGTAGACCGAGGCGTTCATGGGAAACGCGACCGAAATCACCAGCAGGGTATAGCCGTCGGGCGGGGATTTCCATACGAGTTCCGTGCCGACCAGTCCGCCCGCGCCGCCGCGGTTGTCCACCACGAATTGCCGTCCCAGACGGTCGGAAAGGTGCGCTGCGAGGATGCGGCCCACGATGTCGTTGCTGCCGCCAGGCGCGAAGGGCACCACCACGCGCACGGTTTTCGCGGGGTAATCCTGTGCCTGCGCGCCGGTGATGCACGGGGCGGATATGAATGCGAAAGCGGTTGTTATGATGAGGCGCGCCTTCATGTCACTCTCCCTTGATGCCGGCGACCTTGGCGAGATTGCGCCATTTGTCCATCTCGGCGGCGACGTGCTTGCCGAGTTCTTCAGGTGACTTGATGACCGGCTCGGCGGCATCGTTGCGCAGGCGCTTTTCAAACTCCGGCGTTTTGAGCGTGGCGTTGATTTCGGTGTTGAGCCGTTGAATGATCGCGGGCGGCGTGCCGCGCGCCACCGCCGTGCCCCACCAGTTCTGCGTTTCGTAACCGGGCACGCCGGCTTCCATGATGGTCGGCACATCCGGCAATAATGGCGTGCGTTTCGCGCCGCTGGTGCCGAGCACGCGCAGCTTGTTGGCGCGCACATACACCAGCGCCTGGATCAGTGACGACAGGCACATCTGCGCCTCACCCGATACCGTATCGATCAACGCCGGACCGCCGCCCTTGTACGGCACGTGCAGCATGTTGGTGCCGGTCATGTGCTTGAAAAGCTCGGTGCCGAAATGCGCGTTGCTGCCGACGCCGGTGGAGGCGTAAACAATTTGCCCCGGACGCGCCTTGGCGAGCGCGATCAGCTCCTTGATGTTTTTTGCGGGCAGGCTTTGCGTGACCACCAGCGCGTTCGGCCCCACGCCCAGCATCGCCACCCAGTCGAAGGATTTCAGCGGATCGAACGGCAGCTTGTGGATCACTGGATTGGTGGTGAACGCGGTTGAACTAATCAGCATGGTGTAGCCATCGGGCGGCGAGTTGGCGACGTGCTCCGAGCCGATGATGGAGTTGCCGCCGGCGCGATTGTCGGCGATCACCTGCCGGCCCAGCCGCTCGGTCAGCGACGCGGCCAGCATGCGGCCGACGATGTCGTTGCTGCCGCCGGGCGGGAAGGGGATGACAAAGCGGATGGACTTGGCGGGCCAGGCCTGTCCGGTCGCGGGGGTTTGCGCGTGCGCCGGCGCAGCGGTGCCTACTGCCGTCACCACGAGGAATGTATGTAAGTATTTGTTTTTAAACATTATTTTGTCCTATGGCGATGTGGCGGGATCATGGCCGAACCAGGCACGAATTTCATCCAGCTTTTCGTCGATGGAAAAACTTGCCACCATGCTGCGCGCGTGCAGCACCACCAGCGCATTGATGCTCGCGTCGTTTTGGATGGCGCGCTTTAAGCGTCGCGCAAATGCCTCGTTGAGTGTTTCAAAATCTGCGAAAAAACCGGTGAGCGTGCCGAGATCCGCCGGGGTTCCCGCCAGGTGGCAGCGCAAAAGATGCATGGTAATAATGCGATAGACGATCTCGGTCTCGGTGGGAAACGGCAGATGCGTTTGCGCGAGCGGCCGCATGCGACCGAGAATCGGACACGCGCTGGTGGCAAGGATCAGCCCCATCAGTGCGCTCAATGCGGTTTGGGTATCCGTGCGTTTATGCACTTCGTACTGCTCGCGCACCACGCGCACGTCAACGTTGTCGATGGAGGCCAGCGCGGAAAACTTGTCGATGATCGGCACCAGGTCCGCCGCCGCCGGGCAGCGTGCACCGGGCGCGCGGGCCAGCGGGCAATTGTCGCACTGGTGCGTGTCAAGCAAGGTCCAGTCCGGCAAATCGCCGCTCGCGGCGGGACGGTCAAACGCGACATCAAAGCGATGCGCCGCGCCGGATTCAAGCTGAAAAATATAGCTGATCATATTGTTCATTGTGTGCCTGTTTGAATTCGACAAACCCTTATTACAAACCCGTCACGCCCGCCGCCGCAATGACTTTGGCCCACTTCGCCGTTTCATCGCGCAAGAACTTTTGATACTGCTCTACGGTATAGCCCGCGGGGTCGGAGCCGTCGGCTTTCAGCCGCTCAATCAGCTCTGGCGTTTTCACCAGTTTAACGACATCGGCGTTGATCTTGTCGATCACCGGGCGCGGCGTGCGCGCGGGCGCCGTCAAGCCATTCCACGCCACCGCGAGAAAACCTTTCAGGCCCTGTTCATCGAGCGTGGGCACTTCCGGCATTGCGCCCGCGCGAGTCAGGCTCGTCATGCCGAGCGCGCGCAGCTTGTTGCCGCGGATCAGTGGAATCGCCGAGGTCAACCCATTGAACACCACGTCCACATGCCCGCCGGCGTGATCGACCAGCGCCGGTGCGTTGCCCTTGTACGGTATATGCACCATCTTCACGCCGGCCATGGAATTGAACAACTCGCCCGCAAGATGATTCGAGCCGCCGCTGCCGGATGAG
>JANPOH010000609.1:0-7762 GCA_031427895.1 Betaproteobacteria bacterium
AGACACCTACGACGATCACCGCATGGCGATGTGTTTTTCCCTTGCGGCGCTGGGCGGCGAGCCGGTGTGTATCAATGATCCCCGCTGCGTGGCGAAGACATTTCCCGAGTATTTCACTGTGCTGGCGTCGATCAGCGAACATTGATCGAACAGGGATCGTATATGTTAAGTATCTGTTTTTAAATGATATTTATGAATAAAATCCCGGTTATCTCGATTGACGGGCCGTCGGCCTCCGGCAAAGGCACGGTCGCGCAGGCGGTGGCGCAAACGCTGGGTTTTCATTATCTGGACAGCGGGGCGCTGTACCGCATTGTCGGGCTGGCCGTGGTGTGGGCGGCGGGCAATCTCGACAACGAAGCCGAAGTATTGTCTATCTTGTTGAAAATAAGCATTAAATTTGATAACTTATTAGTGCTGTTGGATGGTGTTGACGTTGCGGAAGCGATACGCGAAGAATCTATCAGCGCCGCTGCTTCAAAGGTGGGCGCGCACGCGCAAGTGCGTGGCGCGCTGCTGGATCGGCAAAAAGCGTTCTGCCGGCCGCCGGGTTTGGTGGCCGATGGACGCGACATGGGCTCGGTGGTTTTTCCACATGCCGCACTCAAAATCTACCTGACTGCCAGCCCGCAAGCGCGTGCGGAAAGGCGCTATAAGCAGTTGATAGGTAAGGGTTTGGGTGCTAATATGACCGACCTTTTACGGGAAATTATGCTGCGCGATCAGCGAGATAGCCAACGTGCGGCAGCCCCTCTGCAAAAGTGCCCCGATGCGATTGAAGTCGATACCACGCATCTGTCGGCGGCGCAGTCTATAGAACGGGTTTTGGCGCTTTACCGGCAGGCAGTGAGTGGCAAGTGAGTGGCAAGTGAGTGGCAGAAGGTAGTAATAGTAATCAAGGCGCCAGAGTCTCCCAAGGCTCTTGTTTTTTTAACCAACCCCGCCCATGGTTGCATGTGGAAATCGGCGGGCCTCCTAAGTGATCGTAAACAATGAAAATTGAAACCCAACCCGCCACCGCGTTTACTGGCGCAGAAAGCTTTGCAGCACTGTTTGAAGAAAGTCTGTCACGCAAGGAAATGAGCATCGGCGAGGTGATTACCGCCGAGATCGTGCGCATCGATGACAATTTTGTGGTTGTCAACGCGAACCTCAAATCCGAAAGTTACATTCCCAAAGAAGAATTCATCACCGATAGCGGTGTGATGGACGCCAAGATCGGCGATTTCATCAGCGTCGCTATCGAATCGCTCGAAAACGGTTTTGGCGAAACGCGCCTGTCACGCGACAAAGCCAAGCGCCTGGCCTCATGGCTCGATCTCGAAGATGCGATGGAAAAAGGCCGCATTGTTCAAGGCATGGTCAACGGCAAAGTGAAGGGCGGCCTCACTGTCATGGTGAACGGCATCCGCGCCTTTCTGCCCGGCTCGCTGGTGGACATTCGCCCGGTCAAAGACACCACGCCGTACGAAAACAAGGCGATGGATTTCAAGGTTATCAAGCTCGATCGCAAGCGCAACAACGTGGTGGTATCGCGCCGCGCGGTGCTCGAAGTCACGCAAGGCGAAGAGCGCCAAAAGCTGCTCGAAAATCTGCAAGAAGGCTCGGTGGTCAAAGGGGTGGTCAAGAACATCACCGACTACGGCGCGTTCGTGGACCTCGGCGGCATCGATGGCCTGCTGCACATCACCGATCTGGCGTGGCGTCGCGTCAAACACCCGAGCGAAATTCTCACCGTGGGCGATGAGGTGCAAGCCAAGGTGCTCAAGTTCGATCAAGAGAAAAACCGCGTCTCGCTCGGCATGAAACAGCTCGGCGAAGATCCGTGGGTGGGCCTCGGTCGCCGCTACCCGACGGGCACGCGCTTGTTCGGCAAGGTCTCGAATCTCACCGACTACGGCGCGTTTGTCGAAATCGAAACCGGCATTGAAGGGCTGGTACATGTGTCCGAAATGGACTGGACCAACAAGAACGTGCATCCGTCGAAAGTGGTGCAGCTTGGCGATGAAGTCGAAGTCATGGTGCTCGAGATCGACGAAGAGCGCCGCCGCATTTCGCTCGGCATGAAGCAGTGCATGGCGAATCCGTGGGAAGAGTTCTCGATGAATCACAAGAAGGGCGAAAAAGTCCGCGGCCAGATCAAATCGATCACCGACTTCGGTATTTTTGTCGGGCTGCCGGGCAACATCGACGGCTTGGTGCATCTGTCGGACCTGTCGTGGTCGCTGCCTGGCGAAGAAGCCGTGCGTAATTACAAAAAGGGCGATGAAGTCGAAGCCGTGGTGCTGGCGATTGATGTGGAGCGCGAGCGTATTTCACTCGGTGTCAAGCAGATGGATGGCGATCCGTTCACGAATTTTGTGTCGTCCAACGACAAAAATTCCATCGTTCAGGGTACGGTAAAATCCATCGATGCCAAGGGGGCGGTGATCCAATTGATGGGGGATATCGAGGGTTACCTGCGAGCTTCCGAAGTGGCGCGGGACCGGGTGGAAGACATCCGCACGCATTTGAAGGAAGGCGATTCGGTGACGGCAATGATTATCAATATTGATCGCAAGAACCGTTCGATTAACCTGTCGATCAAGGCGAAAGACCTTGCGGAGGAGTCCGATGCGATGCAGAAAATCTCCACGGACAGCAAGTCGGCAAGCACCGGAACCACGAATCTCGGCGCGTTGCTGAAGGCAAAAATGGATACGGCGAACACTCAATAATAAGGGAGCATCATGACCAAGTCGGAGATGATTGCGAAGCTCGCAGCACGTTTTCCCCAGCTGGTGGCGAAAGACGCTGAACTGGCGGTAAAGATGATTTTGGATGCAATGGGGAAAAGCCTGGCACAAGGGCAGCGCATCGAAATTCGCGGTTTCGGCAGTTTCGGGCTTAATTTCCGACCGCCGCGCACCGGTCGCAATCCCAAATCGGGTGACCGGGTTCAGGTGCCGGCGAAATATGTTCCGCATTTCAAGGCAGGCAAGGAATTACGCGAACGTGTGGATGTGCGGAAATAATCCTGCATTGAAATTCAGTTCGACTCCCGCTCAACGGCATGGTCGCAAGATCATGCCGTTTTTTACTCTGCGTTGCGTGCGCGCCGGTTTTTTTCGCCGGCATTCGGACATTCGTAAGTTGTGAGTCGTGGGTTCCGATGAAAATCGTCTTTTGGATAATCAAGCTGATATTATTTTTGGCCGCGCTTACCTTCGCGGTCAAGAACACCGAGCTGGTTACCGTGCGCTATTATCTCGACGCGCAATGGCAGACGCCGTTGATCTTCGTGATCCTGCTGGTGTTTTGTCTCGGCGTGGCGGCAGGGGTCATCGCGAGCCTCGGGCACATCGTGCGGCTGCGGCGCGAAGTCTCGCGTTTACGCAAGCAACCGACGGTCACTTTTCCGGACGTCGTTTAAGCGCCCGGAGCCTCGCACCATGGAAATAGAATACTGGTGGCTGTTGGTATTGCCGCTGTTTTTTGCGTTGGGCTGGATGGCGGCGCGCGTCGATATTCGCCATTTGCTCTCTGAATCTCGTGTCCTGCCGAGCTCCTATTTCAAGGGACTGAACTTTCTGCTCAATGAGCAGCCGGACAAGGCCATCGAAGCCTTTATCGAAGTGGTCAGGGTCGATCCGCAAACCATCGAGCTGCACTTTGCGCTGGGTAATCTGTTTCGTCGGCGCGGCGAGGTCGAACGCGCCATACGCATGCACCAGAATCTGGTGGAGCGCCCGGATCTCGGTAAAGCGCAAAAAACGCTGGCGCTGTACGAGTTGGCGCAGGATTACCTGAAGGCGGGTTTGCTGGATCGTGCCGAAGAGTTATTCCTCAAACTGGAAGGCACGCTGCACGAAGAGTCCGCGCTCAAATTTCTGCTGGAAATTTACGAGCAGGAAAAAGACTGGCGCAAGGCGATCGTCATCGCCGGCAAGCTGGAGGTGGTCACGGGACGCTCGCACCAGAAAGAAGTCGCCAATTTTTATTGTGAGTTGGCCGGCATTGAGATCATGCACACGCGGGCCGATGCCGCGCGCCCGCATCTGGAGCAGGCGTTGCAGCATCATCGCCTGTGCGTGAGAGCCAATTTGCTGCAAGGCGATCTGGAGCTTAGTCTCGGCAACCTCGATGCGGCGGTGGCGGCATGGAAACGCATCGAAAGTCAGAACCCGGATTATCTTTCGCTGGTGGCGGAGCGTATCTTCCGCGCCTTCAAACAGCAGGATAAGGCGGCAGAGGGCGTGACGCTGCTCGCGGGCTATCTGGCCAAGTACTCATCGCTCGATTTATTGAACACCGTGTTTGACGGCACGCTGGAAGTGCAGGGCGCCGAGCGCGCCTACGCACTGGTGCGGGATGAATTGCGTCGCACGCCGACGCTGCTCGGCCTGGATAAGCTGCTGGAGGCGCAACTGCTCGACGCGCCCGCCGATAAGCGGCAGGATCTCGAACTCGCCAAAACGCTGGTGCATCAGCATACCCGCAGCCTTGCCATGTACAAATGCGATAATTGCGGCTTCCGTGCCCGGCAGTTTTACTGGCACTGTCCCGCGTGCGCGGCATGGGAGACCTATTCTCCGCGCCGTGCCGAAGAAAAAGGCATGCCCGCATGAGCGACCCGAAGATTATTGTTGCACTGGATTACCCCGATGCACCCGCCGCGCTAGACATGGCAGCGCGGCTGACGCCTGCCTTGTGCCGCGTCAAAGTAGGCAAGGAGCTTTATACCGCCGCCGGCCCGGCGCTGGTCGAGGCGCTGGTGGCGCGCGGCTTCGGCGTATTTCTGGATCTCAAATTTCACGATATCCCGAACACGGTTGCGGGCGCTTGCAAAGCGGCTGCGCGGTTGGGCGTATGGATGATGAATGTGCATGCCGCCGGCGGACGCTCCATGATGATGGCGGCGCGGGAGGCGCTGGGGGATGGCAGCGTGCGTCCAAAGCTGATCGCGGTGACGGTATTGACCAGCATGGCGCAAAGCGACCTCGCCGACATCGGCATGCTGGGCGGGCCTAACGAGGCCGTGCTGCGGTTGGCAACGCTGGCGCGGTCCGCGGGCCTTGATGGCGTGGTGTGTTCGGCGCAAGAAGCGCGGGCGCTGCGCGCCGCCTTCGGCACGGGATTTGATCTGGTGACGCCCGGCATCCGCCCTTCCGATGGCGAGCAGGGCGATCAAAAGCGCGTGATGACTCCGCGCGCCGCTGTTGATGCGGGCGCGGATTACCTGGTGATCGGCCGGCCGATTACGCAGGCCGCCGACCCGGTGGCGATGTTGCAGCGCATACAGCGCGAGATTTCCGCGTGACGCCGCCGCGCCCGCGTGCCGCCAAAACAGCGGCATCGCCGTTTGCGCGCGCGCGCGTGCTGGTGGTGGGCGATGTCATGCTCGACCGATACTGGTTCGGCAGCGTGGCGCGCATTTCGCCCGAGGCGCCGGTGCCGGTGGTGCGCGTGGATCGCACGGAAGATCGTCCCGGCGGCGCGGCCAACGTGGCGCGCAATGCTGCGGCGCTGGGCGCGCACGTCACGCTGTTGTCCGTGGTGGGGCGCGATGAGGCAGGCGTGCAACTGGCCAGATTGCTCAAGCGTGATGGCGTCGAAGCGCGCCTGCATCGGGATCGCGCCATTTCCACCACCGTTAAATTGCGCGTGATCGGGCGTCAGCAGCAGTTATTGCGGGTGGATTTTGAAACCACGCCGAGTCACGAGGTGCTCTCGTCCAAGCTGCTGGAGTATCGGCGATTGCTGCGCGGGCATGATCTGGTGATTCTGTCGGATTATGGCAAGGGCGGTTTGACCCATATCGCAACGATGATCGCGGCGGCCAAGGCGTTACGCCTGCCCGTGCTGGTCGATCCCAAGGGCGAAGATTTTACGCGCTATCGCGGCGCAACCTTGCTCACGCCGAACCGGGCTGAATTCTGCCAAGTGGCCGGCGCCGCGCGCAGCGAGGCCGATTTTACGGTGCGCGCGCAGAAACTGCGCCGCGCGTTAAAGCTGGAAGCCCTGCTGGTGACGCGCAGCGAAGAGGGCATGACGCTGTATCGCAGTGCGCGCCGGCTGCACTCGCCCGCGCAGGCGCGCGAGGTCTACGACGTATCCGGCGCGGGAGACACCGTGATCGCCGCGCTGGGGGTGGCGATGGCCAGCGGTGTGGTGATCGATGAAGCGGTGCGCCTGGCGAACCGAGCGGCGGGTATCGTGGTGGGTAAATTCGGCACCGCGACGGTCGAACCGCATGAATTATTCGCTGCGGAATGAATAGTTAAATTAATTTAAAAACAATGACTTACATAGTTACAGGCGCAGCGGGCTTTATCGGTGCCAATCTGGTCAAAGCGCTAAACGCGCGCGGCATCAGCAATGTGATTGCGGTGGACGATCTGACGCAAGGCGACCGCTTCGCCAATCTGGTGGATTGCGAGATCAGTGATTATCTCGACAAAGATGAATTCCTCGCGGCGCTGAACAGGGGGGCATTCAACGGTGCCGTCACGGCGCTGCTGCATCAGGGCGCGTGTTCGGATACCACCGAATCGAACGGACGCTACATGATGCAGAACAACTATCGTTATTCGCAGCACCTGCTGGATTTCTGCACGGCGCATAAAACGCCGTTTATTTACGCCTCGTCCGCGGCGGTGTACGGCGACTTGGGTAACCACGGCGGGTTTCGCGAGTCGTCCGAATGCGAAAGGCCGCTCAATGTGTACGGCTACTCGAAATTTCTGTTCGATCAAAGCGTGCACCGGCGCAAGCACACCGCACAGGTGGCAGGGCTGCGCTATTTCAACGTGTATGGCCCGCGCGAACAGCATAAGGGGCGCATGGCATCGGTGGCGTATCATTTTTTTAATCAGTACCGCCGCGCGGGCAAGGTGCGCTTGTTTGAAGGCAGCGGCGGCTACGGCAACGGCGAGCAGCGCCGCGACTTTGTGTCGGTGGAAGATGTCGTGAAAGTGAATTTGTATTTTATGGATAATCCTTTAAAATCAGGTATTTACAACTGCGGAACCGGGGCGGCACAGAGTTTTAATGAGGTGGCTGCAGCGTCGATCAACGCCGCTCGCAAAGTGCGGGGTGAGGGGCAACTGGCGCTGACAGCGATGCAGGCGCAGGGTTTGATTGAATACATTCCTTTCCCGCAAGACCTTAAAGGCAAATACCAAAGTTACACGCAAGCCGATCTAACGGCGCTGCGCGCCGCAGGCTATGCCGATAAATTTCTCACGGTAGAACAAGGGGTTACACGATATTGTGAGATACTGGCCGGATCGTCTGCGTAAGCTGGCGGTAAGCTGTCAACTCAGTGTTAAGTGGGGCGTTTTTAATGCACGTTCGCAGGATCGCCGATTCGTGCTTGCAAAGCGGTCTCGATGCGGACTTCAATTTTAAAGGGGAGAGGGCAATGAAGAAATTACTGACCGTACTGACGATGTGGCTGTTGATGATCGGCGCTGCGTTCGCGCAGGTGAACATCAACACCGCAACCAAAGAGCAACTCGACGGCCTAAAAGGCATCGGTCCGACCAAGGCGCAGGCGATCATCGATTACCGCACCAAGAACGGCCCGTTCAAGACGGTGGACGATCTGGAAAAGGTTAACGGTATTGGCCCGGCAACTTTGAAGGACATCCGCAGCAGTGTCGCCGTGTCTGGCGCAACGGTTGAAAAGAAAGCCGACACCAAGAAAGACGCCAAAGCCGACACCAAGAGATCTTAATAGCACAAGTCTGAACACCAGTCACCAAGATGAATCTAGTATGAC
>JANPOH010000610.1:0-2756 GCA_031427895.1 Betaproteobacteria bacterium
TGCGTTACGGCCTGCATCTTTGTCGTTTAGGAACTCACGACCTTCGATTGCTCGAACGCCGCTCCTGCGTGCTACCAAGGCGTATGGACAATTCCTTGGACGGGACTTTAACCCGCTAGCTCAATTGCTGTTACTGCGAACGTCTGACCCCGACGTTCCCGCAGTTCTTGACTATCTAAGAAGTTGTGCGCGCCAAAACTCACCCACAGTTTCTGCTGACGAACCGAAATTCCTATACCCCGACGAGGATGTCTAGCGTCGCGATGTGATCGCAACTTTACATTACACACATTCTTCTTGGCCCCGCACTCGAACAGGATGCACTAATAGGGCGCGGACCCTCGATGGAACATCAGCCCTTACTTAAACGAGCTTACCCCCATGACAGTCGTTCGACTCCCCCAGTTTTCCACTCAAGCAGCCAAACTATGGAACGCGATCCCGGCGGAAACGAGGCGGTTGCTGCTCGCCAATGTTTACTGCGGAAAGTGCCGCGGCGCCGTATCCATCGTCAATGCCGTAGGGTCCGTGAAAGGCGGCGATCTTGTTCTTAACGGCAATTGCGCGGTGTGCGGCGGAGATGTTGCGCGCCTGATTGAAAGCGCGTAACACGTGAGGCACGTCAGCAGCGCGGCGTATTACGGGAACGCTGCCGCCCTGCATTGCGCCGCACTGCCCGCGAGCAACTTGCTACCGGTTCATTCAGCGCGTATTCCGGCGGCTTGTGTGACGCGACTCCATTTGGCTACTTCGTCGCGCAGGTAGGCGCCAAATTCAGGCGGCGTCATCACCATGGGCCGCGATCCATCCGCTGCAAGATTGGAAACGACTTCCGGCAAGCCGGCCGCACGGATGAGTTCCCGGTGCAGCCGCTCGATAACGGGCTGCGGCGTGCCGTCGCGCACCACGATGCCATTCCAGATCAGCAACTCGTAGCCGGGCACGCCTGACTCATTGAGCGTTGGATATTCCGCAAACAGCGGCCAGCGTCGCGTGCTGGTGATGCCGAGATTTCTGATGCGTCCGGTTTTGACGTGCGGCAGGGAGGAAATCGGATTGGTAATGGCAAGCATCACCTCGCCCGACAACAGTGCGGTGGTGACTTGCGAGCTGCCTTTATACGGTACGTGCAGCAGGTTCACGCCCGCGATCAGCTTGAACAACTCACCGGAGAGATGCGAGCCGCTGCCCACGCCCGCGGAACCGAACGTCACTTGCCCCGGACGATTTTTCGCCAGCGCAATCAATTGCGACGCGGAGTTCACCGGCAGCGATGCATGCACGATCAGCGCCGCCGGCACCACCGCCAGCCGCGTCACCGGCGCAAAATCGCGCAACGTGTCAAACGGCAGTTTTTTCACTAGGCTGGGCGCGGCGGTGAATGTGGTGCTGGCGAGATACAGCGTGTGTCCGTCGGCCGGCGCCTTGGCGACGATTTCCGACGCGATCACGCCGGCGCCGCCGGGCCGGTTTTCCACCACCACCGGCTGCCCGAGGCTTTCGGCAAGTTTCATCCCCACCAGCCGCGCGGTCGTGTCGTTGCCGCCGCCCGGCGCCAGCGGCACCAACAAGCGCAGCGGGCGCGAGGGATAAACCTGCGCCGTCAAAGTACCGCACTGCGCGGCGCACAGGCACGCCAGCGTGGCGCTCGACACGACGCGGGCCGCGACCGACGCCATCATATGCTGCGCGTCCGCCCGCCATCCACATTGATTGCCGTGCCGCTGATGAGCCGCGAACGCGCCGAGGCCAGAAACACCGCAAGGTCGGCAACATCCTCCGGTTGAATCACTTTGCCGAGCGGCACCTCCTGCAACAAAAACTGCTCGGCTTTTTCCAGTGATAAACCGCGTTCGCGTGCGGTGATTTCCACCAGTTCGGTAAAGCGCCGCGTGGCGGTGGAGCCGGGCGCAATGGCATTGACCGTAATGCCGAACGGCCCGAATTCATTTGCCATCGCCTTGGTCACACTCAGCGTACCGAAGTTGATCGGCCCCGACATCATTGAATGCGCTTCGGGTTCGCGCCCGCGCGTGCCTGAGATGTTGATAACCCGGCCTTGATTGGATTTTTTGAGATGCGGCAATGCCGCGCGAGTCATGCGCAGCAATCCCAGTGGCTTCACCTTGAAATAGCGCTCCCACATCTCATCGGGGATTTCTTCCAGCCGCCCGCGATACGCGCCACCCGCGCAATTGACTAGGATATCCACGCCGCCCAGTTGATTGACCGATGATTCGACCGCCGGGTTGATGGTTTGCGGCCGCTCCAGATCCATCTCCACCATGCATACCTGTGCCGTCGGGTGCTTGGCGCGCACCTGATCAGCCGCATCGGCAAGCCCTTGTTCATTGCGGCCTAGCAGAGCGAGCGCTATGCCTTCTGCCGCGAAGTGCTGCGCAATAGTGAGGCCGATGCCGCGATTGGCGCCGGAGATGATGGCTTTTCGGCCGTTGAGTCCTAAATCCATGATTTGCCTTCCTGAAAAGTGAAGATACCCACTGCATCAACCAGTGAGCGTATCTCACTGCGTCACGCATGACCAGCTGACGCGCCGCGCAGGAAGGTGAAGTTGGTGAGGCAATGCAGTTCGGCGTAGGCGGGGAGAGAGGGCACGGTGATAAGAAGTATTTATAAACAAATACTTGCGATGTAATTGGCTTGGGTGTTGCAGGGACTGGGTAAATGAGTGTAGCTGCAAGGCCTGCAAGCGCAGCAACAACCAAGCTCAGCGTTATCACCGCCAAGATTAGTAA
>JANPOH010000611.1:0-3082 GCA_031427895.1 Betaproteobacteria bacterium
CAGCAAATCATGTCCAGCACTACCAAGATCGTGGTCGAAAAAGGCAGTAACAATCTGCTCTATCTGCCACTGGACAAGATCATGCAGATGGGCGCTACAGCGGAGACGGCGACGGCTGGGGCGCCTGCGGCACAGGCCGCAGCGCCGGATCCATCGACCGCGCGCAGTCGCGAAGCTTTTCGTTCGCGTGAACGGGAGCAACGGCCATGAACAAAGGAATCTCCGCGCTACTTTACTGTCTGGCAGGGGTATTGATCGTTGTGTTCGCGTCGATGTTTATCGTCGATCAGCGGCAAAGCGCCATCGTGTTTCGATTCGGCGAGGTGGTGCGAATCAATACCAAAGCGGGCCTGTATTTGAAGGTGCCGTTGCTCGACAACGTGCGCTATTTCGATGTCCGCATATTGACCATAGACACGCCGGAGCCGCAACTCTTCCTGACCTCCGAAAAGAAAAACGTGCAGGTGGATCTGTTCGTCAAATGGCGCATCGTCGATGTGCGGCAGTACTACGCCAGTATCGTGGGCGGCAGCGGCGGCACCGGCGAATCACAGGCGCAGACCCGCTTGCTGCAAACCATCAATGAGGGCCTGCGCGCTGAATTCGGCCGCCGCACGGTGCATGACGTGGTGTCCGGCGAGCGCGACAAGATCATGGATCTGATGCGCCAGAAAGCCAGCGAAGACGCCAGAAAAATCGGCATCGAAGTGCTCGACGTGCGCTTAAAGCGCGTGGATTTGCCCGAGGGCGTGACCGAATCCGTGTATCAGCGCATGACGGCCGAACGCACGCGGGTCGCCAACGAATTGCGCTCCACCGGCTCGGCGGAATCCGAAAAAATCCGCGCCGAAGCCGACAAGGCGCGCGCTGTCATCATCGCCGAAGCCTACCGTGACGCGCAAAAGATCAAAGGCGAGGGCGACGCCAAGGCGACGGCGATTTACGCGCAAGCCTACGAGCAGAGCCCGGAGTTTTACAATTTCTACCGCAGCCTTGACGCCTATAAAGCGGGCTTCAAGAGCAAGGGCGACGTGCTGGTGCTCGACCCGAATTCCGATTTCTTCAAGTACTTCAAGTCCGGCGGACGGGCCGGCAAGTAGCGCCAGCGGTTTTCGGTTCGCTCCACGACGGTCCATTCCTACATGAGCCAACAACTGCTGCTTACCGCGGTTGCCCTGATGCTGGTGTTCGAGGGCATACTGCCGTTTCTCGCCCCCGGTTTGTGGCGCGAAACCTTTCGCCGTCTTACCGAGATGAGCGATGGACACATCCGCTTCATCGGCCTTACCTCGATGCTGATCGGCATCTTAATTCTTTATTTCGCTGGAAACTGATCCACGCCATGCGTACCTGGTTGTTGCCCGAATACGTTGAGGACATCCTGCCCGCCGAGGCCGCGCGCATCGAGCGGCTGCGCCGCACGATCCTCGATCTTTTCGCGGTGCATGGCTATCAACTGGTGATGCCGCCGCTGCTGGAATACGTTGATTCGCTGCTGACCGGCACCGGGCACGATCTGGATTTGCGCACCTTCAAGCTGGTCGATCAACTGTCCGGACGCATGCTGGGCGTGCGCGCCGACATCACGCCGCAGGTCGCGCGTATTGACGCGCATCTGTTAAATCGCGGCGGCGTCACGCGCCTGTGTTACGCAGGCAGCGTGCTGCACACGTTGCCATCGGAATTAAATCGCACCCGCGAGCCGCTGCAAATCGGCGCCGAGATATACGGCCACAAAGGCGTGGAAAGCGATATTGAAGTGCAGCGCCTGATGATGCAGGCCATGGCGGCGTCGGGCATCACCGAAGCGCATTTGGACTTGGGGCATGTGGCGGTGTTCCGCACCCTGGTGCGGCGGGCGCACATTGCCGGCGCGCAAGAGGCGGATTTATTTCGTGCCATGCAGTTGAAGGATGTGCCGGCGTTGCGGGCGCTGACGAAAAATCTGGATAAAACCACGCGCGAGGCGCTGGCCGCTCTGCCCGATCTTTACGGCGGGCGTGAAGCGCTGGCCGCCGCGCGCAAACGCTTGCCGGCCTACCCTGAAATTCGCACGGCGTTGCAGGATTTAAAACGCCTGTCGGATGCCCTGGACGATGTGGCGAAAATCCGTTTTGATCTGGCGGAATTGCGCGGCTATCACTATCACAGCGGCGTCGTATTCGCGGCGTTCGCCCAAGGCTGGAGCATTGCACTGGCGCGCGGCGGCCGTTACGACGAAGTGGGCAAGGCCTTTGGCCGCGCGCGCGCAGCCACCGGCTTTAGCATGGATTTACGCGAGCTGTCATCGGCGCGCCCGAACGGCGGCGTAAAGCCCGGCGTGTTGGCGCCGTACAAACCCCGGGATGCCGCGTTGCAAAAGCGCATTGCGGCATTGCGCGCGCGCGGTGAAATCGTCATTATCGATTTGCCGGGGCATGCCGCGACGCGCGACGAGCTCGGTTGCGACCGCAGCCTGGTGCGCCGGGCCGGCGTGTGGGTTACGCTCAAGGCAGTGCGGTGATTTTTCTTAACTATTTGTTTTTAAAGTAATTTTTACACCGTTTAAGGCGCATTAAGCATGTCGAAGAATGTAGTAGTCGTAGGCGCACAATGGGGCGACGAAGGCAAGGGCAAGATCGTGGATTGGCTCACCGACCACGCGCAAGGCGTAGTGCGCTTTCAGGGCGGACACAACGCCGGACACACGCTGGTGATCGGCGGTAAAAAAACGGTGTTGCACCTGATTCCGTCCGGCGTGCTGCGCGAGAACGTTGCCTGCTATATCGGCAACGGCGTGGTGCTGTCGCCGCAGGCGCTGCTGGAAGAACTCGACACGCTGGAAAAAATGGGTGTCAGCGTGACCTCGCGCCTGTTCATCAGCGAGGCGTGCCCGATCATCATCATGCCGCATCACGTGGCGCTGGACCGCGCGCGCGAAGCGGCCAAAGGCGCGGGCAAGATCGGCACCACCGGCCGCGGCATCGGCCCGGCTTACGAAGACAAAGTTGCGCGTCGCGGCATACGGCTCCAAGATCTGTTTCATCGCGAACGCTTTGCCGCCAAGCTGGGCGAAGTGCTCGATTTCCATAACTTCGTGCTG
>JANPOH010000612.1:0-7246 GCA_031427895.1 Betaproteobacteria bacterium
TGCGCGAAGATTCCTACGGCCATTCCTGCCTTGCCCCGCACATTCGCACTACAACCGCCATTCACCCGTGCTTCGCGCTATTCTTCGTATCGACAAATACCTTCACGCTATGGGTAGAATCGGGTTTTCGGTCAGGCACTACCTATAGGCTGGTCGCTTCCATGCCGCGACGAACACGCTCGAAGCCAGCCTAAAGCTTGCCGATGTTCTTCACCACCACCGCCATGCGCTTGTAATCCGCCTCGAAAAATTTCGCGAACTCCTCGCCTTCGCGGTAATCGGGCACCACGTTTGATTTTTCCAGCGCCTGCTTGAAGCTGGCGTCGCCGGCGGCGCGGCGGATGAGGTCGCGCATTTTGGTCAGCGTAGCCGGCGGCACGCCCTTGGTGGTGAACAGACCCACCCACAAATAGGCTTCGATATCGAGGCCTTGTGATTTGAAGGTCGGCACGTCGGGCAGCGCGGGATAGGGCTTGACGCCCCAACTGCCGATGGCGCGCAACTTGCCTGCATTCACATAGGTGATTACCGCCGCCGGTCCGCCGCCGGTAATCTGCGCGTGGCCGCCCAGCGCCTGCGTGATCGCCGGCCCGCCGCCGGTGGTGGGCAGATGGCGGAACTTGACCTTCGCCGCGCTGGCGAACATTTCCAGCGGCGTGTGCGTGATGCCAAACGGCCCGGAGGTGGAATACACCAGCTCACCCGGACGTGATTTCGCCAGCGCGATCAGTTCCCTGGTGTTTTTCACCGGCAATTGCGGATGCGTGGTGAGGATCAGCGGGTCGGCCGACAGCAGCGCGAGCAATTCGATTTGCTCCAGCGAGAACGGCGATTTCACGCCGTAGAGTTTGTCTTTTTCAATCGCCAGATAGAGGTTCGGCGTGGTCACGAGTATGTGATGGCCGTCCGGCGGCTGGTTGGCGACAAACGCGGTGCCGGCGGCGGCAACCGCACCGGGCCGGTTGACTACCGGGGCGGGGTGGTTGGTGAGTTTTTCGAGGATCGCCGATAGCGGCTGCGCGTGTATCTGGTTCATGCCGCCGGGCGGATTGGGCACGGTGATGGTGATGGCCTTGGTCGGGTAATCCTGCGCGTGCAATGCAAGCGGCGTGCCGATCAATGCGGCGGCGAGCAATCGTTTCATGGCGATATCCTTTGAATCAGTGGCGAAGGTGTGCGCGGCATTGTTCATGCCGCCGAAGAACCTGTCAACAGGTAATGCGATCCGGGGACGCCCGCCACGCAGCAGTTATAATCCGCCACGGAATTTGTTCATTTTCCCGATGCATGCCAACGACGAAAGCGAGCCATGTTCAACCCATTCAAAAAACTCGAACTGATCGAAACCGAAGTCTTCATGTCGATGCCCGCGAAGTTTCGCAAAAAGCAGCGCACCGCATGGTCTGATCCGAATCGGCAGAACGCCGAGGTCGAATGTTTTCTCGAAGGCCCGTCGTTTGATCGCGACGGCAACCTGTGGTTTGTGGATATTCCGTTCGGGCGCATTTTCCGCATCACGCCGAAGAAGGATTGGGAGCTCGTCACGCAATACGATGGCTGGCCCAACGGTTTGAAAATCCACAAAGACGGCAGCATCTGGATTTGCGATTACAAAGAGGGGTTGCTCAAGCTCGATCCCAAAACCGGCAAGCTCGAAACGATTTTACGCACCGCGTTCAGCGAAGGCTTCAAGGGACTGAATGATCTGCACTTTGCCGCCAACGGCGATTTGTATTTCACCGATCAGGGCCAGACCGGCATCCACGACCCCAGCGGTCGCGTGTTCCGTTTGTCGATGGCGGGGCGGCTCGACCGTCTGTGCGACAACGTGCCCAGCCCCAACGGCATTACGCTTTCGACCACCGACAAACATTGCTACGTGGGTGTGACGCGCTCGCAGCAGGTGTGGCGTCTGCCGATCATGGCTGACGGCAACGTTTCCAAAACCGGCGTCGCAATACAACTCTCCGGCGGCGTGGGCGGCCCCCGACGGCATCGAAATGGATTCCGAGAATGGCTTGCTGGTGTGCCAACTGGGTGTGGGCATCTGGCGCTTTGATGCAAACATGCTGCCCACGCATCTGATTCACTCGCCTGATCACAAGCATCACCATCTGGCGAACATCGCCGCCGGCGGGCCTGATCTCAAAACGCTCTACATCACCGAATCGCTGTCAGGAGACATCTTGATGGCGAAGCTGCCGGTGGCGGGCAAGAAACTGTTTTCGCATCAGTAACAAGTTAGCTCCCTCGCCCCGCTTGCGGGGAGAGGCAAGGGTACAATTTTTTATGTCGCCCATACCTTCTTACTTTCGCATCGGTTTGCGCAACGGCGCGTGCGAAGCCTTTGGCCCCTCGGCCGCGGTAATGACGGCGGGCTTCATCGGCTTCGGCGCGCTGGCGAGCGATTCCGGCATGCCGTACTGGATCGCGGCGCTGGCCACCGCGCTGATGTGGGCGCTGCCCGGCCAGATCATCTTGGCCGAGATGGTTGCGGCGAAAGCCGGCGTGATCGCGATTGTGCTGGCGGTGTGGGTCAGCGCCACGCGCTTTTTACCCACCGGCATGTCGATGATGCCGCTGATGCCCATGCAAGGCCGCGAAACGCTGAAAAAGCTTTTCCTGGCCCAGTTCGTGGCGAGCACGAGCTGGGTGCTGTCGACACGCCTCTTTCCGCACATGCCCGAGGCCGAGCGCGCGCCGTGGCTGGCCGGCTTCGGCACGGTATGCGCCACGCAGGGCATGGTGCTGTGCGGCGTCGGCTATTTGCTGGCGGGCGTGGTGCCGGTCGAGATCAACGCGGGGCTGGTGTATGTGACGCCCATTTACTTTTTGTTGCTGATGTTCGGCGACATCCGCTCGCGCGCCATGGCCGTGGCCGTGACCTGCGGCGCGGTCGCCGTGCCGCTGGCGCACCTTGCGTCGCCGCACTGGAGTCTGCTGGCGGGCGGCGTGGCCGGCGGCACCGTGGCGTACATTATTTTGCACCTGCAACGCACGAAGAAGACGGCGGTTCGCTGATGGAACTGCTCGCGCTCACGCTGTTGTGCGGGTTGGCGACTTATTTCTGGCGCGCCATGGCGGTGCTGCTTTCCGGCAGACTCACGCTGGACAGCGAACTGTTTCGCTGGATCGAGTGCGTGGCCTATGCCATGGTCGCCGGTCTGATGGCGCGCATCGTGCTGTTGCCT
Organism: Betaproteobacteria bacterium; assembly: GCA_031427895.1. Classification (GTDB taxonomy): domain Bacteria; phylum Pseudomonadota; class Gammaproteobacteria; order Burkholderiales; family SG8-41; genus UBA5216. Next base: position 3,192 of record JANPOH010000612.1, read on the forward strand.
TCCGGCGTGCTGGCGACCACGCCGGTGGCGGATCGTGTCATTGGCTGTTTGATCGCGCTGGCCGCCTACCGGCTGTTTAAGCGCAACCTGCTGGCGGGCATGGGCGCGGGCGTCGGGTTTTTCGTGGCCGCCGCGTATGGGCGGGTTTGGCTGTCATGAGCGGGCGTATTTCAGCGGCGCGCGACGGCGTGATTGCCACGGTGGCGATCGACAACGCGGATAAACTCAATGCGCTGACCGTCACCATGTGGCAAGACCTCGCACGGGTGATGTGCGAGTTGTCGGCGGATGACGCGCTGCGCTGCATCGTGCTGCGCGGCGCGGGGGACAAGGCGTTTGCCGCGGGCGCCGACATCGCCGAATTTGCCGCGGTGCGTAACACGCGCGAACAAGGGGTGGTGTATCACCGCGAGCATGTATTTGGCGCGCTGCGAGCGGTGGCCGAGTGCAGACATCCGGTGGTGGCGATGATTCACGGGCCTTGCGTGGGCGGCGGACTGGAACTGGCGTGCCAATGCGATTTGCGCTTGAGCGGCGAATCCGGGCGCTTTGGCGTGCCGATCAATCGATTGGGATTTTCAATCGCGTACGACGAACTGGCGGCCGTGTTACCGGTGGTGGGCCGCGCGGCGGCGCTGGAAATTTTGCTCGAAGGCCGCGTGTGGGATGCGCGCGAGGCGTTTGCCAAAGGGTTGCTCACGCGCGTAGTGCCCGACGCACAACTCGCCGACGAAACACGCGCCACGGTTGAGCGCATTACGGCGGGCGCGCCGCTGGTGGCGCGCTGGCACAAACAGTTCATCCGCCGCTTGACCCCGCGCGCCGCGCCGCTTACCGTCAAGGAAATCGACGACAGTTTTGCCTACTTCGAGACCGGGGATTTCCGTATCGGTTACGCTGCGTTCATGAACAAGCAGAAACCGAGGTTTACCGGAAAATGATGCATAACTATTTGTTTTTAAACAATAATTTACATGCCGCTCCCGCAGGCGCAATTTGACGATCTGGTCGCGCGGCTGACTGCCGAATCCGCGCGCGCGCCGGGCGCATACAAAGCCAAAGTCGCGCTGCTGGCGCTCACCGGCTACGCCTATATCTTCGTGGTGCTGTTAGGGCTTTCCGTACTGACGGCGCTGTTGATGGTGACGCTGTTCGCGGGCAAAGCGGGCGTGCTCGCGTTCAAGCTCGGCATACCGCTGCTGATTCTGGTGTGGATTATTTTGCGCGCGTTATGGGTGCGCTTATCGCCGCCGGAGGGGCTGGCGATCACGCGCGCGCAGGCGCCGGCGTTGTTTGACACCATCGACGAAATTCGCCACGCCACGCGCGGGCCGCGCACCCACCAGGTGCTGGTGACGGATGAATTCAACGCCGCGGTGACGCAGATTCCGCGCCTGGGCCTGTTCGGCTGGCCGAAAAATTATCTGATTATCGGCTTGCCGCTGATGCAGGCGTTGTCACCGCTGCAATTCAAGGCGGTGTTGTGCCACGAGTACGGCCATCTGTCGCGCTCGCACGCGAAATTCAGCAACTGGATTTATCGCATGCGGCTGACGTGGCTGCGCCTGATGGGCGCGCTCGAAGGCGCGCAGCACTGGGGCGCGTTCGTGTTCCGCCGCTTTGTGCATTGGTATGTGCCGTATTTCAATGCCTACTCGTTCGTGCTGGCGCGCGCCAATGAATACGAGGCCGATGGTTTCGCCGCGCGCGTGTGCGGCGCCCCGGCGGCGGCGAGCGCGCTGTCCACGGTGGAAGTGCGCGCGCGCTACGTGTCCGAGCGGTACTGGCCGGATGTCTACCAATCCGCCAACAGGGAATCGATGCCCTCGTTTGCGCCGTTCGCCAATCTGCCCGCGCGTTACGGCGCGGGACTTAGCGAGGCCGATGCCAACACCTGGCTCACGCAGGCGCTGCGCCGCAAAACCGGCACCGATGACACGCATCCGGCGTTGGCGGACCGGCTTGCCTCATTAAAACAACCCGCGCAACTCGATCCGCCGCCCGCCGAATCCGCCGCGCGGCACTACCTCGGCGCGGCGCTGGATCCGGTAACGGCCACGTTTGACGCGCAGTGGCTCGAACGCATCAAAGCGGGCTGGCAGGAACGCCACGAGTACGCACAACAGGCCCAGCGCAAACTCGCCGAACTCGACGACAAGGCGGCGCGCGAAACCTTGTCCGCCGATGAGGCGCTGAATCGCGCGCAATGGACCGAGGAGTTCAACTCGGCTGCCGCCGCGTTGCCGCTGTACGAAGCCCTCGCCGCGCAAGACGATGCCAGCGCGGACGCGCATTTCGCGGCGGGCCGGCTGCTGCTCGCGCGCGACGACATCGCGGGCGTGGCGCGCATTGAAAAAGCCGTCGCGCTGAATCACTGGCTGACGCTCGGCGCGTGCGAGCACGTTATCGGCTTCTACGTGCGTAACGGCGACAACCTGCCCGCACAGCCGTGGCGCGACCGCGCCAACGCCCGCGCGGCGCGGGAAGACGCCGCGCGGCAGGAGCGCGCCACGCTGCCGTTCAAGAAGGTGTATGTGAGCCATGACCTCAATGCGGAAACGCTTGAAGCGATGCGCGCGGTGTTCGCCGATTGTCCGCAGATTGATTGCGTTTACCTCGCGCGCAAAACGCTGGAGCATTTTCCCGAAATGCCGCTGTATGTAATCGGTTTTCGCAATCGCCGCTTTCAGCGTTCGGAGAAAAAAATACAAGCCGTGCAGCAGCGCCTGGTGAACGAACTCCAATGCCCCGGCGAGTTCTTTGTGCTGTCGATCACCGGTGACAATGCGCCGGTGGCCGGCATTCTTAAAAAAATCGAGCACGCCAAAATTTATCCGCGCTGATGGCGGAATCAAGCTAAGTGTTTGTTTTTGCGATGATTTTTGGTGTGTAGTATACTTGCGCCCCGTTCCTTGGGCGCATCCCGTCCAGACGCGGAAAATAACACCCCGGAGGAGATGCTATGAGAGTGCTTTCAGCAACGGTGCTGGCCGCGAGCGCGGTCTTTGCGATTGACGCCCACGCGCAGGAGTGGCCCGCAAAGGCGATTACCCTGGTGGTGCCATTCCCGGCGGGCGGCGGCACGGATGCCTTCGCGCGCCCGTTGTCGGCGATATTGTCCAAACAACTCGGCAGGCAAATCGTTAACGACAATCGCGGCGGCGCGGGCGGCAATCTCGGCGCGGGCATCGCGGCGCGCGCGCCCAAGGACGGCTACACCTATTTCATGGGCGCGGTGCATCACGCGATCGCGCCCAGCGTGTATAAAAAACTCGACTACAGCCTGGAAAAAGATTTCGCGCCGCTCGCGGTGGTGGCGGTGGTGCCGCAGGTGATCGTGGTCAGCCCCAAGCGCGTCAAGGAAACCGATCTGGCGTCGTTTATAGCGTTCGCCAAAAAAAGCGGCGGCAAGTTGAACTATGCCTCGGCCGGCAGCGGCACCTCGCATCACCTCGCTGGCGAGTTGTTCAAAATCGCCGCGGGCGTGGACATCGCGCACGTGCCGCACAAAGGCGCGGGCCCCGCATTGCAGGATCTGCTGAGCGGACAACAGGTGGATGTGATGTTCGATGGGCTGGGGTCATCCGCGGCGCACATCAAATCCGGCCTCATCATGCCGCTGGCCGTGGCCTCGAAAACGCGCTCGGCTGCATTTCCGTATGTGCCGACTGCGGCGGAAGCCGGTTTGAAGGGCTACGAAGTCGCGACGTGGTATGCGTTGTGGGGCATTGCGGGATCGCCGCAGACGATCAACGATCGCGTGGTCGCCGAGACCGCCAAGGCGCTGGCCTCCAGCGAACTGAAAACCCTGTGGGCCGGACAAGGCGCGACGCTGGGGCCGGCCAATCCGAAAGACATGGCCGCCTTCGTCACCGCTGAAATCGCCAAGTGGGCCAAGGTCGCGAAGAGCGCAAACATACAAGTCGATTGATTCATCTTCAGGAAATCAGAATGTCAGGCCCCTTATCACACATCAAAGTACTCGACCTTTCCCGCGTGCTCGCCGGCCCATGGACGGCGCAAAACCTCGCCGACCTTGGCGCGGAAACCATCAA
>JANPOH010000613.1:0-4161 GCA_031427895.1 Betaproteobacteria bacterium
CGCACAGCATCTCGAATACGGCTTCGGGATCGTCATCACACTCGATCAGCGCGCCGGGGGCTTTCAGCATGGCATTCAACGAACTCACGTGTGTTTCTCCTGCTTTTTTTCTTTAACGACTTTCAACAACTGCGGCAATGCCTCGCCCGCGCGTTCAATGACTTTATCCATGTTCAGCCCGCCCAGCGGGTGCTGGATTTTTAACAGCGGCAAATCGGGCACGCCAAACACCTTGGCCTGCGCCGTGCCGAGCTTCATGAACGTATCCGAACACACCACGGCGGCGATCAAACCGCGCTTGGTCAACTGCGCCATGTCGTGGACACTCCACGACGTGCACGAGCCTCAATCGGCCATGGCGCTGATGACGAGATCGGCCTCCTTTGCCAGTTCGTCCAGCACCTGATCCGTCGCCGGGCGGCTGGAGGTGGGCTTGCGTTTAATCACCACCGAATCCACCTGATATTCTTTTTTCACGCCTTCGACGATCAGGTTCAGCAGATGATCGGCATTGGCCTTGCTGTTATCCAGTATGCCCAGGCGTATGCCGGCGCTGCCCAGCGAGCGGTTCGATTTCAACTGCGCGACATCCTCTATCGGCGCGTCGGGTACTACGAGAAATATCTTTCCCATATCAGCTCCCTGTAAAAAAATTCAAAACCTTTTTAACCACGGATAAACACAGATGAACACAGATACCTTCAAAACCGCTCGGTCTTGGCTTTATCTGTGTTCATCTGTGTTCATCTGTGGTTAATGCTTTTCCGTGGTTAATCGAGCTTGATGCCCGTTTGCTGCTGCACTTTTTTCCATTTCGCTAGATCGCCGATCATGCGTTTGGTCAATTCCTCCGGCGTGCTCTTGACGACCTCGGCGCCCAAGCGCGTGAATGCATCGCGCGTGGCCGGCTGATCCAGCACTTTGATTAGTGCGGTGTAGACGCGATTCACAATGTCCTTCGGCGTGGCCGAGGGTAAAAACACGCCGGTGTAGGTGGATGCCTCGAAGCCGCGCACACCGGCTTCTTCCATGGTCGGCACGCCTTTCAGCAACGGCGAACGTTTCGAGGCCGCCACCGCGATCGCGCGCAGCTTGCCCGCACTCACCAGCGGCGCGGAGGTGGACACCTGATCGAAGATGCAGTGCGTCTGCCCGCCCATCAAATCCACCAGCGCCGGGCCGCTGCCCTTATACGGAATGTGGGTGAGCTTCACGCCGGTAATCACCTGAAACAATTCGCCGGTGAGATGCGTGTTGCTGCCGGTGCCGGCGGAGGCCATCATCACCGAACCGGGCTTGGCTTTTGCCAGCGCGATGAATTCCCTGGCGTTGCTCGCGGGCAATGACGGATGCGTAACCAGCACCAGCGGCACGATGGAAATCAGTGACGTCGGCGCAAAATCCTTGATCGGGTCATAGCTCGGCACGGCCGCGAACGCCGGGTTCACCGTGAGCGAGCCGCTGGAACCCAGCAACATCGTGTAACCATCCGGCGCGGCTTTCGCCACCACTTCGGTGCCGATGCGCCCGCCCGCGCCGCCGCGATTTTCAACGATCACCGATTGACCGAGTTGCTCGGTCAGCCCCGGCGCAATGGTGCGCGCGGTGATGTCGATGTTGCCGCCCGGCGCGAACGGCACGATCAGGCGGATGGGGCGCTCGGGATAAGCGGCGGCGACCGTGCGCGCAAATACGGACAGCAAAATGACAAAAAACAAGCGAAACAGCATGTGAACTCCAAGGAAACCGCACTGGCAAAGCAGCGTGGAAAGTAACGTGAAAGCGCCCGCGATGTTAGCAGCAGCGCGCCTCGCCGACCAAGCGCTTTTGGTGCGCGGCTTGAGGCGTTGTTGAGGCATTGAATGGCGCGGCGACACCGGGACGCGGACTTATTCGGGCTGAGAATCGCGCATCTCACGCATCTCACGCAAGCCCGACGATTGGAATTTTATTATTTAAAAACAAATAGCTATGTATTCTCAAACAATTTCGCGCTAGGTACTTGAATTCGCCGGCCTCGCCCCAACTTGCGTAAGGTTAATCGGAGACCCCACGCATGTCTGAAGCCCCCCAAAACGAACCAGCCGCCGTGCCGGAAACCGCGGCCTCGGCGACCTCGGCGAACTCAGCGATAGCGCCGGACGTTCCCGCAGCCAATCCCGCGCCGCTCTCGCTCGAAGAACTGCTGCAAAAATCCGAAGCCGCCGCACAGGAACATCGCGATGCGTTTTTGCGCGCCAAGGCCGAAACAGAAAATGTTCGCAAGCGCGCGCAAACCGAACTCGCCAACGCACACAAATACGCGGTCGAGAGCTTCGCCACCGAGCTGGTCGCCGTCAAGGATAGCCTTGAAGCCGCGCTCGCCACCGAGCATGTGTCCGCCGAGAATTACACAAGCGTGAAGAACGGCGTCGAGCTCACCTTAAAGCAACTGAAGGCTGCATTCGAGAAATTCAATGTCGCCGAAGAAAACCCGGTGGATCAGAAATTTGATCCGCACCGCCATCAGGCCATCGGCATGATTGAATCCGACGCCGAACCCAACACCGTGGTCAGCGTTTTGCAGAAAGGCTACAAGCTCAATGACCGCGTGATCCGCCCGGCGCTGGTCACGGTAGCCAAGGCGAAGCTGCATTAACCGCCATCGCATTCAACGCATTCAACACATTCGCCGCACGGACCCGTGATTGAAACCGCCCGCTTGGCCCCCATATAAACCCCATCGAAACTTTGTAGACCGAGGCAATAAAATGAGCAAAATCATAGGCATAGATTTGGGCACCACCAACTCCTGCGTGGCGGTGATGGAAAACGGCGTGGCCAAGGTGATTGAAAACTCCGAGGGCGCGCGCACCACGCCGTCTATCGTCGCCTACATGGACGACGGCGAAGTGTTGACCGGCGCGCCCGGCAAGCGTCAGGCCGTCACCAATCCCAAAAACACGCTCTACGCGGTGAAGCGCCTGATCGGCCGCCGCTTTGAAGAAAAAGAAGTGCAGAAGGACATCGACCTGATGCCCTACAAAATCGTCAAGGCCGACAACGGCGATGCGTGGGTGGAAGTGCGCGGCAAGAAAATCGCTTCGCAGGAAGTCTCCGCGCAGGTGCTGATTAAAATGAAAAAAACCGCCGAAGATTATCTCGGCGAACCGGTCACTGAAGCCGTGATCACGGTGCCCGCGTACTTCAACGACTCGCAGCGTCAGGCCACCAAAGACGCCGGCCGTATCGCCGGCCTCGAAGTGCTCCGCATCATCAATGAGCCGACGGCGGCGGCGTCGCTGGCTTACGGTCTCGATAAAAAGAAGGACGAGAAGATCGCGGTGTTCGACCTGGGCGGCGGCACCTTCGACATTTCGATCATTGAAATCGCATCAGTCGATGGCGAACATCAGTTTGAAGTGCTTTCCACCAACGGCGACACCTTCCTCGGCGGCGAAGATTTCGACCAGCGCCTGATGGATTACCTGTGCGACGAATTCAAAAAAGAATCCGGCGTTGATCTACGCAAGGACATGCTGGCGCTGCAACGCCTGAAAGACGCGGCGGAGAAGGCGAAAATAGAACTCTCCAGCTCGCAGCAAACCGAAGTGAACCTGCCCTACATCACCGCCGATCAGTCGGGCCCGAAACACCTGGCGATCAAGATTACCCGCGCGAAGTTTGAATCGCTGGTCGAAGAGCTGATCGAGCGCACCATCAAGCCCTGCGAAATGGCGATCAAGGATGCGGGCGTCAAAATCGCCGACATCGCCGACGTGATTCTCGTCGGCGGGCAAACACGCATGCCGAAGGTGCAGGAAAAAGTGAAAGAACTGTTCGGCCGGGAGCCGCGCAAGGACGTGAACCCCGACGAAGCCGTCGCGGTGGGCGCCGCCATTCAGGCCGGCGTGTTGAAAGGCGACGTAAAAGACGTGCTGCTGCTCGACGTGACGCCGCTGTCGCTGGGCATCGAAACGCTGGGCAGCGTGATGACCAAGCTGATTCAAAAGAACACCACGATTCCGACCAAGGCGAATCAGGTATTTTCGACGGCTGAAGACAATCAAACCGCGGTAACGATCCACGTGCTGCAAGGCGAGCGCGAAATCGCCAAGGCCAACAAGTCGCTGGGCCAGTTCAACCTCACCGACATTCCGCCGTCGCAGCGCGGCATGCCGC
>JANPOH010000614.1:0-6001 GCA_031427895.1 Betaproteobacteria bacterium
GCAGGGCGGCGTGGTGTACGGCATGAGCACGCTGATGAGCGAAAGCTCGGTGGCGAACGGGCGCATCGTGGAAACCAATTTCCATACGCTGCACATGCCCAAGATCGTGCATATGCCCAAGGTCGAAACGGTGATTCAACCGACGTATGACTTCTGGGGCGGCGTGGGCGAGCCGACCATCTGCGTGGCGATTCCGGCCATACTCAACGCGGTGTACGCGGCGACCGGCAAGCCGGTGCGTAGTCTGCCGCTGTCGGATGGGTTGCGGCTGGTGTAATACACTTGCCGCGGTAGCGGTTGCAGCATAAAAAAACGCCGCGTCGGTTACGACGCGGCGTTTTTTATTGGGCGGCGGCGATGCCGCGCAGCGATCGCGCACGCGGGTGGAGCCGGCGAAAAAAACGCCCCAAAATCAGGGGCGTTTTCCGTGATGCGATGATGAGGATTAAAGCGTCGCCGCGCTACCCAGGATCACCGTGCATTGACTGGAAAGCACGCCGCCGTTCCCATGCGCGAGCGCGGTGTTGCAATCCTTCACCTGCCGCTGCCCGCATTCGCCGCGCACCTGGCGTATGGCTTCGATCAGCACCAGCAGGCCATACATGCCGGGGTGGCAATACGACAGGCCGCCGCCGCTGGTGTTGACCGCCAGTTTGCCGCCGGGGGCTATCGTGCCGCCTTGCACGAAGCGTCCGCCTTCGCCTTTGGGGCAATAGCCGAGGTCTTCCAAGAACAGAATCGGCGTGATGGTGAATGCGTCGTATAGCGACAGCATGTTCATGTCGGCGGGTTTCAGGCCCGCCATCTTGAAGGCTTTGGGGCCGGATTCCGCCGCCGCTGAAACCGTGAGGTCTTTCATGCTGGAAATGTTGGCGTGGCTGATGGCCTCGCCGGTACCCAGCACGTAGACCGGTTTCTTTTTCAGCGTTTTGGCTTTGTCGGCCAGCGTCAGGATGATCGCGCCGCCGCCGTCGGTGACGAGGCAGCAATCGCGCACCGTGAACGGGTAACTCACCATGCGCGCATCCAAAACCGCTTTGACGGTCAGCGGTTCTTTTTCCCACGCCTTGGGATTGAGCAGCGCCCATTGCCGCGCGGACACGGCGACCTGCGCGAGGTCTTCGCGCGTGGTGCCGTACTGATGCATGTGGCGCGACGCGGCCATGGCATAGGCGGTGGGCGGCATGAACGGACGATACGGCGTTTCGTAATAGTTGTATTCCGGGCGGCTGGCGGCGGCGCGACTGACCGAGCGCTGCGTGCTGCCGTAACAAATCAGCGCCACCTTGCACAGCCCGGCTTCGAGCGCGGCTTGCGCGTGCGCGATGTGCGTCATGAACGACGAGCCGCCGATGATGGTGCCATCGTAGAAATCCGGCTTAAGGCCGAGGTATTCCGCCACGGCCATCGGTCCCATGCGTGCTTGAGACATCGCGCAGAAAATGCCATCGATATCCCGCAATTTCAGACCGCAATCATCGAGCGCGGCCAGGGTGGCCTGCGCGATCAGATCCATCGGGCTGGTGTGCTGCGCGACTTGTCCCAGATCGGACTCCGCCGCGCCGACCACGGCGACACTGCCTCTTTTCAGCGTACTCATTATTTGGCCTCCAGCGGCGTGAACACAGGGTAGGGCGGTTGCTTGTCGTCGCCTGGCAGCATTTTGACTTTAACGCGCATGCCGATTTTGACATCCATTGCGGCGATGTCTTCCACGCGGCTCATCATGCGAAAGCCTTCGTCCACGTCAATTAACGCGATGTTCAGCGGCGCTTCGCCTTTGTAGTGCGTGGCGGTGGTGGCGTAGACGGTGCCCAGGCCTTTCGACACACGCCACTCAATGTTGGTGCTGCCGCTGCCGGGCGCGGCCACGCGCGGGTAAAAAAAAGCCTGGTTGTCGTCAATGCAAACCTGGTAGGCGAGTTCGCCTTTTTTGCAGTGCTCGAGATATTTTCCGAGCGGGGATTGCTGCATTAAATCCGGAATCATTAAGATCTCCTGAAGGGGCTTTGGATGGGTAGTGTTACGGAGCGTTATTGAGCATTACAGAGAAACCGGTGGAACAAGACAAACGCGCGGAATCATAACCCAGGTTGATGGGCGAAATTCATCCGGGGCGCATCAGTCGCCGACGCCGATAAATGCTATCGCCACCGCGGCGGCAAGGGCCGCGATGACCGCGACGGCGAATACCCTGCGCTCGGGATCACGCAGCAACCGGCGCAGCGACGCTTGTGCGCGCGTCATGATCGATGCTGCGCGGACGCCGCTGTGGGAGGTATCGAGGCCGTCGGCCGCTTCCGGCGCCGGCGCGAGCCGCTGCAGCGCTTCGGTTGCGTCAAAACGCCGCGACAGGGTGAGGAGCATCTTCGTATCCGTGGCGCGCGTATGGGTGGCCGAGGTGGCGATGGCGATGGTAGTTGCATCGTCGTTCGACGGGTGCGAGGGCGCGGCTTCGGCGTTGAGCATCGCGGTTCGGGTCGCGATGCTGTTGGGCTGGGTTTGCGCGGCGGCGATGTCGATTTTTTGTGTTGCCGGATCGCCCGCGTCAAGCCGCACGGTGGCGTCGATATCGTCAGGCGACGGGCTGGGCTGCGCGGGCAGCGCGGCGGCGCAGGCACGCAGATCCGCCGCCAGCTCCGCCGCATTCTGGTAGCGGGCGTCGAGCTGTTTTTCGAGCGCCTTGCCCAGGATTAAATCCAGCATCGCCGGCAGCGACGGATTCACCGCGCTCGGCGTGCGTGGCGTGGCGGTGGCAATCAGGTGCATGAGCTGGGTGACCTGCGCGGCGGAAAAGGGCGCAGCGCCGGTCACCAGTTCGTAGATCATGACGCCGAGCGAGAAGATGTCGGAGCGATGATCGATGCGCTCGCCGGAGACCTGCTCGGGGGACATGTATTTCGGCGATCCCAGAATGGCGCCGGTGCGGGTGTGAATGTCCGATTCGCGCATGCGGGCGATGCCGAAATCCATGATCTTGGCCTGCTGCCCGCGCGCGATCATCACGTTGCCGGGCTTCACATCGCGATGGAACACGCCGCATTCGTGCGCGAAGGCGAGGCCGTCCGCCACCTGGGCCGCGATATCGAGCGCGAGCGGCAGCGCCATGCGGCCATTTCGCATCATCTCGCGCAGATCGAAGCCTTCGATCAACTCCATCGCCAGGTAAGCGGTTTCGCCTTCGCGGCCGATGTCGTGAATCGTGACCACGTTGGGATGATTCAGCCCGCCCGCGGCCTTGGCTTCCTGATAAAAGCGCGCCTCATATTCCGCGCGTTCGCCTGCGTCGCCGGACATGATGATGGTTTTGATCGCGACCATGCGATTGAGGAGCGCGTCTTCGGCCTTGTAGACCACGCCCATGGCGCCGCGTCCGAGTTCGGCGACTATGCGGTAGCGGCCGAGCTGGGTTAAAGGCAGGCTGGCAGGCGCCATCGTTAGAATCCCATTTTCCGGCGCAGTTCGAGGAGGTGATCGCCGACGGATTTCTCCTGCGGTTCGGCCGGCGCTTTGCGCGTGCCGCGTAGCGGCGCTTTGGGCCGTTCAAAGACGTGGGTGACGGTGGTTTCTTCTTTTGAGGCGAGGTTTAGTTCCAGCCGCAGCGGCGCAAACGTGGTGTTGCGAACCTCGATCGAGTGCGGGCCGGGTTTTAGTTCCAGACTTTGCAGCGGCGGGGTGGCGCCCTTCAAAACGCCATCGACGTAGATATCGCCGCCAGGTTTGATGTTGAATTTGATAATGGCGGGCGGCACGACCAGCAGCATGTGAACCACGCCGCGCGCCGCATAGCCCAAGCCGAGTATGCCGATGACGGTCAGTGTGCCGGTGACCAGCAGCCGGCGGCGGCGCGCGGGGGCCGCCCGCGGATCAAGCGCGAACAACTCGTGCGTGCGCACGCTGCGGTCGGTAAACACGCCCGCCGCCACCAAGTCGCGCGCGCGGCTGGACGAGGCTGCTTTAAGCGCTTGCTGAAATGAACGTGACACCATCAGGCGCCCCGGCTGCGCCGCGCTCGCGAGTATCATGCCGGCGGCCAGACCGTCTCCTGTCAGACCGGCGCCGCGAAGCGCGTCGGTGGCGGGGGTGACGGGGCCGTGGTTGACGCCGATGCACAGCGGCAGCGCGGCAGCGGCGGCTTGACTGTGCTCGGCCAGCGCCAGTGCGGCATTGGGATCACCCGGCAGCACGATCACCAGGCCGTCGGATGTATCGAGAACGATGCGCTCGGCCGCGGGCAGCGGCTGCGTCACCTGCACGGCGAGCGCCTCGACCTGCGCCTTGAATTGGGCCTGCTCCGCCACCGGACGACCGGCGAACTTTGGAATCTTGAGGACGACTACGCTGGCAAGGGTGGGCATGGCGCCGGTTTCAGGGTTAGACAAATACCGCAATGACTGGATTTTACCAGTGGCGGACCGCGGACCCGCAGGTAAATCAGCGCAACCGTGTCCAACGATGTACAACGATAGCGTATGCAACCGGCAATCCCGCAATCCCGTAGAATACTTTTCCCTTCTTTATCCCGCACCGGAACATTGTGAACAAACTGTTGGGTATGCTGGCTTTCGTGAAGGTTGCCGACAGCGGCAGTTTTACTTCGGCGGCCACGCAACTGGGGGTGTCGGTTTCCGCGGTCGCCAAAGCGGTGGCGCGGCTGGAAGAAGCGCTGGGCATACAACTGCTGGTGCGTTCCACGCGCAAGCTCGCGCTGAACGACGATGGCCGCGATTATTATGCGCGCTGCCTGCAAATCCTCAACGATATCGAGGACGCCGAGGCCTCATTAAAAAGCGCGGGCGAAGCGCCGCAAGGCCAGTTGAAATTATCGTTCCCGGCGTTGTTCGGGCGGCTGACGTTTTTGCCGCGCGCGGCGGAATTCACCGAGCGTTATCCTGACATTGCGCTCAATGTGGGGCTGGATGACCGGCAGGTGGATCTGATCGAACGCGGGCTTGATCTCGCGGTGCAGGTGGGCGAAATCAACAACCCGCGCTACGTGACGCGGGTGTTGAATCGCGGGCCGCGCGTGACCTGCGCCTCGCCGGCGTATTTCAAGATGCACGGCAAGCCGGAAACCCTCGACGATTTGGCGCGGCATCGATGTATTGCCAGCGCGCTATTTCCGGTGTGGCCGTATAACGTCAAGGGCAAGCGCATCGAAATCGCCGTGCGCGGGCCGCTGGTGCTGACCGGCGGTGATGCGGTGCGCGAGGCGGCATTGCTGGGGCTGGGCGTGGTGCAGTCAAATTGGTGGACCGTGCGCCATGATCTGGCGGACGGCAGCCTGATCGAGGTGTTAAAACCCTACGCGCTGGCGGGCCAGCCGATCAGCGTGGTGTATCCGCCAACGCGGCATGTGCCCGAAAAGCTGCGGGTGATGATAGACTTTCTGGTGGAAATCACGCGCATACCTGAAAGCATGGATGCGCCGCGTTCACGAAAGTAATCCACCGCCTGATTCAGGAGAACACCATGCGTTTAGGCTATTTCACCATGCCGATGCATCCCGAGGAACGCAACCGTACCGAGACGCTGGCGGAGGATCGCGAGGCGATCATTCTTGCCGACAAGCTCGGCTTTCACGATGCCTTCGTCGGCGAGCATCTGACCGAAAAAACCGAAAACGTCACCAGCAGCCTGCTGTTCCTCGCCACGCTGATCAGTGATACCCAAACCATCAAGCTGGGCACCGGCACCTGCAATCTGTCGCAGCAGCATCCGGTGATTTTTGCCTCGCATGCGGCGATGTTCGATCATCTGGCCAAGGGGCGGTTTATTTTCGGCATCAGCGCGGGCGCGCTGCCGTGCGACGCCGAGGCGCTGGGCAATCTCGATCAGGATCGCACCAAAATGTTTGCGGAATGCATCGACGTGATTCTCGCCATCTGGGAGGGCGAATCGCCGTACGACATTGATCTTCCGGATAACCGCTACAAGGTTACCGTCAAGAACACGCGGGATCTGGTCATTGGCCGCGGGCATCTCTACAAGCCGTATCAGC
>JANPOH010000615.1:0-19540 GCA_031427895.1 Betaproteobacteria bacterium
GGCGCGTATTGGACCACCTTGTTCCTCAGTCCCATCGCTGGGGCTTTGGCTGCCTGGGCCGGCGTGCTGCTGATCGGCGTGCTCGACTTTTTCCTCGGAAGCGATTTCCTGCGTCAGCAGCGCATTGCGCGCGCGGCTGCGGAGCTCATCGACCGTTGACTCGTCAAATGATTCGATTTCCAGCATTTCAGCGCGCGATACATAGGCCACTTCCTCGAGCGAGGAAAAGCCTTCTTCCATCAGAATATTGGCGACTTCTTCGTCCACATCGAGCTTTTCCATGAAGATGGCGCGGATGCTGGAGGATTCTTCCTCGCTCTTTTGCTTCCACTCGTCTTCTTTCATGATGTTGATTTCCCAGCCGGTCAACTCGCTGGCAAGCCGTACGTTCTGGCCGCCGCGACCGATGGCCTGAGCGAGGTTTTCCTCGTCCACCACGATATCCATGCTGTGTTTTTCTTCGTCCACCGTGATTTTGCTGACTTCGGCCGGCGCCAGCGCGCTGATGACAAATTGCGCCGGGTCTTCATTCCACAACACGATATCGACGCGCTCCTGCGCGAGCTCGCCGGTCACCGCCTGCACGCGCGAACCGCGCATGCCGACGCAGGTGCCGATGGGATCAATACGCTTGTCGTGCGAGAGCACCGCGATCTTGGCGCGCAAGCCGGGATCACGCGCCGCCGCCTTGATCTCCATCAGGCCGTCTTCGAGTTCGGGCACTTCGAGTTCAAATAAACGGATGATGAATTCCGGCGCGGTGCGCGACAAAATCAATTGCGGGCCGCGCATCGCGCGCTCCACCTTCCACACCAGCGCGCGCACACGGTCGCCCACGCGCAGGTTTTCCTTCGGGATCATCTGATCGCGCGGCAACAGCGCCTCAAGACGCCCCGATTCGATAATGGCATTGCCGCGCTCCATGCGCTTGATGATGCCGGTAACGAGATGCTCTTCGCGCGCCAGAAAATCGTTCAGTATCTGCTCGCGCTCGGCGTCACGGATGCGCTGCACGATCACCTGCTTTGCGGTCTGCGCGCCGATGCGGCCGACTTCAAAACCTTCGAGCGGCTCTTCGATGAAATCGCCCACCTTGGAATCGGGCTTTTCCTCGATGGCTTCGTGCAGCTTGTATTCGCGCGAAGGCGTTTCGATTTCCACATCGGGCACCACGGCCCAGCGGCGGAAAAACGTGAACTCACCGGTCTCGCGATCAACCGAAGCGCGGATTTCCACGTCTTCATTGAATTTCTTTTTGCTGGCCGAAGCGAGTGCGAGTTCGAGCGCGCCGAAGACAATTTCCTTGTCGACGTTTTTCTCACGCGCCAGCACATCCACCAACAACAGAATTTCCTTGTTCATACAGACTCCTGAATCCTGAACGCCGCGATCACCGGCACAACGTCTCCGGCACTGAATATCTGGTACTAAAAGTTTGGTACCAAACGCGCCCGGTCGAGGTTGGCTAGATCAAACACCACCGTTTTACCCTCGGCTACCAGTTCTACTTTCCCCGCCTGGGTTTGCCCCAGCACCCCAAAAAAATTACGCTGCCCCTGCACCGGCACGCGCAACTTCACGCGCACCTTCTGTCCCGCGAAACGCACAAAATCGCGCTCCTGCTTCAGGGGCCGGTCCAGCCCCGGCGACGAGACTTCCAGCCGCTCGTATGCCACGTTCTCAACCGTCAGCACCCGGCCCAGGTGATGACTCACCGTCGCACAATCATCCAGATGGATCCCGCCCGGCTTGTCGATAAAAACACGCACCAACCGGCCTTGAGTGGATCGCTCCACATCGACCAGTTCATATCCGAGCCCGGCCAACGTTGTTTCCAGCAAAGCCGATAAATCCATCGCATCAAACCCACAATCAAACCCACAATCAAACCCGAAGCAAAGCAAAAAACGCCCGTTCAACCGCCTTGGTGTCTTGGTGTTAATGCAAACGGCGTCCACAAACAAAAAATGGGCGAGCCGCCCACTTACTTTTTTGATGCTTTTCCGGTGCTTTTTCAAGCCATTTACAGCAGAGCCGTGAAGTATAACAAAAATTTCTGCTCCGGCCAATACGCAGACACTATTTTACGCAAAGGATAATCTTAAATTTATATTTAAAAACAAATACTTATGAAAATTACAGAGGGCGATCCACCCGCTCAACGCCGATCCTGCGCTTGTCATGCTCCATTAACTGTATATAATTACAGATAATCAAGGTAACATCTCGACAACCAGCCCCCCCCCTCACATACACACACGCACCCGCACCCGCAAGGACACCCCCATGGAAGACCTCACCGCGCGCCAAAAAGAAATCCTGCATCTGATTCGCGAGCATACCGCCACCTTGGGCTTTCCGCCCACCCGCGCCGACATCTGCCGCGCCATGGGCTTTAAATCCCCCAATGCCGCCGAAGACCACCTGCGCGCGCTGGAGCGCAAAGGCGCCATCGAAATCCTCGCCGGCGCCTCCCGCGGCATCCGCGTCATGCAGCAGCCGGGCATCCCCCTTATCGGGCGCGTGGCCGCTGGCGCACCGATACTCGCCGCCGAAAACGTCGAAGGCCGCTACAAAATCGACCCGCGCATGTTCAAGCCGCACGCCGACTACCTGCTCACCGTCAAAGGCGAAAGTATGCGCGACGCCGGCATCCTCGATGGCGACCTGCTGGCCGTGCATCGCACGCCCGATTTCAAATCCGGGCAAATCGTGGTCGCGCGCATCGCCGATGAAGTCACCGTCAAGCGCGCCCGGCGCCAGCGCCATCTGATTGAACTGCTGCCCGCCAACCCCGATTTCAAACCAATTGTGGTTAACCCGCGCAGCGAACCCTTCGCCATTGAAGGCATCGCCGTCGGCGTCATCCGCAATGGCGGCATGCACTGAGAATGCCATCATGATTGCAATCCCTTCCGCATCGCGCGCCGCCAACCCATTCCAGCACTCTGCCGTCAGTCACCCTGCTCTCTGGCGCGGCAACGATTTTGCACAAGTCACCACGCCCAGCGTGCCCACCGGCTACGCCGAGCTCGACGTGCATCTGCCCGGATCCGGCTGGCCCACCGGCGTCATTACCGAAATTCACGTCGAACGTCCCGGCATCGGCGAGCTGCAACTGCTCATGCCCGCCGCCGCGCGGCTGACGCAAGCCGAACGCTGGCAAATCATGATCGCCCCGCCCTACCTGCCCTACGCACCGGCGCTGGCCGCGCACGGCATCAAACTCTCGCGCCTGATACTGATCCGCCCGAAAACCCTCGCCGAACAACTGTGGGCCTGCGAACAAGCGTTGCAATCCGAAAACTGCGGCGCCGTCATGTTATGGCTCGATCAAACCAGCGAACGCATCCCCGACAACGCGCTACGCCGCCTGCAGCACGCCGCCGAACGGCGCAACGTGCTGGCGCTGCTGTTTCGCGCCTCACGCGCGGCCTCCTGCCCCCAGGCCGCGCTGCGCCTGCACGTCAGCCGCGAAGCCGGCAACACCGTGGTGCGTATCCTCAAACGGCGCGGCGCGTTGTTCGGAGCCGCGCCCGCGCCGGTGTTGCTGGATCTGCGCCCATCACTGCTGCGCCGCCCCGGCATGGCGCGGCGCGAGGCGTTCGAGTTCGAGACCGCGCCTGATGCAGCACCCGCGCACTTGTCTCCCCACTTGCCCCCTCACTTGCCCTCTCATTTACCCCACCCGCATACCTCCGCGTTTGCCGCACACTAACCCCCACACTAACCCCAACTGCCTCGCCTGCACTTCACCGCGTTGCCTCCATGCTGTGGCTTGCTCTGCATTTGCCCCATCTTCCGCTGGAAGTCTTCACGCGCGGGATGCCGTCGAATACACACGCCATCGCAATAACCTCCAGCGCTGAAACCAACGCCGCCGTCACCGTAATAGCCGCCAACCGTCCGGCGCAAACACGCGGCGTCCGCGCGGGCATGAGCGCATCGGCAGCCTGCGCGCTCGTCTCCGGGTTGCACACCATTGCCCGGGACGCCGCCAAAGAACACGCCTCGCTGGCGCGCATCGCCGCATGGTCGCTGCAATTCACCTCGTTCGTCAGCCTCGCCGAGCCGGGTGCGGTGCTACTCGACATCGAAGGCTCATTAAAACTCTTCGGCGGCCTTGGCAAACTGCATCAACACATCGCGCGCGGCGTTACCGAACTCGGCTTTAACGCCCACATCGCCTGCGCCCCCACCCCGCTCGCCGCGCTGTGGTTCGCGCGCGCGGGGCTGGCCATGCGCGTGCAGCACCCCGATGCGCTGCGGTCCGCACTGGAACCGCTACCGGCTGACCTGATTTGCGACAATGAAACCACCCGCGCCCTGCTCAACAGTATTGGCGCAAGCACCTTGGGCGACTGCCTGAGGCTGCCGCGTGACGGCCTTGCCCGCCGCGCCGGCCAGCGCCTGCTGGATAACCTGGATCGCGCGCTGGGCCTGCGCCCCGATCCACGCCGGCCCTTCGTCGCACCACAAACCTATAACGCCGCATTGCCGCTGCCTGCCTCCGTCACACAAGCCGATGCCCTGCTCTTCGCCGCGCGCCGTTTGTTAGCCGAACTGTGCGGCTGGCTCGCCGCCACCGGCCACGGTGTGCAGTGCCCGAGATTTGAATTTATTCATGAAAAACAAATAGTTACCGTAATCACACTGGAACTCTCTAGCGCCAGCCGCGATCTCAATCTCCTGACCACCCTGCTGCGCGAACGGCTGGCACGCACCGCGCTGCCGTGCGCCGCAATAGAAATCGCCATCGCATCCGGGCGCGTCACTCCCCTTGCCTCGAACAACCTGTCATTTCTGCCGGACAGTGCCGGGCAAGCGGAAAACGCTGTCCGCTTCGTCGAGCGCCTCAACGCACGGCTCGGCGCAAACACCATCTGCGGCCTGACGTCCCACGCCGATTACCGCCCGGAGCGCGCCTGGCGCGTATGCCGGCCCGGCGCCGCCAATGAAAACGCGGCTGGCGTCCCCATCCTCGCACGCCCGCTGTGGCTGCATACCACACCCAAGCCGCTGCACGAAACCAACGCCACCCCCCAAGAGCGCGACGGAAAACCCCTGTCATTGCTCGCCGGCCCCGAACGCATCGAAGCCGGCTGGTGGGACGGCCAACACGTCGCCCGCGATTATTTCATCGCCCGCAACCAGGCACAGTCGCTGCTGTGGATCTATCGCGAACGCAACGTCCCGGCGCGCTGGTACGTCCATGGTTTTTTTTCGTGAAGCTGAAAAACCAGATGCAAAAACATCTCTGCCGCATGCGCCCGGTCATGCCCTCGCCAATGCCATCAAATACGCCTTTGTACGGCACCGGCACGGGCTCGCGCAGTGCGTTGGCGACTTCGGTGTTTAACCGCGTGATGATCTCGCGCGGCGTGCCCGTGGGTGCGAGCAGGCCGTACCATGAGTTGACCTCGAAGCCCGGCAACGCCTCCGCAATCGCCGGAATGTCCGGCGCGCCTTGCTAGCGCTTTGCGGTAGTGACGCCCAGCGCGCAGCCGCCCTGCTTTCGCCGCCGGCACGCCGGTGACGATGCCGTCGAACATCATCGACAACTGCCCGCCGATGGTGTCCACGTGCGCGGGCGCGAGGCCCTTGTAGGGCACGTGCGTGAGTTTGACGCCGCCCATCATTTTCATCGGTTCGCCCGACAGATGCGACGAAGTGCCGACGCCGGCGGAGCCGATGGTGAGTTGATTGGGGCGCGTTTTGACGAGGGCGATCAGCTCTTTGACCGAGCGCGCCGGTATCGACGGATGCACCACCAGCAGGTTCGCAATCGAGACGAACATCAGCACCGTCGCGAAATCTTTCTCCGCGTTAAACGGCAACTTTGAATACCGTGACGGGTTCACCGCGTGCGCGAACGCCGCCGCGATCGCGATTCGCGCTTTCATTGCAATGTACCTGCGGGGCCTTGGGCTCTATTGGCGCCGGATACCCCGCCAGCTCATCGTAAAACGAAATAATGTCCGCGCTGTCCCACTCGCCGCGCCCTTTGGAAACCTCCGAGATCAACGCCTGCGCGTGCAAACTAATCAAGGGCAGCGGGCAGTTCAAACGCTCGCCCAGCGCCAGCATGGCGCGCACGTCCTTGAGATAAATCCGCAGCTTGCCCGCCGGCGGATGAAACCGTTTCTCGACCATGCGATAGCCTTTCTGATCCATGATTTTTGAAAACGCGGCGGATTTTTTCAGCACTTCGAGCGCGGCGAGCGGTTCGATGCCGGCCTTGCGCGCGAGCGTGAGTCCCTCGGCGAGCGCCATGCGGTTCAACCCCAGCACCAGGTTCACGCACAGATTCATGATCGCGCCGGTGCCGTTCTCCCCCATGTGCATCCACTCGCGCCCCATCGCGGCGAACAGCGGCTCGCATTCGGCGAACGCATCCTGGCTGCCGCCCGCCATGAAAATAATATCCTTCACCGCGCACATTTCGCTGGTGCCGCTAACCGTGCAATCGAGAAAACGCACACCCGCCTTTGCCAGGTCCGCGGCGATCGCTGCTGATTTATCCGGGTCGGCGGTGGTGGCGTCCAGCACGATCATGAGCGAACGCACGTCTCGTTCAATGCCGCATTGGAGCTGGCGACCACCGCGCTCGAATCGTGCCGCAAGGGCGGTTACAAGGCGACCATCACCGTACTCAACCGCGCGGGCCGCACTGCGGTCGTATTGCACGACACCGGCGCCAACCCGCACACCATCGAGAACAGCTTGCGTAAAGCGTACACTTCGCTGACCTACCGCTGGCCCTCCGACGAATTCGGCAAGGCGATGCAATCCACGCCGCCGCCGCACGCGGCTATTCTGCTGGATAAAGTCACCTCGGGCGAAGGCGGGCTGCCGGTCATGTCCAACAAGGAAGTCGTCAGCTCTATCGGCATCTCCGGCGCGCCGGGCGGGCACCTCGATGCAGCTTGTGCGCAGGCCGGCATCGATAAAATCGCCGGCGGATTGTGATCCAACCGGCAGCGCTTCTGCCGCCGGTCACGGGATTTTGAAGGCGCTCGCCGTGGCGCGGATTACTGCTTTGCCAATCCCGTGCCGCGCACGGCCCTGCCCCACTTGACGATTTCCGTCTGTAGGTAAGCGGCAAACTGCGCGGGGGTATTGCTCGCCGGCTCCACGCCGAGCGTGCGCACCTTGCCCGCCTGCATCTGCGGCAGCCCGGACGGCAAGCCCAGAAACGCCATGGAAATCTGCCCGCCCACGAGATCGCTGATCGCCGGCCCCATGCCGCGATACGGCACGTGCAGCACGTCGATGTGCGCGGCGGTTTTGAACAACTCCCCGGTGAGATGCGTGCCGGTACCAACCCCCGCCGAACCGAACGGCACGCCGATGTTGCCGTCCGCGCCGGGCTGATTGTCGATCACGAGTTGCTGGCCCAAGCGCTCGGATAATCCGCGCGCGACCATGCGGCCGATGGTGTCGCTGGTGGAGCCTGCGGCCACGGGCAGGATCAGACGGCTGGGCTTCGCGGGATACGCCTGCGCGGCAGCATCCGCGGCGGCGAGCCACAGCAACGCACCGCCGGTGTGATCGCCGCGCAGCCTATCGGCACTTGATTGCCGAGTAGCGCCACGACCACCGGCCCCGCGCCGTTAAACGGCACGGTCGGGTTCACGATAAACGCATTCGGTGCCGCGATCCGCGCCCGCCGCCTCGACCGTTTTGTAATGGAGCAGCGCCAGGTTGATGACGCCATCGCTCAAGTACACGCGTACACGCCGCGCGCGTTTTCCCAATCGGTTTCACCGACCTTTTGCATGCCGAACACGCGCATATAAAACTCGGCGGCGTTGACGGTGAGGCCATGAATTATCATCTGCCCCGCGTTCTTGGTGCCGGTCTGCCGCACGGGAATCGCGAGATACACCATGCGTGTCCTTGTCGTAGGGACGGTGCGTCGTCACAAAGCGCGATTCTTTCAACAGCGTATCAAAATCCACCTTGGCCGCGCCCTTCGCCGCGCATTGCTCCGCCGTAAGATAGGGGTCGCACGCTTATCTCAAATCTGAAATCGCGAAGTGGGCGAAGGTCATCAAGCTGTCGGGAGCGACAGGCCGAGTCGCAGTAGCCCGTGTTACAGGTTCGCGGCAGGGAACTCACCCCACCGCCTTCACCATGCCTTCCACCACTTTTTTCGCATCGCCGAACACCATCATGGTTTTATCCATGTAAAACAAATCGTTATCCAGCCCCGCGTAACCCGCCGCCATTGAGCGTTTGACCACCATCACGGTGCGGGCTTTGTCGGCTTCGAGTATCGGCATGCCGAAGATGGCGCTGCCGGGTGTTTTGGCCGCGGGGTTCACAACGTCGTTGGCGCCGAGCACCAGCACCACATCGGTGGTGGGAAAGTCGCTGTTGATTTCGTCCATCTCCAGCACTTGATCGTAGGGGATTTCAGCTTCGGCCAGCAGCACGTTCATGTGGCCGGGCATGCGGCCCGCCACCGGGTGGATGGCAAAGCGCACGGTGACACCTTTCTCGCGCAGTTTGTGGGCGAGTTCCTTGACTGCATGCTGCGCGCGCGCCACCGCCAGGCCGTAACCCGGAACGATAATCACGGAATCGGCGTTGCTCAACAAAAACGCCGCGTCGTCGGCGCTGCCGCTGCGGTGGGTTTTTTGTGCGCCGTCGGTGGCCGCCGCCGCGCCGGAATCGGTGCCGAAGCCGCCGAGGATCACCGACAGGAACGGCCGGTTCATCGCCTTGCACATGATGTAACTCAGAATCGCGCCGGAGCTGCCCACCAGCGAACCCGCGATAATCAGCATCGGGTTGTTGAGCGAGAAGCCGATGCCTGCCGCCGCCCAGCCGGAATAGGAATTCAGCATCGAGATCACCACCGGCATGTCCGCGCCGCCGATGGGCACGATAATAAGAAAGCCGAGCACAAACGCAATCACTGTCATCGCGATGAAGGCGTGCCAGTTGGTGCCGCCGCTCAGGAAGAACCACAGGCCGCAGCCGAACATGCTCAAACCCAGCAGCAGGTTCAGCAGGTGCTGGCCGCTAAACACGATGGGCGCGCCGCTCATGCGGCCTGATAATTTAAGGAACGCGATCACCGAGCCGGAGAAGGTCATCGCACCGACGAAGGTGCCGATAAAAAGTTCCAGCTTGTTGCCCAGCGGAATCGCCTCGCCCGCGGCCTTGACGATGCCGAAGGCAAACGGATTGTTCACCGCCGCGATGGCGATCAATACCGCGGCCATGCCCACCAGCGAGTGCATGAAGGCGACCAGTTCCGGCATCGCGGTCATTTGCACCTTGCGCGCGACCACCGCGCCGATGGCGCCGCCCACCGCGATGCCGCCGATGATGATGCCCCAGTTCTTGGTGAGTGTAAGCGTCACCACCACGGCGATCGCCATGCCGATCATGCCAAAGAGATTACCGCGCCGCGAGGTAAGCGGCGACGACAGGCCTTTTAACGCAAGAATAAAAAATACCGAGGCGACCAGATACGCCAGCGCCACTTGATTACCGGAGAGCATTTATTTCGCCTCCGGTTTTTTAGGTTCTTTTTTCTTGAACATCGCCAGCATGCGCTGCGTCACCAGAAAGCCGCCGAACACGTTGACCGCCGCCAGCACCACCGCCACCGCGCCCACCCACACGCCCCAGTCGGCGTCAGCAGGGCCGGCGGCCAGCATCGCGCCGACGAGGATGATGCTCGATATCGCATTGGTCACCGACATCAGCGGCGTATGCAGCGCGGGCGTGACGTTCCACACCACGTGATAGCCGACGAATATCGCCAGCACGAAAACCATCAGGTTGGTTATTAACGGGTCTACGGTCATTTTTGTTCTCCGAATCGTGAGGCGTGAGGCGTGAGGGGTCAGGGGTGAGGCGGAAAAGCGCTGGTGTAGCGCGCCTCACGCCTTACGTCTTGCGCCTCACTTCTTAAGCACCTCGCCGCCCGCGCACACCAGCGTGCCGGCGATGATCTCATCTTCGCGGTTGATCTTGAATTCTCCGGTCTTGGCGTCGAGCATCAGACCGAGAAAGTTAAACAGGTTGCGGGCATACAGCGCGCTGGAATCCGCCGCCACCCGCGACGGAATGTTGGCGATTCCGATCAAATGCACACCGTGTTTGGTGACGGTTTTGTCGAGCTCCGACAGCGGGCAGTTGCCGCCCTGCTCGCCGGCCATATCGACAATCACCGAGCCGGGCTTCATGGATTTCACCATGTCTTCGGTCACCAGCACCGGCGCGGCGCGCCCCGGAATCAATGCGGTGGTGATCACGATGTCGGCCTGCTTGATGCGCTCGGCGACCAGCGCGGCCTGGCGTTTTTTGTAATCGTCGCCCATGTCGCGCGCGTAACCGCCCTGCCCCTTGGCGAGTTCTTTTTCGGCATCGGTCAGCGGCACGTCGATGAATTTCGCGCCCAGCGACTCCACTTGCTCCTTGGTTTCGGGGCGCACATCGGTGGCTTCCACCACCGCGCCCAGGCGCTTGGCGGTGGCAATCGCCTGCAAGCCCGCGACACCCACGCCCATGATGATGACGCGCGCGGCCTTCACCGTGCCCGCCGCAGTCATCAGCATCGGCATCATTCGGCCGTAGGTGTTGGCGGCCATCAGCACCGCCTTGTAGCCGGCGATGTTGGCCTGAGACGACAACACGTCCATGCTCTGCGCGCGCGAGATGCGCGGCAGCGCTTCCATGGCGAATGCGTTAACACCGGTTTGGGCGATGGCCGCGATGCCTTCTTTGTTGTGCGGATTGAGCAGGCCGATCAGCGTTTGGCCGCTTTTCAGTTGCGCCAGTTCGCCCGCGTCGGGGCCGCGCACCTTGAGCACGATATCGGCTTGCGCGTAGACCTCGCCCGCGGTGGCCACGAGGGTCGCGCCGGCTGCCGCGTATTGTTCATCGGGGATGCTCGCCGCCACGCCCGCGCCCGCCTGCACGAACACCTGATGGTGTCCTGCCTTGGTCAGTTTGCCGATGGTTTCGGGCGATGCCGCGACGCGCGTTTCATGAGTCCGCGTTTCCGCGGGGATGCCGAACTTCATTGTTATTTTCCTGAGTAGAGCGGAATGCCGTGTAGCCGGAATTATAACGGCAAATTAATGTTTAATACAAATAATTCAATAAAAACAAATACTTATCTTCCAAGGCTTCGCCACCAGCGCACGATGCTATGATCGCTTACTGAAAATTTTGATGGAGCATTGCTTGAAATTCCCCCATTCGATTGTTGCCCTCGCCGCGCTGTCGTTTCTCACCGCTACCGCAAACGCGCAGAATCCCGCGACGGGCTCGGTTTCCTCATTCCCGTCACGCGCGGCGCGCATCGTGGTGGGCTTCGCCCCCGGCGGCGCCACCGATGTCACCGCGCGGTTGATCGCGCAGGATCTCGCCAAACTGTGGGGCCAGCAGGTGGTGGTGGATAACCGCCCCGGCGCCAGCGGCATGATCGGCGCGGAGCTCGTCGCCAAGGCCGCGCCCGACGGTTACACCCTGCTGATCTCGCCGCAGACCAGCATCGTGGTCGCGCCGCTGCTGATTAAGAAAGTCCCTTACGATTCGGTGAAGGATTTCGCCACCGTCGCGGTGGTCGGCTCGACGCCGCAACTGCTGGTGATTCACCCTTCGCTGCCGCCGAAAACGTTTCGTGAATTCGCCGCCTTCGTCAAGGCGAATGAAAAAATGCTCTCGTTCGGCTCGGGCGGCATTGGCTCCACGCCGCACATGGCGGGCGAGTTGCTTAACGCCTCGCTCGGCGTGCGCGTCACGCACGTGCCGTACAAAGGCGAGAACCCCGGCGTCACCGATCTGCTGGGCGGGCAGATACCCTATATGTTCGTAAATTTCCCGGTGGCCATTTCGCACGTGCAAGGCGGCAAATTGCGCGCCATCGCCATCAGCAGCCCGCAACGCTCGCCGCTCGCGCCGCAGTTCCCGACGGTCGCCGAATCCATCCCCGGCTTCGACACCGCCACCTGGAACGGCCTGTATCTGCCCGCCGCCACGCCGCGCGAGATCCTCGCCCGCATCCACGGCGATGTCACCAAACTGCTCAGTGCGCCGGATTTGAAAGACCGCATGCTCAAGCAAGGCATCGACCAGAGCCCCCTCAACACGCCGGAAAAACACGCCGCGTTCGTCAAGGCCGAGTTCGCGCGCTGGGGCAAGGTCATCAAAGACGCCAACATCAAATCAGAATAACCAAATAAAAACAGGCAGTTTTAGTAATGCTTCCGCTCATCGGCCCTGGCTGCGCGCAGCTCGGGCGTTTGCGCGGACGCGGAATCGTCTGCTTATAATTCGCCATGCACGCCAGTCCCGCCATACGAGTACTTCCCGACCTGCTCATCAACCAGATTGCCGCCGGCGAAGTGGTCGAGCGCCCCGCCGCCGCGCTCAAAGAGTTGCTCGAAAACAGCCTCGATGCGGGCGCGAATCACATCACCGTGCAACTGGCCGCGGGTGGCACGCAACTGCTCAAGGTCAGCGACGACGGTCACGGCATCGCGCGCGACGAGCTGGCGCTGGCGCTGGCGCGCCATGCCACCAGCAAAATCACCTCGCTCGACGATCTTGAGCGCGTCGGCAGCCTCGGCTTTCGCGGCGAAGCGCTGGCCAGCATCGCCGCCGTGTCACGCCTGACGCTCGCCAGCCGCCACCGTGACAATGACCAAGACAAGCATGCATGGTCGATATCGTCCGAAGGCCCGCAACTGTCGACGCCCGAACCGGCGGCGATAAACGCCGGAACCACGGTGGAAGTGCGCGATCTTTACTTCAACACGCCCGCGCGCCGCAAATTTCTCAAGACCGAGGCCACCGAATACGCGCACTGCGAAGAAGCCTTCCGCCGCATCGCGCTCTCGCGCAGCGCGGCGGGCTTTACGCTGCAACACAATGGCCGCGTGCAATGGCACTTGAAGCCGCAGAGCGTCGAAGAACGCATCATGGCATTGCAGGGCAAGGAATTCGCGCAGGCGGCGATCGCGGTGAATGAAAACAACGCCCAGCTCAGACTGCACGGCAGCGTCAGCTCGCCGGCGATGGCGCGCGCCTCGCGCGACGCACAGTATTTTTACGTCAATGGCCGCTTCGTGCGCGACAAGCTGCTGTCGCACGCGGTCAAGCAGGCCTATCAGGACGTGCTGCATCACGACCGCCACCCCTCGTTCGTGCTGTTTCTCGATATGGATCCGGCGCTGGTCGATGTCAACGTGCATCCGGCCAAAACCGAAGTGCGCTTTCGCGACAGCCGCGCCGTGCATCAGTATGTGTTTCACGCGCTGTCCAAGGCGCTGGCCGGCATGGCGGGCGACACCGTGACCACGCAGCAGGCGGCGCCCGGTTTTTCCGCGTTCTCGCCCGGCGAGGCATTGCGCCGCTGGAACACGCCCGGCGGCGCCGGCAAGGCCGACACCCCGTATGCCCCGCGCCAAGGCGCGATGGCGCTGCACGCCTCTGAATCGATGGGTTTTTACGACACCCTGTTCGGTGCGCGCACGGAGGCCGCCGCCGACACCGCGACCGAGGCGCCGCCCCTGGGGTTCGCGCTGGCGCAACTGGCGGGCATCTACATCCTCGCCGAAAACGCGCACGGGCTGGTGATCGTCGATATGCACGCCGCGCACGAGCGCATCATGTACGAAAAACTCAAGACCGCGCTCGACCAGCAGGAAATTCCCATGCAGCCGCTGCTCACGCCGGTCATCTTCAACGCCGGCGCACTGGATGTCGCCACCGCCGAGGAAAATCAGGCGATCCTGCGCCAGATAGGGTTTGACGTCGCGCCCGGTTCGCCCACATCGCTGGTCATTCGCGCCCTGCCCGCAATGCTGGCCGACGCGGACGCCCGCACGCTGGCCGAGGACGTGCTGCGCGAAGTGCGCGAAACCGGCGCCAGTCGCGTGCTGACCGAGCGGCGCAATGAATTGCTGAGTACGATGGCGTGCCACGCGGCGGTGCGCGCGAACCGCAGGCTCTCGACCGCCGAAATGAACGCGCTGCTGCGCGACATGGAAGCCACCGAACGATCCGGCTTGTGCAATCATGGCCGGCCCACCTGGCGGCAAATCACCGTTGCGGAACTCGATAAACTGTTCATGCGCGGGCAGTAAAAAACCTATTCATAAAAGCACAAAAAAACCAACATGAGCCCACCCCATCATCCGCCCGCCATCATCATCATGGGGCCGACCGCCAGCGGCAAAACCGCGCTCTCCGCGCAACTCGCGCAATCGCTGTCGTGCGAGGTCATCAGCGTCGATTCCGGGCAAATCTACAAAGAGATGAACATCGGCACCGCCAAGCCGGACGCCGAATTCCTGCAACACACGCCGCACCACCTGATCGACATCATCGAGCCGCACGAATCGTATTCGGCGGCGAAATTCCGCGACGACGCGCTGATTCACATGCGCGAGATCACCGAGCGCGGCAAAATTCCGCTGCTGGTGGGCGGCACCATGATGTATTTCAAGTCGCTGATCGAGGGCATGAACGATCTGCCCGAAGCCGACCCCACCGCGCGCCTGCTGATCGACACCATGGCCGAAGAAAAAGGCTGGCCCGGCGTACACCAGCATCTGAAAGCGGTGGACCCCGAATCCGCCGCGCGCCTTGATCCCAATGATTCGCAGCGCATACAGCGCGCGATGGAAATTTATTACATCACCGGCAAGCCGATGGCGGAGTGGCTGAAAAAACCCAAGTATGTGTATTTCCCTTACACGCCGATTCGCATTTCCCTGATACCCGGCGATCGCGGCGTGCTGCACGAACGCATCGCCACACGCTTTGACGAAATGCTCAAGGGCGGGCTGGTGGAGGAAGTCGCGCGGCTGCGCGAAGAATACGTGCTCGAATCCACCATGCCCTCGATGCGCTGCGTCGGCTACCGGCAGGCATGGCAGCATCTGAACGGCGCGTTCGGCCTCGACGAACTGCGCGAACAAGGCATCGCCGCCACGCGCCAGCTCGCCAAACGGCAACTCACCTGGCTGCGCCCGATGGCCGAAGTAGTCACCGAATTCGATTGCCTCGCCGCAGACGTGGATACGCTGGCGCTCAACTACATCCGCCATGAGCTGGAAGCCCATTACGCGCTCGAGGAAAACGGCGGGTAATGCCAATTCCATTTCCCAGGATAAATAGTTATCCGGGATTATCCATAAGGTTTTGCGGGCTGTTACCAGGCAATACTTCCTAATGGATAATCTCGTTTAAAAACAGTAATTTACGTTCATATACCGAATGGGAATCACTCGATGTTGAAGCTCGACACGCACGCACACTGGTTTCCGCCCGAGTGGATAGAACTGCTCGAACGCGAAGGCGGTAAACACGGCGCGGAAATTTCGCGCAACGAACAGGGACGCCTGCTGATGGTGGCGCCGGGCATACGTCTGCGCCCGACGTTCACGCCGCCGTACGTGGACATCGCCACGCGCCTCAAAATCATGGACGACGCCAGAGTGGACATGCACGCGCTGTCGCTCACCAGCCCGATGGTGTATTGGGCCTCGGCCGAATTCGGCTTGAAGCTGTCGCAAGTATTCAACGACGCCTGCGCCGTGGCACATCAAAAACACCCGAACCGTTTTATCGGCATGGCGATGCTGCCAATGCAGGCGCCCGACCTCGCGGTGCAGGAAGCCAAGCGCGCAGCGGCGCTCCCCGGCATCCGCGGCGTCTACATGGCCACGCATGTGAACGGCAAAAACCTCGACGAAAAAGAATTCTGGCCGGTATATGAACAATGCGAAAAACTCGGCCTGCCGATCTTTCTGCACCCGGTGGCGCCGGTGGGCAAGGAACGCACTTCCAAATATCACCTCGGTAACTTCCTCGGCAACCCGTACGAAAGCGGCATCGCCGCCGCATCACTGATCTTCGGCGGCGTAATGGACGCCTTCCCGAAATTGGATGTGATGCTACCGCACGCCGGCGGCACCTTTCCGTGGCTGATAGGCCGTATGGACCACGGCACGACAGTGCGCGCCGAATGCAAACACATGACCCAGCCGCCATCGGCGTATCTCAAGCGTTTTCACTACGACACCATTACCCACAGCGACCAGATTTTGATGAACCTGATTCAGTTAGTCGGCGTCGATCGCGTGGTGATGGGCAGCGACTGCCCGGCGGATATGAGCTACACGCGGCCGGTGGATGTGGTCGAGCGGTTGAAGGATTTGTCGCCGGATGAGCGCGATGCGATTGTGGGCGGGAATGCGGCGAAGTTGTTGCGCATGGCGTGACAAAGAAATGAGCCCGCGTAGGGCGGCGCATGGTAAATGAGGCACCGCGTATCCCGCCTTCCGCGCGAACCCCAAAAGGCGGGATGACTCCCGCCCTACGGTTTTCGGGGTGCTGTAAACGAGAATGGAAAAGCAGGCATCCGCACAGGTGTAACGACAAAATCCCCCTGAGAGCCGCCGCGCAACGCAGCCGCGCCGGGGCTCATTGGATTGGCGGCGAGGACTGTCTGAGTCCTCGCGCCGTTGTCGTTTGCGAGGGCGAGTTCCGCGGCCGCCCGACGTGGCGAGTAGCGCAGGCAAGGGCACACTTGAAGCGGAGCAGAGGGATCGGCGAACCGGGGCGGCCTTTTCTTTGGTGTTGACGTTCACCGCACTCGGCGTGGCAGGCTCACATACGGCGCAATAGGGATTGCGCCCTACGAAAATATTACGGCACCTTTACCACCCCCAACTGCAACACCAACCCCATATCATCCCGCACCGCCGCATGCTCCGCAATCAACCCATCCCGAAGGCGAAAGCTGTGAAATTGCAGCACCTTCACTGATTTACCCGTCGGCGCCACATCATTCAACATGCCGCTGAACGCTTCGCGCAGCACTGGCTGGCCACGATGGGTGCCGGTCATCTCCACCTTGCACACCACGCGATCACCCTCGGCGGTGCTCTCCAGAATACGGTAATGAAAATCCGGAAACACGGCGTAGAGCGTCTCGAACACCGCCTTCATGCCCGCGCGGCCCACGTGGCGCAAATGGTTCGACGCATCTTCGGTGTAAAACGTCGAGGCCGCATCGGCATTCTGCCGGTTGTGGCCTTCGTCCATCAGGCGTTGAATCAGGCGCTTGTTGTCTTCGATAGACATGAGTCTAACCGTCAAGCTCGGGATAATGGCGCATCAAGTCATGCGTATTGATCGGCAGGCGCGCGGGTGAAGCCAGATACTTCGCTATGCGCGGACGCGCGGCAACCAGATCATGCAAGGCATTCAATCGCGGAATTCCCGCCTGCATGCCCGCCATGGCCGCGGGAAACGCATAGTTGAGCGACGCCATCACCTGAAACATCGACAGATCGACGTACGATAGCGATTTCCCCAGCATGAAGCGCCCGCCGCCGCGCGCAATCACCGTCTCGAAGTAGTTGGTGAACTTGGTCAGCCGCTCCGCCTTGAAATGCCCGCTGCGGCGCAGCGCTTCAACCTTCTGGTCTTCGTAATACAGGCTGTTGGCTATCGGATGATGCACGTCATGCGCCTCGCGCACAAAATCGGTGATGGTGAGTTGCAGGCCGTGCGCGTAGAACCGCTGCGCTTCGGGCTTGGGCACGAGGTTCAGGCGCGGGCCGAGATATTGCAGGATGTTCGCCGTGTGCGAGATGATCATCCTGCCCGCCCTTAACAGCGGCGGCGCGAACGGCGAGTGTGTGTTCGCCGCATCCTGCAACAACTTCACCACCGCGGACCGTCCACCGCCCTCGGCCTCCGACAAGCGCGCGACATCGGCGTAATCCGCTTCGCCTTCCTCCAACGCAAGCCGCACGTATTCGCCGCGACCTTGTATGTGCGGCCAGTAATAGAGTTCGTATTTCACATCGCGCTCCCTTCCTTACTATTCGCCCTCGATATTCGCCGACTTGATGACCTTACTCCATTTGACGATTTCGCCTTGAAAGAACTTTGCGAATTCTTCCGGCGTGTTGCCCACCGCATCGGCGCCTGCATTCACCAGCACGTCTTTCAAACGCGGTGACGATAGACTTTCCTTAAGCGTAGCGTTGACGCGCATCACCAGATCGCGCGATGCGGCGCGCGGCAGAAACAATCCGTTCCATCCGGCGGCATCGTAACCCGCGACGCCGCCCTCGGCGATGGTGGGAATCTCGGGGAACAACGCCGTGCGCGCCGCGGCGGTCACGCCCAGCGCGCGCAGTCGTTTCGCCTGAATCATCGGCACCACCGCCGCGATCGGCGCGAAGGTCATCGACACATGGCCGCCCATCACATCGGCCACCGCGGGCGCCGCGCCCTTGTACGGCACGTGGCTGATGCCCGCATTCGACAGCATGTTGAACAACACCAGCGCCAGATGATTGGAACTGCCCACCCCGGCGGAACCGGAATTCAGCACGCCGGGTTGCGCCTTCGCCAGCGCCAGCAATTCCTTGATCGAGCGTGCGGGCAGCGACGGATGCACCACCAGCACATTCGGCATGGTCACCACCAAACTCACCGGCGCGAGATCTCGCTGCGGATCAAACGGCAGCTTGGGAAACAGCGTCCGGCTGCTGGACAGCGCCGTGGTGCCGATCAGCAACGTATAGCCGTCAGGCGCGGCGCGCACTGCCGCCTCGACGCCGATGTTGCCGCTGGCGCCGGGGCGATTGGAAACAATCACCGGCTGCTTCCATAGCTCACCCATCTGCTGCGCCACCGCGCGCGCCACCAGGTCAACCGAGCCGCCGGCGGAAAACGGCGCGATCAGGGTGACGGTTTTTTCGGGGTAGGCATGTCCCGAGTTCGTCGAAGCGCTTTGTGCGATGGCGTTGGTTGCACACAGTGCCAGCGCCACGCCTGTTGCCCATGCTAAGAGCTCGTTCATCACGGTTCAATTCGACTTCGCACCGCGCGTCACCAATCCCAGTTCGCCGAGCATGTTCGTCAGTATGACGAACTCGCTGTCCAGCCGCCGCCGGATGTCCGCGACGCCGACCCAGCCCTCCGCCCAGCCGTTGTCCGCGAGTTCTTTTTTCCAGTCATCCGACTTCGCGATGCGCGCGAACGCCTGATCCCAGAACGCAATCTGCGCCGCGGTCATGCCGCGCGGCGCGACAAAGCCGCGCCATGCATGGTATTCGGCGTCTATGCCCTGCTCTTTAAGCGTCGGCACGTTTTCAAGGCCGCCGTCCTGGCGCTGCGCGGCGCTAACGCCGAGCACGCGCGCCTTGCTGCCGCGCATGTGCTGCAGCGCGCCGCCGGTGGTGCCCACCCACACATCCACATGGCCGCCCAGCGCCGCCGTCATGCCCGCGCCCCCCGATGCAAAAATCACCGTCTTCACCGACTTCGGATCGATGCCCGCCGCTTTGGCCATCATGCTGATGACGATATGGTTTTGATTGCCCGGCGCGGTGGCAAAGCCGAACGACAGCGACGCCGGGTTCTTTTTCCACATTGGTGACGCGGCCTTCGTTCTGCAATTCGGACAGCAAACGCCGATCTATCTGGTCAAGATTCGCCATAATGCCCCAACTTCCGCAGCCTAACAACGCCGCACAATGCCCGG
>JANPOH010000616.1:0-9881 GCA_031427895.1 Betaproteobacteria bacterium
TGACGGTGGTACGCGCGCTGCATGCTGAGTTTGCCAAGAAAGGCATACACATGCTCGATGCGCCGGTGAGTGGCGGCCCCAAGGGCGCGAAATCCGGCAAGATGGCGCTGCTGGTCGGCGGCGATAAAGCGGTGTTTGAAAAATACCGCAAAGTGCTCGACGCCATCGGCGACCAGATTTTTTACATCGGTAACAGCGGCGACGGCACCGTCGCCAAACTGGTGCATAACTGCGCGGGCTACGCCGTG
This sequence comes from Betaproteobacteria bacterium, assembly GCA_031427895.1. Classification (GTDB taxonomy): domain Bacteria; phylum Pseudomonadota; class Gammaproteobacteria; order Burkholderiales; family SG8-41; genus UBA5216. The sequence continues at coordinate 249 of JANPOH010000616.1, forward strand.
CAGGCATCTATTGCGGAATTGATGACCATGGGGGTGAAAGCCGGCGTTGATCCGGTGGCGCTGTGGGCGGCGATACGCCAGTGCTCGTTGGGCCGCGTTCGCACCTTTGACCGCATGGGCAACCAGTTCATGCAGCACAAATTCGATCAGCCCGATTTTGCCCTGAAGCTCGCGCACAAGGACGTGACGCTCGCCACCGAGCTCGCGCGCGAGATCGGCGTGCCGATGAAAATCGCCAACCTCACCCACTGTGAAATGACCGAAGCGTTAAACCGCGGCTGGGGACACCTCGATTCACGCTCGTTTCTGATGCTGCAAAAAGAACGTGCGGGCGTCGAAATCAAAGTCTCCGCGGAGGCCATCCAGGCGGTGCTGGATCGCGACGGTTAACCGTAACGGCATTCTTTTTTGAAACACGTAGATAGCTCCGCTCCCACTCACACACGAGGGTAATTTCATGTCGGTTTTAAACGAAGAACAAGCTGATGGATCTGTCGGCCAATCTGCGCGCCATCGTCGCGCAACGGCTGGTACGCACCGAAGACAACAAGGGCCGCCGGGCCGCGATTGAAATTCTGCTCAACACGCCGGCCATCGCCGAGCGCATTTTCAAGGGCGAGTTCACCGAGATCAAATCGCTGATGTCCAAATCACGCGAGCTCGGCATGCAAACCTTCGACTGGGCGCTGTTCGATTTGTATTCCGACGGCCAGATCGCCTACGAAGAAGCCATACGCAACTCCGATTCCGCCAACGAACTGCGCCTGAACATCAAGTTCAAAAGCAAACGCGGCGAACCAGCATCGGCGGCGCCGTCAGGCCTGTCGCTGCATAAAGAGCCGGAGCCTGCCACGGCGGAATAGACGCCACGCGCCGCCGCCGCGCCGCCCTACTCCGCCGTGATATGGGCGTCGAGTACAGCGGCGCCATACCCTGCCCCGCGAGCTTTTCCCGCAGGTCAGGCAACGCAACGATGCGCGAAAACTGATTCGACAGCTTATCGACAGCCGGGCGCGGCGTGCCTGCGGGCGCGAGCACCGCGTAAGTCACGCGCATTTCAAAGCCCGGCAACCCCGCTTCGGTGAAAGTCGGCGCATCGGGCAGCGCCGGCATGCGGCTCGCGCCCGGAGCGTATATGCGGCGCGAACGCGGTATACGAGGACATCGACAGATCGACCTGGCCGCTGATGAGATCGGACACAATCGCCGCCGACACCGGCGCAGAGTACGGCAAGCCAGCATGACCCATACGCACGAACCTTGTTCACTTGTTCACTTGGTCACCCGTTCACTTTTTCACGTCAGTCGTCATTCAAGCCGCATGCCCGTGTCGCGCGCGAGTTTCGCTTTTTTGTCGAATTCGGTCTTAATCGCGGCGGTAAATTCGTCGGGCGATGCGCTCGCCGTCAGTTCAATGCCGCGCTCGATGTAACGCTTGCGCAGCTCGGGCAGGCGCACGATGCGCGCCACCTCGGCATGCAGGCGCGTGAGCGCTTCGCGCGGCGTGCCCGCCGGAGCGATCAATCCGTTCAGCGTGATTTCCTCGTAGCCCTTAAGGCCCGATTCGTCGATGGTGGGAACGTCGGGAAACAGCGGCGAGCGCTTCAGGCTGGTGACGCCCACCGCGCGCAGCCTGCCGGAATCCACATACGGTTTCGCGGTGCTCACCTGATCGAACATGAGTTGCACGTTGCCGGCGATGACATCGATGATTGCCGCGGAATTGCCCTTGTACGGTATGTGCAGCAGCTTCACGCCGGCTTGCTGGCCAAGCAACTCCGCCGCGATATGCCCGGTGCTGCCCGCGCCCGACGTGCCGTACGCAAGTTGCCCAGGTTGCGCGCGCCCAAGCGCAATCAGGTCTTTCACCGTGCGCACAGGCATCGTGCGCGTGACCACCAGCGCCATCGGCACCAGGCAGGTGAGCGAAACGCCGGTGAAATCCTTCAGCGCGTCGTAGCCGGGGTTTTTCATCAGCGACGGCACGGTGGCGAAGGTATTGGCGATCGCCAGCAGCGTGTAACCATCCGCGGGCGCTTTCGACACGAACTGCGTTCCCACCAGGCTGCTGGCGCCGGGACGGTTTTCGACAATGACCTGATGGCCAAACGCCTCGCCCATCGGCGCCGCCACCGCGCGCGCGACGATATCCAGATTACCGCCGGGCGCGAGCGGCACGATGATGCGGATGGGTTTATTCGGAAAAGCCGGTCCCGCGCTGGTCGAAGGGTTTTGCGCGTATGCCGACGCTACTGCCGCGCCGATGACGACCAAAGTTGCTGTTGATAAAACTGTTTTTTTCATGAAGCCTCCGTGACTGGCGATTATCGCTTTTTTGTTTACCCGCCAGCAAACGCGCACAGGCGTCGCGTTCACCCGCACCCAGGGTAAACGTAACTACTTGTTTTTAAATACTATTTATGCACACCGCGACCGCTACCACTGCAACACTTTGCTGCACTTCCAGCGCCGGCTTCGCGCGCATCGAAGCGTTTTAGGAAGTGGCAACCATTGAAAAAGGAAGAGGTCATGAAATCCACCAAAACACTGACCCTCTTAGCCACCGTTACATTGATTGCGGCCGCGTTTCCCGCGCACGCCGATCACCAAAGAATGCACGGCGCGCGCAACCACGCACCGGCGCATGCACCCGCTGCCGCGCGTCACGCGCCGCCCCCTGCCGTGGCGGCGGCGCCGATTGCATCACAGCGCCCCGCGTTCAGGCATGTGCCCACGCAACCGCAGCATCGCCCGGTGGTGAGCCATCACCCCGCCGCCATGCATCGCGCGGTGTTCATGCCGCCCGTGTTCGTGCCGCCGGTGTTCGTGCATCGTCCGATGGTGATCGAGCGCCCGTACTATGAGCCGGCTATTGACGCCGAAGCGCCTGCCCCGGTGTATGCCCCGGAACCAGCGTACTACCCGGCGCACCATGAGCCGCGGGGCCCGAATGTAGCGGGGGCAATCGGCGGCGCGGCTATCGGCGGTGTGATCGGTAACGTCATTGGCGCATTGATCGGCGCGCTGATCGGCAGCGGGTTCTGATCCACCAGCGCCGACGCAACATCGGCGCAGCAAATGCGGCAAATGCAACAGGGGCAGCCGCGGCTGCCCCTGTTGGTTTGCAGCACGCTGTTACGACTACTGGGTGTTATTCCGCACCCGCATTTTCCACAATTCCCAAGGTCGATCCATATTGCCGTAGTTGGCCGCATCGGCGCCGGCGGCTTCCGCGTCGTTCAAAAAGTTGATGTCGCCGAGCTGCAGCGCCTGCGCCTGCAAACGCGCATTCTGCTCCGCGTAGACCGCGCGATACACCACCTGGCGAATCGAATCACCCACCGCCACCGCGCCGTGTCCGCGCATCAGCGCGAACGCCGCGCCGCCCAGTGTGCGCGCGAACGCCATACCCAGTTGCGGCGTGCGGATCAGCATATCGGTGGCCGGACCGCCCGCATCGCGTATCTCGAAGTTGGGCACGTCGCCCGCTAAAAAGCCGCTCATGTGTGAAATCGGGCGCAGCCGGGTGTTGGTTACGCCAAACGGAATCACCGCCGGCGAATGGTTATGCACCACCGCCTGCACGTCGGCGCGCACGCGCAACACTTCGCTGTGGATGTAGCGTTCGAGATAAGGCTTGCGCCCGCGCGCGTCTATCGCATTGCCATCGAGATCGAACTCCATGATGTCTTCGGCCTTGACGTTGCCCGGCGCGATGCTGCGCGAGAGCAGAAAACGATCCGGCCGCGCGGGGTGCCGCACGCTGACATGCCCAAAGCCGTCCACCACGCCTTCGTTATAAAGGATGTGATTGGCGGTCACCAGATCGTCGATGATGTCTTGTTCGGTCATGGAATATCAATAATCAAAAAACACCGTTTCGTTCGGCCCCTGCAAATGCACATTCCATTGCAGCGTGCCGTCCGTTGATGTCGCCGCGATCAACGTCGCGCGCCGCGCCGCCGGCACGCGGTTCAACACGGCATCCGCGGCATTCGCCGCTTCATCGGGAAAATAAATCCGCGTCATCAATTGCTTCAACAGCCCGCGCATGAAAATCACCACGGTGATGTGCGGCGCCTGTTCTTTCCCCCCATCGACATCCGGCCCCGCTACGGCACCGGGTTTAATCGTCGTTAATCGAAAGCCGCCTTGCCCATCCGTGAGCACACGCCCGAAACCCTTGAAATTGTCTTCGAGCAGTTTTTCCTGCGCGTCATCCGGGTGCGCGTATTTGCCGTACGAATTGGCTTGCCACGTCTCCATCACCGCGTCGGTCACCGGCTGGCCGTCGCCGTCGAAAATTTTCCCCATAATAACGACACGCTCACCGCCAACGCCCGCCGGCGCGACATCGGGCACGCAGGCTTTTTCAAAACCAATGGAAACAAACGGGCCGACGGTTTGCGCCGCAGTCAGTAACAAACTCATTTTCTGTTCTCTTTCGTTTCCATGGGCGTGGCATCGCGTCCGCGCAGAATAATATCGAAGCGGTAGGCGATGGCGTATTCGGGCAGCGTGTTTTCCCAATCAAAGCTCGACACCAGCCGCTGGCGGGCGCGCTCGTCGGGCACGCTCATGTACATCGGGTCGAACTCCAGCAGCGGATCGCCGGGAAAATACATCTGCGTCACCAGCCGCTGCGCGAAGCCCTGACCGAACAGCGAAAAATGCAGATGCGCCGGACGCCAGGCGTTGTAATGGTTGCGCCACGGATACGCGCCGGGCTTGATGGTTTTGAAGCGATAGTTTCCGTTCGCGTCAGTCACCACGCGGCCAAAGCCGGTGAAGTTGGGATCGAGCGGCGCATCGTGGTTATCGACCAGATGGCGATAACGCCCCGACGCATTCGCCTGCCACATTTCCATCAGCGCATTGGGCGCCGGCCTGCCGGATTCGTCGAGCACGCGCCCGGACACAATCATGCGTTCGCCCAGCGGCGCACCCGCGTGCTGAGCGGTGAGATCGTAGTCGGTGTCGGCGACATCGTGCGCCGTAAACAACGGCCCGGTAATCTCGGACAGCGTTTGCGGTATTTGCACCAGCGGCTGCAACGGCGCGCGCTTGACGGTGGAGCGATACGGCGGATACAGATAATCCGGCTGGGTATCGAAGTAGGATTTGCGGTACGGGTTGGGATTGACGTTGCTCATACGGGCTTGATCCTCGGCTATTGACTGTGACACCGTGCAAATGATTATACTGGACGCCCAATCCGCTGCGGTGCATCCAATGATGAAGTCACGATTTCAAGTATCCCGAATAGTGCTAATTCCACTGACGCTTTTCACCGCAAACGTAGCCGCACAAACCTACCCCACCAAACCCGTGCGCGTGGTCGTGCCCTACGCCGCGGGCGGCCTGCCCGACACCATGACGCGCCTGGTTGCCACGCGCCTGACCGAAACCCTGAAGCAGCAATTCGTCATCGACAACCGTCCCGGCGCCGGCGGCATCGGCGCCTGCGAGCTAGTAGCGCGCGCCAACGCCGACGGCTACACCCTGCTGGTCGCCGATGTCGGCCAGACCGCGATCAACCCCGCGCTCTACGCCAAGCTGCCATACGATCCGGTGAAAGATTTCGCGGCGGTAAGCATCATGGGCACCTCGGCGCAATTCATCGCCGCGCATGCCTCCGTGCCCGCCAACACATTGAATGAATTGATTGCATTGGCAAAAGCCAAACCCGGCTCGCTGCGCTACGGCTCCGGCGGCATCGGCAGCCTGCATCATCTGACCATGGAAGCGCTGAACGGCCCGCTGAAACTGGGGCTGATCCACGTGCCCTACAAAGGCACGGCGCAATCCATCCCCGCGCTGTTAAGCGGCGAAGTCTCGCTCGCCATGTCGGCGCTGCCGTCGCTGGCGCCCCATCGCGCCGGGGGCCGCATCAAGCTGCTGGCAGTCAATACGATTAAGCGCTCGGCGCAGGCGCCCGATGTGCCGACGGTCGCCGAAGTTACCGGCATCAAGGATTTTGATTATCCACCGGTGATCGGCATCCTCGCGCCCGCCGCCACGCCGCGCACTATCGTTAATCTGGTGTCGAGTTCCATCGCGCAGGCCGTGCGCCATCAAGACGTTGTGCAGCGCTACACCACGTTGGGCATCGACCCGGTGGGCAGCACGCCGGAAGAATATGCCGCGCAAAACCGGACGGACTTTGTGAAGTATGCGAAGGTGGTGAAGGCGGCGGGGCTTAAGGCGGAGTAACGCTTCCAGTGAGCTTTCTAAACCGCTCGCAGTTCCAACTGCTTGCCCAACGCTTGCAGTGCAGTGGCAATGCTGTCGATGCGCGTGGTGTGCCGAACGTTGGTCAGCCGGTTAACTTCTTGTGGTGTAGTTTTCAGACGACGCGCAAGTTCGGCGGGCCGTACATTCTGCGCAATCATTTCGTTTAGCAATAGCACCTTGGCCGATAGGCTGGCTGGAAGCTCAATCACGTGCTGGCCGCGCTTGGGTTTGGACGGCGCAGGTACGGCGCGTTTATCCCCAAAGTAAAAATCCAGGGCGGACTCCAGCGCTTCTTTCGCGGCGGCCAGGGCCTGCGGCACAGTGTCGCCTTGGGTAATCGCTTCGGGAACGTCTTTAAAAGTCACCACAAAACCGCCGTCTTTTTTGTCGAGGGTGAGGGTGACAGGGTACTTGAACATGGCGTGCTCCTTATTTCAATCCGGGTTGTTTCTTGATGCCTTCAAGCGTGCCGGTTTTCAAATCACTGTTGTGCATGGGCAGTACCGACTGTTTGCCGTTTAGATACACCTTGAGGTGCGAACCCTTGCCGGGCTGGAATGTCGCGCCCCGACGGGCCAGCCAGCGTTTGAATTCTTTACTTTCCACGGCCTACAGTATAAACAATTTTGTTTATATTTTCAAGCGCAAGATTGCGCGTCAGAAATAGGGCTGCCGCAGAAGTGCGCAAGTAATGGCAATAGGCAAGGCGCAGCGTACCTGCAGCCAACAGGATCATCCGGCACAAGTCGCATAACATCGCAACTATTTGTTTTTATTCATAATTTATTGAAATTTCTCAGCCATCGCCACAAATAATCCAACGGCAGCAGCACCAAAATACTGGTTGCTGCAAGCGGCGCCGCGGCTGCATCAAGCTGCTGGCGGTCAACACCCGCAAACGCTCGGCACAGGCGCCCGATGTGCCGACGGTAGCGGAAGTCACCGGCATCAAGGATTTCGATTACCCGCCGGTGATCGGCATACTCGTGCCCAGTGCCACGCCGCGCGTCATCAAGACGTTGTGCAGCGTTACACCACGCTCGGCATTGACCCGGTCGGCAGCACGCCGGAAGACTATGCAGCGCAGAACCGGACGGACTTTGTGAAGTATGCGAAGGTGGTAAAGACGGCAGGGGTTAGAGCAGACTAACCGTTGACTTGCTTGTTATCCGGCTTTGGAAGAACTTCCTGCAATTTTGTCCGCCATTCCAGCAAGGAACTTTAGCATGTTACGCAATTCCGAAAAGGTGCCTGAGTGTTCGCGCGTATGCAGCCCGTCATTCGTGATCCACAGACGATGCAAATCTCCCGACGGTAGGGCCTGCGGATCGAAGTGCCTCCCCACGTTATATAGCCAGTTCAGCCGTTCGTATTCACTACCGTCACCCTTCTCAAATAACCTGGAACCAGTTGCACTACGGCCGAATTCCAAACCTTGCCAAAGCGCGGCTATGCAGCTTTCCAAGTGACGTAGCACCTTAAAGTAGCCGGAAGGCCGGCGAACCTCCTGTGTTGCAGCATTGCAAGCCAGTTCCCACTCGTCCAGAGCCGCCTCCGCGCGACGAACAAGGATAAACGCTAGTGCCGCACGTTCTTCGGACACATGATTATGAAAGATGCGTCGAAGCACGAATTGATTGAGCCAATGTCCTCGTTCCGGGAAATCGCATTCAAGGCTCTGTGGAGTGCATGCAGTGAGCTTCGACATTTCCTGTGATACAAAAGTGTCGAGCGCGTAGTTTGAAAGTGGCATAGGTTATGCTGCCGGAGCGGTATTCAATCCGCAAAACACGTCGATATTCACTGCCACGGCATAAGCGAAGCATGTATCACCCCCGGCACGCCCTGATTACCCACCGACTTGATCGCCAGATCCACATCCTTCAACCCAAACCGGTGAGTGGTAATTTTCTCCAGCGGAAATCGCCGCGAGGCAATCTGTTGCAGCGCTAGTTCACACGACCGGTAGCTGTGGCCGCGCGCGCTGTGCATGGTGATGAATTTCACGGTGAATTTTTCCAGCGGGAAATTCGGAAACGTCGCCATTTCACCCTGCGCCACCATGATGCCGCCCTTGCGCTTCAACGCGTCGATAGATAACAAAATGGGTTTCGTGCCCGCGCCGGCGGTGCAATCAAGCGCGACATCGACGCCGCGATCATGGGTGATTTCCATGATGCGTCCAAGCACGTTTTCTTCATCGACATTGATGACGTGATCCGCGCCCAGCGCCTTGGCGACTTCCAGACGCGCGGCGTCTTTCGAGGTGCCGGTAACGATCACCAATGAAGCACCCGCCTGCTTGCAAATCACGGTTTGCGACAGACCTTGCTGCCCCGGCCCCTGGATCAGCACGCTGGAGTTGTATCCCACGTGGCCGTCAAACAGCGACCATTCGACGCCGTTGGCCATGGGCGTCACCAGCCCCGCCAGTTCCGGCGTCACGCCCTTGGGCACATGATGCACCACTGAATTCCACGGCAGATACACGTATTGCGCGAAGCCGCCCCACAGGTAGGGGGCCTTTTCCGCCGAGGTGTAGCCGTAGCGAATGGCATCCGGGTTGGTGCGCCAGTTGGTATTTTCGCAGTGGCGGTACTCGCCGGCATGGCACCACTCGCACTGCCCGCACGAGACGTAGTGCTCGACAAACACCAGGTCGCCTTCCTTGAAGCCCTTGCGCCGCGTGAACTCGCGCCCGGCCTTGGCGATATAACCGATGTTCTCGTGCCCCATGATGGTCGGCTTGTCGTTGGGCGGATGCGCGTAGAGTTTCACGTCAGTGCCGCAGATGCCGGCGACCTCCATTTTCAACAGCGCGCTGTCGGCGGGAATTTCCGGCATCGGATATTCGCGGATTTCGGTTTTGCTGGGGCCAGTTCTGACGGCGGCGAGTACTTTTTCCATGGAGTTCCTTAAAAAAATAGTTTAAAAACAAATACTTACATAAGTTCAGCGCAGGATGGTTGAAACCCCTCACAAAAGGCGGCCGGGTTTGTGATGGGTTGCGCTCCCCCCATCCTGCGACTTACATCCCGCTACCGGTATAGCTCCGGATACTTCGCCCGCACCTGCGCCGCCAGTTCCGGCGAGCTTTCACACACTTTCGGAAAAGTGTCAATGACCTCGTACGGCCGGCAGGCATCGATCACCATGCGCGAGTTGTAGAGTTTTGAATAGTCGGTCACCAGCGTATCAAGCCGCGACGACCAGCAATGATCGAGCACTGTCGTGCGTGATTTCGGATCGCAGCGCGTGCCCATTGCCCAGATCACGTCGTGGATGTCGGTGGGGTCGATGTCATCGTCCACCACCACGATCCAGCGGCTGATATAGCCGACCGAGGCCACCTGCGAGGCCACCAGTCCGACCTGCGTCGAATGACCGAAGTAGCGCTGC
>JANPOH010000617.1:0-17688 GCA_031427895.1 Betaproteobacteria bacterium
TGGCTGGAAAACCGGCGCATCATGGATATCCTGCGCGGCATAGAAACCAAAGCGCTGGCGTTGCGCGATTGCCCGCCCGGCGGCACGGTCATGACCCTCGCCGACACCGCGGCGGAAATCGAATTGCCCATGGAGCGGCCACTGCACACGCCGAGCCTGAAACCCGTCATCACAGAGCACTTACCGGCCGCGGACGGCAGTGATGACGACATTGATGCCAGCGCGCTCTACACGCAAGTCGTGCTGGACAAAGCGCAACTGGAGGGGCGTATTCGCCAATCGTTGCAGGCGCATTCACAAATCACGCTCAAAGAGCTGATCGAGCGCAACCCGCTCACACAAGGCTTGGCCGAACTGGTGGCGTACCTGGAATTAGGCAACGGCACATTCAAAACCATGGTCGACGAAACCGCTGCGGAACACATCACCTGGATCGGCCATGATATCGATCATCAACCCGCGCCCCGCCGCGCCCGCCTCCCGCGCGTGATTTTCGTGAGATGAGCACGATGGAACCCGGCACGATGGAACCTGGCATGACGGAACCCGAAGACGCGGCGCCCCTGACGGCTTCCGCCGCCGGCGGCCCCGATTTGTCGGGGCTGGTGATCGCATTACTCAAGGGCGTGGTCTATCAGGATAGCGACGCAACGTTGTGGCATGCCCTGCTGCAACTGCAAGCCCGGGTGCGCGACTATATCGCGGTACTCGGCCTGGAACTGGTGCTGGATGAAGCCGAGGGTTATGCTTTCCTGCGCGCACGAGCGGACAGCAACGACCCGGCGGCTCCCAAATTGCCGCGCCTGGTGGCGCGCCGTCCGTTGTCGTTTCCGGTGAGTTTAATCCTGTCGTTACTACGCAAAAAACTCGCGGAATTCGACGCCGGCGGCGGCGATACCCGGCTGGTGTTAACGCGCGACGAAATAGTTGAACTGGTGCGGGTATTTCTGCCCGAGAACAGCAACGAAACCCGCTTGATCGATCAAATCGAAACGCACCTGAACAAGATCGTCGAACTCGGATTTCTGCGGCGCTTAAAGCCCGCCGGCGGCGCCCGCACCGGCAGCGCCGCCGTGTACGAGGTACGCCGCATCCTGAAAGCTTTTGTCGATGCCCAATGGCTGGCTGAGTTTGACGCGCGCCTGGCCGGCTATCAGGCGCAACTTGCAGGCGGGCGCGACGATGAATAGTCCGGACGCCGAACTGCAATCGCCCGGCCTGGACTTCATCGCCGACGACACGCGATCGGGCTTTCGCCTGATGCAGTTGGAAGTATTCAACTGGGGCACTTTTGACGGACGGGTCTGGACACTGCCGCTGGCGGGCAAGAACAGCCTGCTCACCGGCGACATCGGTTCGGGCAAATCAACGCTGGTGGACGCGATCACCACGCTGTTGGTGCCCGCGCACCGCATCGCCTACAACAAAGCAGCGGGCGCCGACAACAAGGAGCGTACGCTGCGCTCGTACGTGCTCGGCCATTACAAATCCGAACGCAACGAAACCACCGGCGCCGCCAAGCCCGTGAGTTTGCGCGATAACAACAACTACTCCGTCATCCTCGGCGTTTTTCACAACGCGGGATACGATCAGACGGTGACGCTGGCGCAGGTGTTCTGGATGAAAGAGGGGCAAAGCCAGCCCGCGCGTTTTTTTGTCGCCGCCGAACGCGCCCTGTCGATCGCCGAAGACTTCGCGAACTTCGGCACTGACATCGCACAACTGCGTAAGAAGCTGCGCGGCCTGGGCGTCACCATCGAAGACAGTTTTCCCGCTTACGGGGCCTGGTTTCGGCGCCGCTTCGGCATCGAAAACGAACAAGCGCTGGAATTGTTTCACCAAACGGTGTCGATGAAATCCGTCGGCAACCTCACCGACTTCGTACGCAGTCATATGCTGGAGCCGTTCGACGCAGCGCCGCGCATCGCCGCGCTAATCAGTCATTTCGACGACCTGAGCCGCGCCCACGCAGCCGTGATGCGCGCCAAGCGGCAAGTCGAACTGCTCGGCCCCTTGACCGCGGATGCGGACCGGCACGCCGGCATCGTGCAGCTCATCGACGACATGAAGCAATGCCGGGAGTGGTTGCGCCCGTATTTTGCCGGTTTAAAACTGGCCCTGCTCGACAAACGCATTACCCATCTTGAAGCCGAATGGGAGAAATTAAACCTGCAAGTCCAGCGGCTGGAGGAACACCGGCACGCGCAGCAAGCGCGGGTGGATGAGTTAAAGCAGGCCGTGGCCGAAAACGGCGGTGACCGTCTGGAGCGGCTCGCCAACGACATTCGCGCTCGGGAACAGATACGCGACAGCCGGCGGCGCAAGGCCCAACGCTACGACGAGTTGATCCGCGTGCTCGATGAAACCGCCGTGGATACCGAAGCGGCCTATGGGGCGCAACGCGCACGATTTTTAACCTTGAGCGAGCAGTTGCGCCATCGCGAGGCGGTGCTGCAAAACGGCCTCACCGAACACAGCGTGAACCTGCGCCAGGGCAAAACCGAACACGATGCGCTCACCGCGGAAATCAACAGCCTGAAAGCGCGGCGCAGCAACATCCCCGCGCATCAAATCGCCATCCGCGCGGCGTTGTGTCAGGCCTTGCACTTGCCCGAGGATGCGATGCCCTTCGCCGGCGAACTGGTGCAGGTGCGCCAGGAGGAACGCGACTGGGAGGGCGCAGCCGAACGCCTGCTGCACGGATTCGGCTTGTCCCTGATCGCGCCCGACGCGCACTACAAAGACGTTGCCGATTGGGTGGACCGCACCCACCTCAAGGGTCGCCTGGTGTATTTTCGCGTGCGCCCCGCCACCGAAACCAACCGCGCTGAACTGCCGCGATTGCACCAGCATTCACTGGCACGCAAACTCTCGGTAAAGCCCGATTCACCGTTTTACGACTGGCTCGAACGCGAACTGCACCATCGCTTCGACGTGGCGTGCTGCGAAACGCAGGAACAATTTCGCCGCGAGACCCGCGCCATCACCCGCAACGGCCAGATCAAGGCGGCGGGCGAGCGCCACGACAAAGACGACCGCCACCTCATCGATGACCGCAGCCGCTTTGTGCTGGGCTGGAGCAACACGGCAAAAATCGCCAACCTCGATGACAAAAAGCGTCAACTCGAAAAAAAACTGGGCGAAATCGGCAGCGTCATTGGCCGGATACAGGCCGATCAGCGCGCGCTCAAAGGCCGGCTGGAAGCGCTGTCCAAACTCGAAGAGTTCCGCGATTTTCAGGAGATCGATTGGCCCTCGGTGACGAGCGAAATTGCGCGTCTGCTCGAAGAAAAGCAGCGGCTGGAATCCGCGTCGGACCTGCTGCGTCAACTGAGCGTGACGTTGACTCAGGCGCAAACCGCGTTGACACAGAGCGGGGCCGCGCTGACCGAGCGCAACCAACAACTGGGCGGCGTGCAAGCCCGGCGTGAAACCGCCGTAACGTTGCACGCGCAAACGCAAACATTATTGACGGAAACACCCGCCGAGATTCTGCAACAAGCGAACGCGCGGCTGGACCCGATGCGCGCGCAAGCGCTCGGCGAACATCAACTGACTCAACTGACCATTGAATCGTGCGATAACCGCGAGCAGGAATTGCGCGCATGGCTGCAAACGCGCATTGACGCCGAAGACCATAAACTAAAACGGCTCGCGGAAAAAATCGTCAAGGCCATGGCTTCTTTCAAAGAAGAATTCAAGCTCGAAACCGCCGACATCGATGCCAGCGTTGACGCCGCCTTCGAGTACCGCACGCTGCTGGACAAACTCAATGCCGATGATCTGCCGCGCTTTGATGCACGCTTCAAGGAGCTATTAAATGTCAATACAATCAACGAGATAGCGAACTTCAGCGCACAACTGTCACGCGAACGGGAAACCATCAGGGAGCGTATCGGACGCATCAACGAATCGCTCACGCAGATCGACTACAACGCGGGGCGTTACATCATGCTGGAATCACAGCCCAGCCCCGATGCCGACATGCGTAACTTTCAGGCAGAGTTGCGCGCCTGCACCGAAGGCGCGATCACCGGTTCGGACGATGCCCAATACTCGGAAGCCAAGTTCCTGCAAGTCAAAGGCATCATCGACCGCTTTCGCGGGCGCGAAGGCCTGTCTGAACTGGATAGGCGCTGGAGCGCAAAGGTGACCGATGTTCGCAACTGGTTTCTGTTCGCCGCCAGCGAGCGCTGGCGCGAAGACGAAAGCGAACACGAGCACTACTCGGATTCCGGCGGCAAATCGGGCGGCCAGAAAGAAAAACTGGCCTACACCATTCTGGCCGCCAGTCTTGCCTACCAATTCGGCCTGGAGTGGGGCGCGATACGCTCGCGCTCATTCCGCTTCGTGGTGATTGACGAAGCGTTCGGGGCGCGGCTCGGATGAGTCCGCGCAATATGGGCTGCGCCTGTTTAAACAACTCAATTTACAACTGCTGATCGTGACGCCGCTGCAGAAAATCCACGTCATCGAGCCCTTCGTCTCCCACGTCGGCTTCGTCCATAATGAAAACGGCAGCGCATCCATGCTGCGAAATCTCTCCATCGAAGCCTACCGCGAAGAAAAAGCGAGACAACGTTGACGGACTGGACAACGCCTGCCGCGCTGCGACAGCAAGTGCAAAAATGGTGGGATCGCGGCGACATCCTCGCCGGCCTCGTCACGCAACAACCGGCGTTTCCAAAGCGTCTCGCGCTCAAATGCCCCAGTTCTTCCGAACTGCTCGACCATTTCGATCAGGTGCGCGCCTGGGACAGTCAATTGCGCGAGATGCCGCATATCCGCCTGACGCTACGTGAAATCAGGCATCGTGTTTTGGGGATCAATGCCCTGCCGCACAGCGCCTGGATAGACACCGCCGAAGCCGCCATCGCGCTCATCGGTAAACAACATGAAGCCGCGCTTTTTACCCGCTTGATCGGCGCCACGCGCGAACGCCAGCCGGCATTGCTGGCGTGGTTAAACACGCATCCGGCAAAAGCGCTGGCGCTCGCGGCGGATTGGGAACGGCTGCTCGATGTGGTGGCATGGCTCAAAGACCACCCTCGGCCCGGCATTTACCTGCGGCAAATGGATTTGCCCGGCGTCCACAGCAAATTCGTGGAAAATCATCGCGGCGTGCTGGGCGATCTGCTGGATCTTGCCCTGCCCATGGCGGCTATCGACCCGCTCGCAACCGGATTATCGCGATTCGCGCAACGTTACGGCTTTAAAGATAAACCGGAGCGTATTCGTTTTCGCGTACTTGATGCCGCGCATCACCTGCTGCCCGGCGATCAAACGCAGGACATTACGCTGAATGCCGACAGCTTCGCATGCCTGAAATCCGGCATATCCGATGTATTCATTACTGAAAATGAAATCAACTTTCTGGCGTTTCCGGCGGCAAAACAAAGCATGGTCATCTTCGGCGCGGGCTACGGATTCGCGGCGCTCGGCAAGGCGGATTGGCTCAAGCAGTGCCGCATTCACTATTGGGGAGATATCGACACGCACGCCTTCGCCATACTCGACGAGCTTCGCGGACATTTCCCGCACGCCGAGTCATTTCTGATGGATAAACGCACCTTGCTGCAATTTGAATCGCTGTGGGGCCATGAAGAAAAACCCGCGGCGCGAAATCTCACGCGGCTAACCCCCATGGAAAATGCGTTATATGATGATCTGCGCGGCGATCGTATCCGGCCGAATTTGCGTCTGGAGCAAGAGCGCATCCGCTTCAGTTGGGTGCTCGCGGCCCTGGAATCACGCGGTCTTTTACAACCATCCTGAACACCGCTGCAAAAGAATACGCCAACATGAAACCCATCACCAAAGCAGTCTTCCCGGTCGCCGGGCTGGGCACGCGCTTTCTGCCCGCCACCAAGGCCAGCCCCAAGGAGATGATGCCCATCGTCGATAAACCGTTGATTCAATATGCGGTTGAAGAAGCGGTGGCGGCCGGCATGACCGATCTGATCTTTATCACCGGGCGCAACAAACGCGCGATTGAAGACCACTTCGACAAAGCCTACGAACTGGAAACCGAGCTCGAACGCCAGGGCAAGCAGGCGTTGCTGAATGCCGTACGCAACATCCTGCCTAAACACGTCAACTGCATCTATATCCGCCAGACCGAGGCGCTGGGCCTCGGCCATGCGGTGCTGTGCGCCAAACCGGCGGTTGCGGATGAGCCGTTCGCGGTGTTGCTGGCGGATGATTTGATAGTCGCCGCGCGCCCGGTGATTCAGCAAATGGCCGAAGTCCACGCCCAACACCGCTGCTCGGTGCTGGGCGTGCAGGAGGTGCCGCGCGCCGACACCGGCAGCTACGGTATCGTGGCCTCGCAACCCTTGGCCGAGCGGCTGGAAAAAATTGCCGCCATCGTGGAAAAGCCCGCACCCGACGCCGCGCCCTCGACGCTGGCGGTGGTGGGGCGCTACATACTCACGCCGCGCATTTTTCATCACCTCGACAACGTAACACCCGGCGCGGGAGGCGAAATTCAATTGACCGACGGCATTGCCTCGCTGCTGACCGAGCAGCAGGTGCTGGCCTACCGCTACCAGGGCACACGCTACGACTGCGGCTCCAAGCTCGGCTATTTGCAGGCCACGCTGGAAATCGGGCAATCGCATGTGGAAGTCGGTGCGGATTTCAAAAAGTATCTGGAATCTTTCGGCTACAAACGTCCGGCGTAAAACGGCATGAGCGAATCGACTGCCGACAGGTTCCTCGCGCGCGTGGTCGCCGTCAAACCCGGCGAAACGCGCGCGCTGCTGTGGTCGTTCGCGTATTTTTTCTGCCTGCTGGCGGGCTACTACGTGCTGCGCCCGGTGCGCGACGAAATGGGGCTGGCCAGCGGCATCAAAAATCTGCCGTGGCTGTTTACCGCAACCTTCTTTGTCATGCTTGCCGTAGCGCCGGTCTACGGCGCGCTGGTGGCGCGGCTGCCGCGGCGACGCTTCATTCCGCTGGTGTACCACTTCTTTGTCGCCAATATCCTTATCTTCTGGTTGTTGCTGACCCTGTTGCCCAAAGGCGCCGCGCTGTCGCTGACCGCGCAGACGTTCTTCGTGTGGATCAGCGTATTCAACTTGTTCGCGGTGTCGGTGTTCTGGTCATTCATGGCCGATCTATACGGCTCGGAACAAGGCAAGCGATTGTTCGGCTTCATCGCCGCGGGCGGTTCGGCGGGCGCGCTGCTGGGACCTGCCATCGTCACCCTGCTCGCCGTGCCCATCGGCCGCGCCAATCTGTTAATCATTGCCGCGCTGCTGCTGGAATGCGCGGTGTTCTGCGCCATGCGGCTGGAGACCGAGGCGGCGCAATTCAAAGCCGGGCACAACGCCGAAGCCAAACCGGACGCAGCCCTCGGCGGCAACTGGATCGCGGGCATCGTGATGATTGCGCGCTCGCCCTATCTGGCGGGCATCGCGCTGTGGGTGGCGCTGCTGTCGCTGGCGGGCACGTTTTTGTATTTTCAGCAGGCGAACATCGTTTCCGCGATGTCCGCCGATCCGAACAAGCGCACTGCCATCTTCGCGCAGATTGACCTCGCCGTGGGCCTGCTCACCATCGTGGTGCAGTTTTTCGCCACCGGCAAACTCATCAAGCGCTTCGGCGCGGGGCCTGCCGCGGCGTTTTTGCCGCTCGTCTTCGCCATCGGATTTATCGCGCTGTGGGCGACGCCGATGCTGTGGGTGGTGCTGGTGTTTCAGGCCGTGCAACGTACGGCGAACTTCGCCATTTCCAATCCCGCGCGCGAAGTCATGTTCACCGTGGTCGATCGCGAAGAAAAATACAAAGCCAAAAACGTCATCGATAACGTGGTGTTTCGCGGCGCCGATGTAGCATTCAGTTGGTTGTTTCAGGCGCTGCGCGGCGCGGGCATGGAACTCGGCGCGATTTCGCTGGCCACCGTGCCCGTGACTGCGGCGTGGCTGGGGCTCGCGCTGGCGTTGGGCCGCATGCAGGAGCAGCGTTCCGCCGGCACGCCAAATAGCTAAAATGTCATAACTATATGTTTTTATTAACTTTTTTATAACAACCCTTATCATGACGACAAACCACTTGCACACCCGCCGCGACATCCTCGCCCTCGGCGCAGCACTCGGCGTTACATTCGGCGCCGCCACGGTGCTGCCCGCCTACGCGCAGACCGCCGCCGCCCAGCCGCTGCTGACGCGCAAGATTCCGCGCACCGGTGAAGCCATGCCCGTCATCGGCATGGGCACGCAGTTCGTGCTCGATATCGGCAACGACACCGAAAAACGCGCAAGCCGCATCGCCGTCCTGCGCGCATTGCTCGATGCCGGCGCACGCTGCATCGATACCGCGCCGTCCTACGGGCCGGCGGAAGCCACGCTCGGCGACCTGCTCGCGGAAATGAAAGCGCGCGACCGCGCGTTTATTTCGACCAAGTTCCGCGCGCCCGGACGCGACGGCGCCGCCGCGGAGATGAAGGAGTCACTGCGCCGGCTACGCACCGACAAAGTTGAACTGATGCTCCGGCACAACATCGGCTTCGTGCCGCAGGCAGAGGCCGCCGAGCATCTTGCGGTGCTGCGCGAATGGAAGGCGCAGGGCATCTGCCGCTACATCGGCGTCACCCACTCGCAGGATCAGGACAAGGCCAACCCGCGCCTGATCGAAATGCTGCAAAAAGAAAAACTCGACTTCATCCAGATCAACTACTCGCTGGCCGAGCGCAGCGTCGAGGACAAGCTCCTCGCCGTCGCCGCCGACACCGGCACCGCAGTGATGTGCAACCTGCCCTTCGCCCGCGCGGCACTGTTCAAAGCCGTGGCCGGCAAGCAGGTGCCCGAGTGGGCGAAGGAATTCGATGCGCCGAGCTGGGGCCAGTTTTTCCTCAAATACATGCTCGCCCGCGAAGAAGTCAATCTCGTCATTCCCGGCACCGACCGCGTGGAACACATGCAGGACAACCTTAACGCCGGGCGCACGCGCCTGCCGAATGCGGCGCAGCGTAAGCGGATGGTGGAGTTTATTGGCACGGTTTGAGTTTTGTTCCCTCTACCAAAATCCCCCGGCGGGAGGAGTCTCACTTACGCAATAAGTATCCCGCCTTTTGCGGGATTCACCGAAGGCGGGATGACTCCCGCCCTACGGTGCTACGGTGCTACGGTGCTACGGTGCTAACCCGCCGGCAGCAGCTTACGATCAAGAATGCAATGTGATACTATAATAGTGATAGCATTTTGATATCGAGATATCCTTATGAAAGCATTGAGCATTCGCAACCTGCCGGACGATGTATATGACGCACTCAAGGCGATGGCGGCAGCCAATCACCGCAGTATGCAGGAGCAGGTACGCTGCATCATTGAACGAGAGGCAAAGCTGGCCGCTGGACCTGGCTTGGCAACCGCACGCGCTTGGCGCGCACGGCTTGCGGGACGCAATCTCGCTGATACGGTAGAAGACGTGCGGCAGGATCGTGCACGATGATATGGGTGATCGACACCTCCGCGCTAATTCGCTTGTTTGTGCCAGACGGTCCGATACATTCCGAGCTTGAGGCGGCATTTAATCGCGCCGCCAGCGGCGCAGACGTGCTGTTAGCACCGCAGTTGCTGCTGGCGGAAACCGCGAACGTATTGCTACGCAAGCAACGGCGCGGTGAACTTTCCGCGCAAGAGCTTGGCGAACTGCTGCAAGCGATTGTGGCGCTGCCGATCCGGCTATGCGAACACGGACCTCTGCTGTTACCGGCTACCGTATTGGCGCAAGCACATGGCTTGACTGTGTACGATGCGCTCTATCTGGCCGTAGCTGAACAACACAGCGCTCGCTTGATTACCAGCGACGACGCGCTGAACAAGGTAGCGCGCGCGACCGGCTGGACCTGAGGGGATAAAAACAAAAGGTGCTGAAAACCCTCCCCGCCTTCGGTGCGACACCCGAAAGGCGGGATAGCTCCCGCCCTACGGTGCTACGGTGCTGTAGGTTGGGCTGCAAAGCCCAACAAAATGACACGCGACGAGATGGCGAGTGTTCAGGCGCGGCACACTTGCGATGTTGGGCTTTGCAGCCCAACCTACCTTTAACCCGCCATCAGTAATTTAAGCACTGGCTCCACCACATCATCGGCGATTTTCTTCAGTTCATCCGCCGTGCGATTCTGAATCGGATGCGGCGTGTAAACCACCGCTGCTTCAAAGCCGATGGCCTTGGTCTGCACTTCCACCGCGTCGGTAAAGCCTGTTGTCACCACCGACACGCCGGGGATGCCACGCTCATCGAAGTTCATCAGGTCGTGCAGACTGCACGACGTGCATGAGCCTCAGTCGGAAAGCCCGATAATCACCACATCGACTTCGGACGCGATCTTCGCGAGGTTTTCCGCCGTGGCGACTTTGGCGTTGGTGGGTTTGCCGACACGCCGGGTTTGGATGCCGCGTTCGTGCAAACGGATTTCAAGCTGATTGAAAAATTCATCGGTGCGCGTTTTGCCGATGTCGAACAGGCCAACGGTCTTGCCCGCCAGCGACGGCGGCGGCGCCAGCCGCGCCCGTTTGATAGCGGATGTTTCCGCCGTGGGGTCACGCATCCAGTTCATGACTTTACCTCCTTGGTTACCAGTTGCAGTTCCGCCTTGTTGCGGCCTGCCAGCCAACCGGGCAGCACGCCTGAAAACAATCCCGCTGGCCCGCCTGCGCGCACCACCAGCAAGCCGTCGTCGTGAAACTTGGGGATCATTTCATCGGCGCGGCTCGCCGGCACGCCCTCGCCGATGCCATCAAGACCCGCGAGTATCTCGCGCCCCGGTCGTATCGTTGCTTCGTACAGCGCTTTCTCAATCTCGCGCCGCCCCCAGCCCGCTTCCTTGTAGATGCGATAGTGTTCCGGCGACAGCACCACGATGGCGCGCGCCGATTGCGTCAGGCGCAAGTGCCCCATGCGTACCAGGTGGGTGGCAAACGATTTCGACAGCCCTTCGGGCGTGCGCGATTTCTGATCGACGAAGGCTTCAACGCCGTGGCCCTGAAACAGCGTCACGGTGGATACGTCGCGCTTGAAACCGCGTGCCACCGACAACGGTTCCCACTCGGGGTCTGTTTCATCCTCGGCGAAACACAGGCCGATTTTGCTGGGCGCGCCCAGCGTGGAACGATCTGCTTCGCCAGGCTTGCCGCCGCCGATGTTGCGCACGATCAGATTGAGTGCGCGGCCGATGGTCATGTTGGCGCGGTTGCCCTGCCCCAGCGCGTTGATGCCGCTGTTCATGCCGATTTGCTTGGCGATCGGCCCATTCACAATGATGACCGGCCCGGAGAAATACGTCGTCGCCAGCACGCCGTGCAGCGTGAACACCGGCTCCAGCGCGGCCTCCAGCACCGCCAGCAGCACCGGCATGTATTCCGGCTTGCAGCCCGCCATCACCGCGTTGATTGCCACCTTCTCGATGGTGCAGGGCGCGAGATACGGCGGAATCTTGCCGATCACTTCGCCCGGCTTACGCGTGGTGCCCGCGAGCATGCGCAGCACGCGCGTGTCGGTGGGCGGCGTGACCGGCAGGCCGTCGCTCCAGCCGCGCTGATGGCACATCTCTTCGGGATCATCCTCCGCCGCGTATTCAATCTTGCGCGAGGCGAGCGCGCCGCCTTTGTGTTTTGCTTCCAGTCTCTCGGCCACCCCGGGCTCGAGTGAGCGTGAGCCTCACCCCGGCACTAGCGGCGGCAACGCGCTGCCGAGGGTGGCCAAGCCGGTCATGCGCTGCCACCCGGCGCGATCCCAGCCCATCACGCGTTCGACTTCTTTGCCGCCCGCGTAGCGGATCAACGTTGGCGTGGCTTCGATATGATTCAGATACGAATGATCGAGTTCGTGGTCATCCACCACGTTCGCCACCCCCGCTGGAAACGCCGCATCGTCCTGCGTCACCACCTGAAAATCCTTCCGCGCGCGCGCGGCCTCCTGCATTTGCGGCACGATCAGGCTGCACGTCGGGCAGGCGCGTTTGACAAACGCCACCAGTCCGTCGACGATTAAACTTTGCGTCATGATTTGATCCTGTTTAAATTGCGCGGCAGAAGCCATACTATACCGCTGATAACCGCACAGGCACGCATAATGCCCACTACCGCCGCCTCCGCCCCGCGCCGCCGCGCGATAACATACCTCGCCTCCCTTGGCGCAACCGCCCTGCTGCCCATGACCACCCACGCACAAAACAAACCCTTGATTAAACGTGCAATACCGAAATCCGGCGAGCTGCTGCCGGTGGTCGGTATCGGCACTTACGACACCTTCAACGTTTCCCCGAATGCGCCCGAGCGTACCGAACTCAAACAGGTGCTGCTCAATTTCGCCGCGCAGGGCGGCACGGTGATCGATTCCTCGCCCATGTACGGCGAAGCCGAGCGCGTGGTCGGCGATCTCACCAGCGAGTTAAACAAGCGCGAGAAATATTTCTTCGCCACCAAGGTCTGGACCAGCGGCCGGCAAGCGGGGATAACGCAGATGGAGCAATCGTTCCAGCTCATGCGTACCGCGCGCATGGAGCTGATGCAGATACACAACCTGCTCGACCTCGACACGCATACGCAAACCTTGAAGGCATGGAAAATCAGCGGCAAAATTCGCTACATGGGCATCACGCACTATCACGCCGGCGCACATGCGGAACTAGAAAAACTAGTAAAAACAAATACTTACGATACCATTCAATTTAACTACTCGATGGCAGAGCGCGAAGCGGAAGCGCGCCTGCTGCCCGCCTGCCGCGACGCTGACGTGGCGGTCATCATCAACCGCCCGTTCGCACAAGCCAATCTGTTTGGCCGCGTTAAAGGCAAGCCGCTGCCGGCATGGGCCGCCGAATTCGACTGCACCTCGTGGGCGCAGTTTTTTCTGAAATACCTGCTGGGACATCCCGCAGTGACCTGCGTGATCCCCGGCACGCGCCGCGTCACGCACCTTGCGGATAATATGCAAGCGGGCATGGGCCGTCTGCCCGATGCTGCAATGCGGCAGCGCATGCTGGAACACTTCAAATCGCTTTAGTTTTTGATCGTTTATTTTTGCCTGTGGCGATTGCCTGCGCCATCGCCGGCAGGTATCGTAGCGGGCACTTCACCCTGAATCACCCGCGAATCACCCCATCACCAAGGAGACCTTCATGTCCAAAACAAAAATCATTTCAAGCATTGCAGGCGCACTCTCGCTTGCGTTCGCCGCCGGCATGGCAAACGCGCAATCCTACGGCGCCGACATCACCATTGACGTCGCCAAAAAGGTGGCGTCCGCCACCCTTGCGGAGTGCCAAAAGAATAGCTGGCGCGTCGCGGTTGCCGTGGTCGATACCCACGGCAAGCTGGTGTACTTTGAAAAAATGAACGATACGCAAATCGCCAGCGTGCGCATCGCGCAGGACAAGGCGGTCGCCGCGGCCACGTTCCGCCGCCCGACCCGCGCCTTTGTCGATGTCATCGCCAAGGGCAGCGTGGCCATCATGACCCTGCCCGGTGTCATCGGCTCGCCCGGCGGCGAACCCATCGTGGTCGGCGGCAAGATCATCGGCGCGGTCGGCGTCAGCGGCGTCACCGGCGATCAGGACGAGCAATGCGCCAAGGCAGGCACCGGCTCACTCTGATTCACACCACCGCGGTGACACAAAAACGGGGCCTGCGCGGCCCTGTTTTTGCTTAAGGCGTACGATAGTCCCATGCTAAACCTACACACGCAAAGGAACGGATCGCGACGCTTTCTGCTCGTGCTCGCGCTCGCGCTGGCGCTCGCACTGCTATCGGCTTGCAGCGCGATACGCATCGGCTACAACCAGGCCGACACGATACTCGCGTGGATGGCCGATGATTACTTCGATTTCGACGCCGCGCAAAAGCAGGATTTCAACGTCCGCATGGATCGCCTGCTGAAATGGCATCGTCAGGAACAACTGCCCGACTACGCGCGTTTTCTCACCGAGATCAAGCAACGCGGCCAGCGCCCGCTCACCCGCGAGGATGCGGCGTGGATGGTGGATGGCGCCAAGGCGCGCTTTCGCGCCATCGCGCAGCGCGGCGCCAACGATGCCGCCGAGATGCTGGCGACGCTGACGCCGGAAAACATCCGCGCGCTGGAAAAACACTTCGTCAAGGTAAACCAGAAATTCGCGCGCGAATACAAACTGGGCGGCACGGATGAACAGCGCAAACGCGCACGGCTCGAACGCACGCTCAAGCAACTGCGCGAGTGGGCGGGCGCCCTCACCCACGCGCAGGAAGATCGCATCGCCGCGTTAAACGACGCAATCCCCTCCACCGACGCAATGCGCCAGCAGGATCGCCAACGGCGGCAAAAAGAATTTCTCGCGCTGCTGAATTTACGCCACGACAAAGCCGCGTTCACCCCGCGATTGCAGGCGTGGCTCACCGATTGGGAAAAAGGCCGCGCGCCGGAGTTCGACAAGGCGCAGCACGACGCCATCGACAAAAGGGTCGCGCTGTATCTGGAAGTCGAACGCATGCTCACGCCGCAGCAACGCGAGCACGCGCTGCATCGGCTGCAAGGCTTTATCGAGGACATCCAGGCGCTGGCCGCGCGGCGAGTCACACAGAACTGAGCACAAAACTGAGCACGGAACCGAGGCCGCCGGTCTGCCGACCGGACATTCGGCATTGATACGGAAAGGCGCGGCGCCCGGCGTGTGCATGGCCGGACGCGCGCGCGTAGTCCGGGGTTACTTGACTTCTTTCTCCATCAATTTGTCCACCAGGCCCGCCGGCACTTCGGAGTAGTGGGCGAATTCCATGGTGAAGGTGCCGCGTCCGCTGGTGCTGGAGCGCAGGAAGTTGATGTAGCCGAACATCTCCGCCAGTGGCACGAAGCCCTGCACGGTGGCCTGCGGGCCTTTCTGGCCCTGGTCGGTCACCTGGCCGCGGCGGCGATTGATGTCGCCGATGATGTCGCCGAGGTATTCGCTTTCGGTTACGACTTCGATGCGCATGATGGGCTCAAGCAGTTTCGGCTTGCTGGCCTTGTGCGCCTCACGGAAGATGCTGCGCCCCGCGATCTCGAATGCCAGCGCCGAGCTGTCGACGTCGTGGTACTTGCCGTCGATCAGGCGCGCCTTGAAGTCAACGACCTCATAGCCCGCGATCATGCCTTTTTTGCTCTCGGTGCGGATGGCGAACTCCACCGACGGAATGAATTCGCGGGGGATGCGGCCGCCGCTGATTTCGTCGGACCATTCGATGCCGGTGCCGGCGGCGAGCGGTTCGAAAATCATCTTCACTTCGGCATACTGGCCTGAACCGCCGGATTGCTTTTTGTGGGTGTAGACCAGTTCAAGGGACTTGCCGAAGGCTTCGCGGAAGCTCACCTTGGGTTTGCCCATGTTGGCTTCGACGCCGAGTTCGGTGCGCATGCGGTCGATGGTGACTTCGAGGTGCAGTTCGCCCATGCCGCGCAGCAATGTCTGACCCGTTTCGTGATCGACGTTCAGCCGCAGCGACGGATCTGCCTTGACCATTTTGTAGAGCGCGGTGGACATTTTGTCGATGTCGGCGCGGGTCTTGGGTTCGACGGAGACGCTGATCACGGGATCCGGGAAGCGCATGCGCTCCAGCAGTTGCTGGTGATCGGGATCGCTCAGGGTATCGCCGGTCTCGGTGTCTTTCATCGACACAAAGGCGCAGATGTCACCAGCGCGCACTTCGTCGATGTCCTTGGTGACGTTGGCCTGCACTTCGACGATGCGACCGACGCGCTCTTTTTTGTCGCGCGTCACGTTGTAGAGGGTGTCGCCTTTTTTGATGATGCCCGAGTAGACGCGCACGAAGGTCAGCGTGCCGAACTGGTCGTTAATCACCTTGAACGCCAGCGCGCGCGCCGGGGCTTCGTCTTTCACTTCCTGCGTGCCGATGACCTTGCCGTCGGGATCCACCATGGAAATGCCGCCGTTCTCGCCGGGGTACGGCAGGTAGTCGATCACCGCATCGAGCAAGTGCTGCACGCCTTTATTTTTGCACGACGAGCCGCACAGTATCGGCACCAGCGTGCCGGTAACCGAGCCTTTGCGGATGCAGGCTTTCAGCACGGCGGGATCAAAGGTTTCTTGTTCGACATACTGCGTGAACGCATCGTCATCGAGCGCCAGCGCGGTTTCGAGCATTTCCTTGCGCAGCGCCGGAAGCTGGTCGATCCAGTCGTTGTCGCGCGAGGCGGCGAAGTTGAAACGCGCGCGCAGGGATTCGAGCGGCACGGTTTCCCACTCGGCATCCTTGTCGTCGGAAGTCCACACATAGGCGACGCCGGCCACCAGATCGGCCATGCCGGTGAACTCGGTGTCGCTGCCCAGCGGCACATGGCACATCACGATGTTGGCGCCCAGGCGCTCTTTGATGCCCTTGATGCAATGGGCGAAGTTCGCGCCCATGCGATCCATTTTGTTGATGTAGCAGATGCGCGGCACGTTGTACTGGTTGGCAAGGCGCCAGTTGGTCTCGGTCTGCGGTTCAACGCCGGCCACGCCATCGAACACCACCACCGCGCCGTCCAGCACGCGCAGACTGCGGTTCACCTCGATGGTGAAATCCACGTGTCCCGGCGTGTCGATCACGTTGACCTGATAGCCCTTCCACTCGGTCGACACCGCCGCGCTCTGGATGGTGATGCCGCGCTTGCGTTCCTGCTCCAGATAATCCGTGGTGGTGCTGCCTTTGCCGTCCTTGGTGTCATGCACCTCAATGATCTGATGCTTTTTTCCGGTGTAATACAACACCCGCTCCGTCGTCGTGGTCTTGCCCGCGTCGATGTGCGCGATGATGCCGATATTGCGATACAGATTGAGGGGCTTCTGCCTTGCCATGATGTTGCTTTCTTTAAGTAATGACTATCGATAGCCCGTGCCGAGGTTACGCCGGGCTTGCTTGTCGCGTGCGGCTTCCTTGCCTGGGGGTTTGCACTGCCGACCCTTCGGGTTTGAAACCACCCGCGGGGCCTTTCGCAATCCGCTGTCCGCCCGCAGGTTGCGTCGCGGGGCACAGTTCGTGCGGGGAAACTCCAAGCGAATCAGGAAGGGGCGCATTCTACCTGCTCTTGGGCGCGTTTTCGTGCGAAAAACTGCATCGGGACGAAAATTTCGCCGGTTTTTTGCACGGTGTACCGAATACGCATCGGATCGCCGTATGTGCCGCCCCGCATCGCGAGACAGCGCCAAACGCACCTGGCCCAGTTAATAAAAATGCAATAAAAACAAATACTTACATAACAACCAGCAAGCAGAACCATCGCCCAACCTGGCGTGCGGGACGGCGATATAATTGCCGTCCACACACCACACACCACGCTTCACGCAAACGGGCGGGATGCGCTGCCGATGCGCCGCCAATGCGCTGCCGGAGCGGCTGACGACGGCTGTTTTACCTTTTTGCACACGCTCATGAAAAATTATCCCCGCCCCATCGCCTCGAAACTCCCCAACGTCGGCACCACCATCTTCACCGTGATGTCGAAGCTCGCCGCCGATCACAAGGCGATCAATCTGTCGCAGGGGTTTCCCGATTTCGACTGTGCGCCGGAGTTGCGCGCGCTGTTCTGCAAATACATTAACTCGGGGCTGAACCAATACCCGCCGATGGCGGGCATCATCGGCTTGCGCGAGGCCATCGCCGAAAAAATGCACACGCTCTACGGCGCAAGCTACGACCCCGAACACGAAATCACAGTGACGCCGGGCGC
>JANPOH010000618.1:0-8834 GCA_031427895.1 Betaproteobacteria bacterium
CCCCACATCGCCACCAGCGCGGCGAGCATCACCCATTCAGCGAGCGTACGGCGGGTCGCAGTCATTGGACGGTCGCGCCCGGCAAACGCGGCATGGGCTTGGCGGGGTACGGCGGCTGTTGCACGAGGGCCGTCGCGGCCAGCATCGCCGTTACCAGAAATAAAACGTAAGCATTTGTTTTTATTATGTTTTTACAAACACGCCTTACGAGCATCACAACTGGCATCTACAACGCAAAATCCAGCGCGCTGACATCCTTGATGTTCTCCAAGTCCGCTAACTGCGAAAACAACCGTTCGGCTTTCGGGCGTTCGCGGTGCGCGGTGAGCTTCAGGAATTTCTCCAGCAACTCGCCGCGCGTGAGCGGCATGCTCGGCGTGCCTTTGAAATTGTCGCCTTCAGCCATCACGGTCTTGCCGTTCTTCAGATGCAGGGTGATGCGTGTGGCCATGCCGGATTGCTCTTTCGCCGCTACCAGCGGCGCCAGCGTGGCGGATTTTGACAGCGCGCGGATGCGCGGATCATTGACGTTCTTGTCGCAGAACACCCACGGATCGGTCGGATCAACGAATAGTGCCAGCGCGGTAGAAAACGGCACGCTGTACTGTGCCATCGCGAGATCAGCCGGTTCAGGAATATTGTGATGGCTCAGGCTTTTTTCGTTGACCGCCATCTCGATGCGCGCCACATCGTCGCCGCTGATGCCGTGTTTGGCTTTAACGTCGAGCATCAGCGACACCGGCACCTGCGCGTTGGCGTGGCAGGCAAAGCGCTTGAACTTGGTTTTCATGGTGTGCCACGTTTTGCCCAAGTCCTTGTTCATGTATTCCGGCTGCGCGTCGCGGCAGAAGGTATTCAGCGATCCGTATTTGCCTTCGAGCACTTCGGTCGGCCCAGTGTAACCATCGCGCGCCAGCGCCGCCGCCAGAAAGCCGCCTTCCGCCGCGCGCCCGAGGTGCAGGCGCTTCACCAGCCCGCCGCTGCGCGAGAACTCCATCAGGCCGGAGCTCATCGAACCCGCGATACCAAAAGCGTTGGCCATCTGTTCGGCGCTTTCGTTAAACAGTTTCGCCACCACGCACGACACGCCATACACGCCCATCACGCCGGGCGCGTGAAAGCCGAGTTTTTCCGGCGAGTGATGCGTGGCCTGCCCGATGCGGTACAGCACCTCGAAGCCCGCGACAAACGCCTCAATCAAATCGCGGCCCGATTTCTTGCGACCCTGCGCCACCGCCAACCCAGGCACGCCGAGCGCGGCGCTGGGATGCATGCCCACGCTGGGTTCGCACAAGGCGTCGAGTTCAAACGCGTGCGCCGCCGCGCCATTGCACAGGCAGGCAAACGGCGCGCGCACCTTGACCGCCGTGCCCAGCACATTCGATTCGCCCGGCGCGCTGTTGCGTTTGGCGTAATCGATCACCGTCTGCGTCCACGGCATCTGCGCCCCCAGCACGCAGGCGGCCACGGTATCGATCAGGCAATCCTTGGCGCGCTCGATGACCTCCGGCGGTATCTGCTCGTATTGGAGCGCTGAGGCATAGCGTGCAAGCGTCTGGCTGGCGGTGGTCATGGGTATCCTTTGTCGGTGCGAAGCGTATGGTAAAGTTGCACTTCAATTCTACAAGAGTTCCATGGCAAACCTTCCGCTCTCCCCGCTTACCGCCCTGTCGCCGCTCGACGGCCGTTATCAATCGAAGATGGCGCCGCTGCGCGCGCTGTTCAGCGAGTGGGCGCTGATCCGCTTTCGCGTGCAGGTCGAAGTCGAATGGCTGAAGGCGCTTGCCGCCGAGCCGACGCTCGCCGAGGTGCCGCCGTTTTCCGCGGCCGCCCTCGCCACGCTGGATGCGCTGGTCAGCCACTTTTCCGAGGCCGATGGCGAGCGCGTCAAAGCCATCGAAGCCGTCACCAATCACGACGTGAAAGCAGTGGAGTATTTCCTCAAGGAAAAACTCGCCGGCAATGCCGAAGTGGTCAAGGTCGCCGAGTTCATCCACTTCGCCTGCACCTCCGAGGACATCAACAACCTGTGCCATGCGTTAATGTTAAAAGGCGCGCGCGACACCGTGATGCTGCCCGCGCTGGATGCGCTCATCATCCGTCTCACCGCGCAAGCGCACGACCTCGCGGCCCTGCCCATGCTCGCGCACACGCACGGCCAGCCCGCCTCGCCCACCACGCTGGGCAAGGAACTCGCCAACGTGGTGCATCGCCTGCGGCGCGCGCGCGACGCCATTGCCAAAGTGTCCGTCCTCGGCAAAATCAATGGCGCGGTGGGCAATTACAACGCGCACATGGTGGCGTGTCCCGATGTGCAATGGGAAATTTTCGCGCAACACTTTGTTGAACACCTCGGCCTCACGTTCAACCCGTACACCATCCAGATCGAACCGCACGACGCAATGGCCGAGTTGTTCGACGCCTACGCGCGCGTGAACACGATACTGATCGATCTGAATCGCGACATCTGGGGCTACATCTCGCTCGGTTATTTCAAGCAGAAAACCAAAGCGGGTGAAATCGGCTCATCCACCATGCCGCACAAGGTCAATCCGATTGACTTTGAAAACG
Organism: Betaproteobacteria bacterium; assembly: GCA_031427895.1. Classification (GTDB taxonomy): domain Bacteria; phylum Pseudomonadota; class Gammaproteobacteria; order Burkholderiales; family SG8-41; genus UBA5216. Next base: position 2,572 of record JANPOH010000618.1, read on the forward strand.
CAGAAGGTAATCTCGGCCTCGCCAATGCCGTGTTGCGGCACCTCTCCGAAAAGCTGCCGATCTCGCGCTGGCAGCGCGATCTCACCGACTCCACCGTGCTGCGTAACATGGGCGTGGCGCTGGGCTACACGCTGCTCGCCTACGATTCGTGCCTCAAGGGCCTGAACAAACTTGAAACCAATCCCGCGCGACTCGCCGAAGACCTCGACGATAACTGGGAGGTGCTGGCCGAGCCGATACAAACGGTAATGCGCCGCTACAACGTCAGCGGCGCCTACGAACAGTTGAAGGAACTGACGCGCGGCAAGGCCGGCATCAACCGCGAGACGCTGGCGACGTTCATCAACGGCCTCGCCGGCATACCGGATGCAGAGAAAAAGCGCCTGCTGGCGCTGACGCCGGCGAATTACATCGGCAAGGCCGCCGAACTGGCAAAGAAAATCTGATGTCAGCGTTCAGTGTGGATGTCACCGCGGCCAATTTCGAGCAGGCGGTGATCGAGGCTTCTAAGCACGCGCCGGTCATTGTCGATTTCTGGGCCGAGTGGTGCGGGCCCTGCCGCGCGCTGAAGCCGGTGCTGGAGAAACTCGCCGATGAGTACGGCGGCAAGTTCCGCCTTGCCAAAATCAACTCCGACGAGAATCAGCCGCTGGCGCAGCGCTATGGCGTGCGCGGCATTCCCAATGTGAAAGCGTTTGTCGATGGCGAGTTGGTGGATGAATTCTCCGGCGCGCTGCCGGAGTCCCAGGTACGCCAGTTTCTCGACCGCCTGATTCCCACGCCGGCTGAAAAACTGCGCCTCGAGACGCTGCGCGAATACGCCGAGCTTCAGGACGCCGAACGCGCGCTGCGCATGCTGGCGCATGCGTCGGAACTTGACGCCGCCAACGAGGCGGTACGCATCGACAGCGCCGAACTATTGATTACGCTCAATCGCCACGATGAGGCCGCGCAACTGCTGCAATCGCTATCAGAGTTGGCGAAGATGGATGAGCGCGTGACCACGCTGCAAGCGCGCATTGCGCTCGCCGCGGGCGCCGGCAGCACCGCGGACGAAGGGGCATGCGCCAAACGCATCGCGGACAACCCCAATGATCTTGATGTGCGCCTGCAGCTCGCGCGTGCGCTGATCGCACGGCAGCAACACGCCGAGGCCTGCGAGCAATTACTGGAAATCGTGCGCCGTGACCGCAAGTTCAACGACGACGTGGCGCGCAAGACACTGTTGCAGTTGTTCAGCGTGCTGGGCGGCGATCCGCTGGTGGGCGAATACCGCCGCAAACTCGCCAGCGCACTGAATTGATTTTTTGAAATCTATTTAACGGTAGCGCGCTTCGCCCATTTGTGCCGCGCAAACTCGATGACCACCGGCATGATCGACAGGATGACGATGCCGATAATCACCAGCGTCAGGTTCTTCTTCACCCAGGGAACGTTGCCGAAGAAATACCCGGCGTAGGCCAGCGATACGACCCACAGGATCGCGCCGGTCACGTTGAATAGCGCAAAGCGCGGATACGGCATGCTGCCGATACCCGCGACAAACGGCGCGTAGGTGCGAATGATGGGGATGAAGCGCGCGATGATGATGGTCTTGCCGCCATGCCGCACATAGAAATCGTGCGCCGCCATCAGATGCCGCCGGTTCAGGAAGCGCGCTTTTTCGTCATGGAAGACCTTGGGACCGAGGTACCGTCCAAAAGCGTAATTGACGGCATCACCCAGGATCGCGGCGACTATCAGCAGCACCACCAGCAGGTGCACGTTCATGCCGCCCGCCGCGGCCAGCGCGCCGGCCACGAACAACAGCGAGTCGCCCGGCAGAAAAGGCGTGACCACCAGACCGGTCTCGCAAAAAATGATCAGAAAGAGAATCGCGTAAATCCAGACACCATAGTTCTGGATCAACACCTGCAAATGTTTATCGAGGTGCAGGACGATATCGATAAACGCAGCGAGGAACTCCACAAAAGCCGCCGTGAGCGTAAGTGCGCGGAAACTAGACGACTTCTTCGGCGGGTTTTTTCTCGGCGCGCACGAGATCTTCGCGGCGCAGACCCAGCCACATCAGCAGCGGGCTGCCGACCAGCACCGAGGAATAGATGCCAAAGCAGATGCCGATGGTCAGCGCCAGTGCAAAGTAATGCAGCGTCTCGCCGCCGAAGATCAGCATCGAGGACACCATCAACTGCGTGCAGCCGTGCGTGATGAAGGTGCGCGACATGGTGGCGGTAATGGCGTTGTCAATCACCTGCGGCACCGGCGTGTTGCGGAATTTGCGGTTGCGGAAATTCTCGCGCACCCGATCCATCACCACCACCGATTCATTGACGGAGTAACCCAGGATCGCCAGTATCGCCGCCAGCACCGGCAGCGAAAACTCCCACTGAAAGATGGAGAAAACGCCGAGAATAATCACCACGTCGTGCAGGTTGGCAATGATTGCGGACACGCCGAACTTCCACTCAAAGCGCAATGCCAGATAGCCGACGATGCCGATCGACACAAACAACAACGCCATCGCGCCGTTTTCGAGCAGCTCCTTGCCGACTTGCGGGCCGACGAATTCGGTGCGCTTCAGGTTAACGCTGCCGTCGATCTGCTTTAACTCCGCCAACACTTGCTCGGACAGTTTCGCGCTGGTGACGCCCTGCTTGACCGGCAGACGAATCAGTACGTCGCGCGTGGAGCCGAAATTCTGCACGCTGGCCTCGGTAAATCCGAGCTTGGCCATCGAGTCGCGTATTTTGCTCAGATCGGCGGGCTGGCTGTAGCTGACCTCCATTACCGTGCCGCCGGTGAAATCCACGCCCAGATGCAACCCCTTGGTGGACAACGCCACCACCGCGATCACGAACGTAATCAAGGAGATCACGTTGAAGATCAGCGCGTGGCGCATGAACGGTATATCGCCCTTGATTCTGAAGAATTCCATGTCTATGTACTCAGCGTAGGCGTTAAGGTACTGCTTTATTTGTCTTCGGCGTTACCAACCCATCGGGCCGCCACACCTGCCCGATCGACAAGCTATCCACTTTGCGCCGCGTGCCGTACCACAGATTGACCAGCGCGCGCGACAACATCACGGCGCTGAACATCGAGGTCAAAATGCCGAGACAATGCACCACGGCAAACCCCTTGACCGGCCCGGTGCCGAACGCAAACAACGCCACGCCGGCAATCAAGGTGGTGACGTTGGAATCAAAAATGGTGCCCCATGCGCGATCGTAGCCGGCGAAAATCGCCGCCTGCGGCGTGTTGCCGTTACGCAACTCCTCGCGGATGCGCTCATTGATTAGCACGTTCGCGTCTATCGCCATGCCCAGCGCCAAAGCAATGGCGGCAATGCCGGGCAAGGTGAGCGTAGCTTGCAGAATGGACAATAATGCTATTAAAAACAACAAGTTACAAGCAAGCGCAATGATCGAAAACGTGCCGAACAGCATGTAGTAAGCGATCATGAACACCGCAATCGCCGCAAAGCCGTACCACATCGACTGAAAGCCGATCTTGATGTTTTCGGCGCCGAGCGATGGGCCGACGGTGCGCTCTTCAACAATTTCCATCGGCGCGGCCAGCGCGCCGGCGCGCAGCAGCAACGACAAATCCTTGGTCTCGGTGGTGGTCTTGAAACCGGTGATCTGAAAACGCGCGCCGAGTTCGGACTGGATCACCGGCGCGGTCAGCACTTCGGCCTTGCCGCGATCGATCAGCAATATGGCCATGCGGCGTTTGACGGATTCGCGCGTCACCTGCGTGATGATGCGCGCGCCCTGCCCGTCAACGGTGATGCTGATAATCGGCCGGTTATCCGTGCTGTCAAACCCCGGCGATGCATCCGTCAGCCGTTCGCCGGTCAGCACCACGTGTTTTCCGAGCAGCAACGGCTCTTTGCCGCTGTCACGCTGCGAGTAATGCAGCTCCATGCCGAAGGGCACCGATCCCTTGACCGCCTGTTCAATCTTTTGCGGATCGTAATTGCGCGAGCCGGGGTCGCCGGCATGCGCTTCGACCATGCGGATTTCAAGCGTTGCCGTGCGGCCCAGAATATCTTTCGCGCGGGTCGTGTCCTGCACGCCCGGCAACTGCACCACCACGCGGTCAGCGCCCTGCTGCTGAATGATCGGCTCGGCGACACCCAGCTCGTTAACGCGATTACGCAGCGTCAGTATGTTCTGTTGCAGCGCGGTTTCCCGCGTGCGCCTTTCTGCTTCCAGCTTGAGTTTACCCGTGACCCGAAACTCGCCATCGACCTCCTGCGATTTCAATTCGATATCCGGCATGTTTTTCTCGATCTCGGCAACGCCCTTGTCGCGCGCATCCTTGTCGCGAAAACGCACCACCACCGTATCCTTGTCGCGCGACACGCCGGCATATTGAATGCGCTTGTCGCGCAGGCTGGTGCGGATATCGTTGATCGTGGTGTCAATTTTCTTGTTGAGTGCGGCTTTCATATCCACCTGCAACAGAAAATGCACGCCGCCGCGCAAATCCAGACCCAGATACATCGGCAGCGCGCCGATAGAGCTCAGCCAGTCGGGGCTGCGCGACAACAGATTAAACGCCACCACGAAGTCTTCGCCCAACTGCGCCTGCAACAGCTCCTTCGCTTTCAGTTGCACATCGGTATTGCCAAAGCGCGCCTTGACGCCGCCGGCATCCTGCAACAGCCCTTCGGGCTTGAAGCCGCCCTTGCTCAGGATGTCTTCGACCTTGCCCAGCAAAGCGGGGTCCATTTTTGTCGTGGCTTTGATTGGCGATATCTGTACCGCGGGCGATTCACCATAAAAATTCGGCACGGTATATAAAAAACCGAGTGCGAGCATGCCGAGAATCAGCAGGTATTTCCAGAGCGGGTAGCGGTTCATTTTTAGACCGTGAACGAGTGAACAGGTAAACGAGCGAGCGGGTGGCGAACGGGCTCGCTCACTCGCTCACGCCTTCACTAAATATTTTTGATGGTGCCCTTGGGCAGCACGACTTGTATCGCCGAACGCTGCAACACCATTTCAACGCCCTGCGCGACTTCCAGCGTGACGTAGCTTTCGTTGAGTTTGGCGACGCGGCCGAGGATGCCGCCGCCGCTGATGACCTCATCGCCCTTTTGCAGCGCCTCGATCATCACCTTGTGCTCTTTGGCGCGCTTCATCTGCGGTCGTATCATCAGAAAGTACAACACACCGAACATTAATACGATGAGCAGCATGCTTTCGATGCCGCCGCCCTGTGCCGCCGCTGGTGCGGCCTGGGCCCACGCCTGACTGATAAACATTGGTAATACTCTCCCGGAAAACGACTTGTGGCGACTTGTGGTTAGCTTGGCGCGCGCGCTTGGCAATTCAAGCACCACGCACCAAAACCCTTGTATTTTAACCTATTTTTACACTTCTCCGGCTATTCGCCATTGCCCGCAGCCCCTAATCCGGCGGCCAATTCGCTCAACGTCCCGGCGGCAATCGCCACGCGCAGCCGGTGCATCAATTGCTGATAAAAATGCAGGTTATGCAGCGTATTTAACTGCGCGCCGAGGATTTCGTTGATTTTTTGCAGGTGATGCAGATAGGCGCGGGTGAAGTGGGTGCAGGTATAACAGGCGCAGGCGGGATCCAGCGGTTTCATATCATCGCGATATCGCGCGTTACGCAGCTTAATCACGCCTTCACTGGTGTAGAGCCAGCCGTTGCGCGCATTGCGCGTGGGCAGCACGCAGTCAAACATGTCGATGCCCGCCAGTACCGCATTCACGATGTCCTCCGGCGTGCCGACGCCCATCAGATAGCGCGGCTTATCGACGGGCAGGCGCGGCGCGGTGTAGTTCAGAATACGCAGCATGTCCGCTTTCGGCTCGCCCACCGACAAACCGCCGATGGCGTAGCCATCGAAACCGATGCCTTGCAGCCCCGCCAGCGATGCGTCACGCAGATGCTCGAACATGCCGCCCTGCACAATGCCGAACAACGCATTGGGGTTGCCGTCGTGCGAATTTTTCGAGCGCGCGGCCCAGCGCAGCGACAATTCCATTGACGCGCGCGCTTCGCTCTCGGTAGCCGGATGCGGCGTGCATTCATCGAACACCATCACGATGTCTGAATTCAACACGCGCTGAATACGCATCGATTCCTCGGGCGACAGAAAACAGGCATCGCCATTCACCGGCGACTGAAATTTGACGCCTTCTTCGGTGATTTTTCGCAGCGCGCCGAGGCTGAACACCTGAAAACCGCCCGAATCGGTGAGTATCGGCCCGTCCCAGCCCATGAAGC
>JANPOH010000619.1:0-8370 GCA_031427895.1 Betaproteobacteria bacterium
CGCTCCACCGGCGCCGCTGAAGACGCAAACAAATTAGCCACCGACATTTCCGCCCCGTCGCCGATACGATTGCCGAAGGCGCGCGCCAGCGACACCAGTTCGGGTTGCTCCTGCGGCACCGGCAGCGCCGGATCAAACACAAACAGTTTGTAGACATCCGCCACGGCGATGCTTTCAGCGTTGCGGCTCAACATCCAGCCCGCGGGCAGCGCGCGATTGACCCATGAAGCGTTCTGCATGGTATCGAGGATGGCCTCGATGCGCTCGTAGCGCAGGTTCAGATTGGCGTGCAGTTGCGGCACGGTAACCGCCTCGCCGCGCTGCTGCGCCTGCCACAGCGCCTTCAACACCTGCAATGCGTGAACAAAATTACTGCCCGGCGCCAGACGGCCCTGCACGGTTTGCTGGCGCCATTCAGGCAACGCGGCCACCACCACCGCGCCCAGCAACACCACCAGCCACGAAATATACAACCACATCAAAAACACCGGCACGGCGGCAAACGCGCCGTACACCAGTTTGTAAGTGGGGAAATTGGTGATGTAAAAACCGAACCCCTGCTTGGTCAACTCGAACACCACGCCCGCCAACAGGCCGCCGGTCAACGCATCCCCAACTCTCATCGGACGGTTGGGCATGGCGTAATACAACAGCGCCAGCGCCAGAGAAGTCAGCGCTATCGCAGACAGTTTAATCAGCGTGACATTCGCGTACGGGATGCCCTTGACCCACCCGGCCGAGGCGCTCATCAGCCAGGAACTCAGCGACAGACTGCCGCCGATCAGCAACGGCCCCACGGTAATCAGCGCCCAATAAATCAGCACCCGCTGCAACATCTGGCGCGGCCGGCGCACGCGCCAGATGCCGTTGAAGGCGTCGTCGATGGTCATCAACAACATGATCGCCGTCACTGCCAGAAACACCAGGCCCACCGCCGTCAATCGCGCCGCGTTGTCGATAAACTGCTTGGCGTATTTTTCGACCACTTCGGCCGACTCCGGCACCATGTTATCGAAAACAAAACTCTCGATGGCGGCGGACATTCCATGAAACACCGGAAACGCCGATATCAACGTCAGTGCCACGGTGATGATGGGCACCAGCGACAGCAGCGTGGTGAAGGTCAGGCTGGATCCGGTTTGCAGGCAGCGATCCTCCTGGAAACGTCTGGCCACCACGCGCACCAACTCGGCAAGTCGTGCAAGCAATTTACGCAAAGTATTCATCCGTTCGCCAATGGTATTCTGGCAGTCTGGCTATAATACTGTATGAATGAAATTCTGGTTCTCTACTACAGTCACCATGGCGCGGTGCGGCAGATGGCGCAACTTGTCGCGCGCGGCATCGCACTAGTCGACGGCGTGGGTGCGCGCGTGCGCACTGTGCCGCGCGTGTCCAGCGTGGCCGAGGCCGCCGAACCGGCCGTACCCGATAGCGGCGCGCCGTACGCGGAGCACAAAGACCTTGAGGAATGTATCGGCATCGCGGTCGGCTCGCCTACACGATTCGGCAATATGGCGGCGCCGATGAAATATTTCTGGGACGGCACAGGCGGCCTGTGGATGAAAGGCGCCTTGGCGGGAAAGCCCGCGGCGGTGTTCACCTCCAGCACGTCGATGCACGGCGGACAGGAAACCACGCTGACCTCGATGATGCTGCCGCTGCTGCATCACGGCATGGTGATGGTGGGCCTGCCCTATACCGAGTCGGCGCTGCTCGCCACGGCCAGCGGCGGCACGCCCTACGGCGCAAGCCACACCGCAGGCGTGTCAAACGACCAACCCATCACCGAGCACGAACGCACGTTGTGTATTGCATTGGGTAAACGGCTGGCACAGACCGCCGTGAAGCTGGCACGCCCGTGAGTCCGCGCGCGCTCAACGTCATCACCAGCGCCAGCCTCATCGCCCTGATCGCGCTGTGCCTGGCGTGGGAGCTGTGGCTTGCCCCGCAGCGTGCAGGCGGCTCGTGGCTGGTGCTCAAAGTGCTGCCGCTGCTGATACCGCTATTCGGCATTTTGCGCGGCAAGCGCTACACCCATCGCTGGATGACGCTGTTTATCATCGCCTACTTCGTCGAAGGCGTGGTACGCGCCACCACCGATAAGGGCTTATCGGCGCAGCTCGCGGGCATCGAAATCGCGCTGACACTGGTGCTGTTCGTCAGTGCGATACTCTATGTTCGCAGAACCAAATAAATCACTTTAAAAACAAATACTTACATACACTTCGGTTTGCTTGCAGGCCCTGCGGGGTACTTACAAACCCTGAGGGTTGACGCGCTCCGGTTTCGATTGCAGCTTGTTCAAGGCATTGATGTACGCCTTGGCGGAGGCCACCACGATGTCGGTATCCGCGCCCTGGCCATTGACGATGCGCCCTTCTTTCGACAGCCGCACGGTCACTTCGCCTTGTGAATCGGTGCCGCTGGTGATGTTGTTCACCGAATACAGCAGCAACGATGCGCCGCTGTTGGCCACCGACTCCAGCGCCTTGAACGCGGCATCCACCGGGCCGCTGCCCTGCGCTTCGCACTTGCGCTCCTTGCCGTCCTCGGCCACCACCAGTTTCGCGTAAGGCGCTTCGCCCGTTTCAGAGTGCGCGGTCAACGACACTAGCCGCCAGTGTTCGTTTTCGATCTGCTCGATCTCCTCTTCGGTAATCAGCGCTTGCAGATCCTCGTCGAAAATCTCGCGTTTTTTATCGGCCAAATCCTTGAATCGCTTGAACGCTGCATTGAGCAGCTCTTCTGACTCAAGGTCAATACCAATCTCATGCAGGCGCGTCTTGAAGGCATTACGTCCCGACAGCTTGCCCAGTGTCAAACGATTGGTGGCCCAACCCACCGACTCCGCGCTCATGATTTCGTAGGTCTCGCGGTGCTTGAGCACCCCGTCCTGATGAATGCCGGATTCGTGCGCGAACGCGTTCGCCCCGACCACCGCTTTGTTGGGCTGCACCGGATAGCCGGTAATGCCCGACACCAGCTTGGAGGCGGGCACGATCTGCGTCGTATCAATGCCGGTATCGCAGGTAAAAATATCCTGCCGGGTACGCACTGCCATCACGATCTCTTCCAGCGACGCATTGCCCGCGCGCTCGCCCAAGCCGTTGATGGTGCATTCGACCTGGCGCGCGCCGTTCATCACGGCGGATAACGAATTCGCCACCGCCAGCCCGAGATCGTTATGGCAATGCGCCGACCAGATCGCCTTGTCGGAATTCGGAATACGTTCGCGCAGCGTCTTAATCAATCCACCGAATTGCTCCGGCAAGGTGTAGCCGACGGTGTCGGGCACGTTAATGGTGGTGGCACCCGCTTTGATCGCCTGCTCGATGATGCGGCACAGAAAATCGATGTCCGAGCGCCCGGCGTCCTCCGGCGAAAACTCGATGTTGTCGGTGTACTCGCTCGCCCAGCGGATCGCGCGCACGGCCTGATCGACGACTTGTGTCGGCTCCATACGCAGCTTTTTTTCCATGTGAATCGGCGAGGTGGCGATAAAGGTATGCAGGCGCGGCGACCGCGCGACACGCACCGCCTCGCCGCAACGGCGCACGTCTTTCTCGTTGGCGCGCGCCAGCCCGCAAATGGTGCTGTCCTTGATGATGCGGGCCACCGCCTGCACCGATTCAAAATCACCGTCGCTGGCGGCGGGAAAGCCCGCTTCGATCACATCCACGTGCATGCGCTCCAGTTGGCGCGCGATGCGGATTTTTTCTTCCTTTGACATGGATGCGCCGGGGCTTTGCTCGCCGTCGCGCATGGTGGTGTCGAATATGATGAGTTTTTCCTGAGCCATGATGTTCTCCGTTTCTGCTTTCAGTCTCCCCGCGCGTTCAACGACAGGGGAAAAAATACTGGTATCCTGACACGGGTGGTCAGGGCGGATACTGCAAAGGTGGGGGTAAGTTTATTTTGCGCTTGCGCGCAGCGGCAGGCCCGCCAGCAGGGCGCTGGACAGAAGGCGCAGCGTGAGCGCTGCAATGGCCTGTGTTGAATAACTCATAACAGGAAATATAAAGACTTTTCCCGCCTCGCGCAAGCCGGGATCAGCCCGGGGGCGGCGGGAGGGCGGACGGCGGCGGCTTCTTGAACTTCTCCCACACCCACAACGCATAGCCGGAGAGCAGATAAAGCACAAACACGGCAAACAGCATTTCCGGCAACGTGCTCGCAAAGACGAACAGCGCGCCCACACCCATGGCGATGCCGACCAGCGCCCCGAACGGCACGCTTTTTCGCAGATTGATGTCCTTGCCGCTGTAGAACTTGAAGTTGGTGACCATGGTGAGGCCAGTAAACACCGTCAGCCCCCACGCCAGCCATTTCACATCCACGCCCTTGATCTGCCATTCGTTCACCGCCCACACCAGCCCCGCCAGCACACAGGCCGCGGCCGGGCTCGGCAAGCCCTGAAAGTAGCGCTTATCGACGATATCAATGTTGGTATTAAAGCGCGCCAGCCGCAGCGCCGCGCACGCACAATAAATAAACGCGGCGATCCAGCCCAGCTTGGTGGAAAGCCACGGTCCCAGCACCGGCACGGTTTGGGAAAACGCGAAATCCCGCAGCGCCCAAGTGTAGACCACCAGCGCCGGAGCGACGCCGAACGACACCATGTCCGACAGGCTATCAAGCTCCGCGCCGAAATCGCTTTGCGTGCGCGTCATGCGCGCGATGCGGCCATCCAGACCGTCGAGCACCATGGCGGCGAAGATGCCCATCGCGGCCAGCTCGAAACGCTCATTCATCGCCTGCACGATCGCATAAAAGCCGGAGAACAGCGCGGCCAGCGTGAACATATTCGGCAGCCAGTAGATGCCGCGCCGCGCGAAGCGCGATTTGATGAATTGCTTGCTGTTCTTGTCGTCGTAGCTCATGGCGTCACCGGCAGCACCGCCAGCACCGACTCCGTGGCGTACACCTTGTCGCCCACCACGGCGCGCGGCGTGGCATTCAAGGGCAGGTAAAGATCCACACGCGATCCAAAGCGGATAAAACCAAAGCGTTGTCCGCGTGTCAATGTCTGGCCGGTTTTGGCGTAGCACAGGATGCGGCGCGCCACGAGGCCGGCGACCTGCACGCAGGTGACATCCGCGCCGTTGGCGGTTTTGATCCATAACACGGCGCGTTCGTTTTCCAGCGAGGCCTTGGCCAGCGCCGCGTTGAGAAAACTGCCGGGGAAATACCACGTGTTTTTGACTTCACCGTCAACCGGACTGCGATTGGAATGCGCGTTGAATACGTTCATAAACACGCTGATTTTCAGCGCATCACGATCAAGATAAGGATCGCGCGCGCGTTCGATGGATACCACGCGGCCATCCGCCGGAGATATCACCGCCGCCGGATCGGTTGGAATGGCGCGCGGCGGATCGCGGAAAAACTGGATCATGAACACCACCACGGCCCACAGAAACAAGGCCAACGCCCACCCTGCGTAAACCTGCGCGGCAATCGCCACTCCCAGCGCCAGCGCGATAAACGGCCAACCTTCGCGGGCGATGAGGGGGTGGGGGTAGGACATTGATTAGCGTGAGGGGTTGGGCGCGAGGCGGCAGGTGTAGCGAAGCGATAGCATCATAACGCACAGAGCCGATTTTCGCTTCTCACCCCTCACGCGCGGCACACTAGTTCTTGGACTGATCCACCAACCGATTGGCCTTGATCCACGGCATCATGTCGCGCAGTTTGCCGCCGACGATTTCGATGGCGTGCTGCTTGCCGATGCGGCGCATGGCGTTTAACTTGATGGCGCCGGTCTGGTTTTCGAGGAGGAATTCCTGCGCGTAGGCGCCGGTCTGGATTTCCTTCAGGATTTTACGCATTTCGTTCTTGGTTTCTTCGGTGACGATGCGCGGGCCGCGGGTGAAATCACCGTACTCGGCATTATTCGAGATCGAATAACGCATATTGGCGATACCGCCTTCGTACATCAAGTCAACGATCAGCTTCAGTTCGTGCAGGCATTCAAAGTATGCCATCTCGGGCGCGTAGCCCGCTTCCACCAGCGTTTCAAAACCCGCTTGTACCAGCGCCGTGCAGCCGCCGCACAGCACGGCTTGTTCGCCGAACAGATCGGTCTCGGTCTCTTCCTTGAACGTGGTTTCGATGATGCCGGCCTTGCCGCCGCCAATCGCTGCCGCGTACGACATCGCCATGTCGCGCGCTTTTTTGGTCTTGTCCTGGTGTATTGCGATCAGCATCGGCACGCCCCCGCCTTGTGCGTAGGTGCCGCGCACGGTATGGCCGGGCGCCTTGGGCGCGACCATCACCACGTCGAGGTCTTCACGCGGTACGACTTGGCCGTAATGAATGTTGAAGCCATGTGCGAACGCCAGCGTCGCGCCTTTCTTGATGTTGGTCGCCACGTCTTCGCGATACACCTTGGCGATATGCTCGTCCGGCATCAGCATCATCACAAAATCGGCGCCTTTCACGGCCTCGGCGACATCCTTGACCGACAGGCCAGCCTTGCGCGCTTTTTCCCACGATGCGCCGCCCTTGCGTAAACCCACGGTGACTTTGCCGCCGGACTCTTTAAGGTTCAGCGCGTGCGCGTGGCCTTGCGAGCCGTAGCCGATGATGGTTACTTTTTTGCCTTTGATCAGTGAAAGATCGGCGTCTTTGTCGTAATAAACTTTCATGGGATTTCCCTTCGTTGATATCTTAAAACGCGAGGTGGAGAACGCAAAACCTGACGTCGCCCCTCCAAGCATATGTAACTATTTGTTTTTATTAAATTTTAAGGACGCGATCACCGCGCCCAATACCCGATGCGCCGGTACGTACCGTTTCCAGTATCGCGGATCTGTCGATGGCCTTGAGAAAGGCATCGAGCTTGGACCCGGTACCGGTCAATTCGACGGTGTAATCCTTGTCGGTGACGTCGATGATGCGACCGCGGAAGATGTCCGACATGCGCTTCATTTCTTCGCGATCCTTGCCCACCGCGCGCAATTTGACCAGCATCAGCTCGCGCTCGATGTGTTCGCCTTCGGACAGATCAACCACTTTGACCACATCCACCAATTTATTCAGTTGCTTGGTGATTTGCTCCAGCACTTCATCCGAGCCGCTGGTGACGATGGTCATGCGCGACAGCGTGGCATCTTCGGTGGGCGCCACGGTCAACGATTCAATGTTGTAGCCGCGCGCGGAGAACAGCCCCGCCACCCGCGACAATGCGCCCGCTTCATTTTCCAGCAATACCGATACGATATGTCTCATGATTACACCAAATTACACCAAAATCATTTCCGACAGCCCTTTGCCGCCGGGCACCATCGGATAAACGTTCTCGGTTTGATCGGTCTGAAAATCCATGAACACCAGATCCTTCTTGCGCGCGAACGCCTCTTTCAGCGCAGGCTCCACATCCGCCGGTTTGTCAATGCGCATGCCGACGTGGCCGTAGGACTCCGCCAGCTTGACGAAATCCGGCAACGCATCCATGTACGATTCCGCGTAGCGGTTGCCATGGAAAAACTCCTGCCACTGGCGCACCATGCCCATGTAGCGGTTATTCAGCATCACCACCTTGATCGGCAACTTGTACTGCTTGCAGGTGGACAACTCCTGAATGCACATTTGAATCGAGGCTTCGCCGGTGACGCAGGCGACGGTGGCTTTGGGATTCGCCATCTGCGCGCCTATCGCCGCGGGCAAGCCAAAGCCCATGGTGCCCAGACCGCCGGAGTTGATCCAGCGTCGCGGCTTTACAAATTTATAGAACTGCGCCGCCCACATCTGGTGCTGGCCGACATCGGAGGTGACGATCGCATCGCCTTTGGTGATCTCGTACAATTTCTGCACCACGTACTGCGGTTTGATGATCGCGCTGGCGCGGTCATATTTGAGGCAATCGCGACTACGCCATTCCTCTATCTGCGCCCACCAGCTTTTGAGCGCGGGCGCATCCATAGGCGGCTTGCCCGCGTCGAGCTGCTTATTGAACTCTTTCAGCACATCGCGCACGTTGCCGACGATGGGCACGTCCACCTTCACGCGCTTGGATATCGACGACGGATCGACGTCGATATGAATGATCGTGCGCTTGGGATCAAAAAAATGTTTGGGGTTGCCGATCACGCGGTCATCAAACCGCGCGCCGATGGCGAACAGCACGTCGCAATTCTGCATCGCGAGGTTGGCTTCATAGGTGCCGTGCATGCCGAGCATGCCGACGAACTGCTTGTCGCTCGCAGGAAACGAGCCCAGCCCCATGAGGGTGTTGGTCACCGGGTACCCCAGCAATCGCACGAACTCCGTGACTTCCGCCGACGCCTCTCCCAGGATCGCGCCGCCGCCCACGTAGATCATGGGACGACGCGCAGCCAGCAGCAGCTGGAGGGCCTTCTTGATCTG
>JANPOH010000620.1:0-36746 GCA_031427895.1 Betaproteobacteria bacterium
ATGTAGAAAGTATCTTTGTTCGTTCGGCAGGCACCACGCCACTGCTCGCCAAGTACATCGCCGACGTCGCACAGCCACATTCAGGGTGAATGAACCATGCGCCGGATTTTTCGATGATCTTGTGCAGCACGCCCAGTTCGATGATCTCGCCTTCGCGCGAAATGCCTTCGCCGTACAGAATGTCGAATTCGGCCTGGCGAAACGGCGGCGCGACTTTGTTTTTCACCACCTTGGCGCGGGTTTCGGAGCCGATCACTTCGTCGCCCTTTTTGATGGCGCCGATGCGGCGAATATCGATACGCACCGAGGCGTAGAACTTCAACGCATTGCCGCCGGTGGTGGTTTCAGGGTTGCCGAACATGACGCCGATTTTCATGCGTATCTGGTTGATGAAAATCACCGTGGTGTTGGAACGCTTGATGTTGGCGGTCAACTTGCGCAGCGCCTGTGACATCAGCCGCGCCTGCAAGCCCATTTGCGGCTCGCCCATTTCGCCTTCGATCTCGGCGCGCGGCACCAGCGCGGCCACCGAGTCGATCACCACCACATCGACCGAGCCGGAACGCACCAGCATATCGGCAATTTCCAGCGCCTGCTCGCCGTTGTCGGGCTGCGAAATCAGCAAGTCTTCGACCTTGACGCCGAGCTTGGCCGCGTATTGCGGATCCAGCGCATGTTCGGCATCGATAAACGCCGCCGTGCCGCCGAGCTTTTGCATCTGCGCGATCACCGACAGCGTAAGCGTGGTTTTGCCCGAAGACTCCGGCCCGTAGATTTCCACCACCCGCCCGCGCGGCAAGCCGCCGATGCCCAACGCGATATCCAGCCCCAGCGAGCCGGTGGACACCACCTGGATGTCTTTGGCGATGTCGGATTCGCCCAGGCGCATGATGGAGCCTTTGCCGAACTGCTTTTCGATCTGTGACAGCGCCGCCGACAGCGCTTTGCTCTTGTTATCGTCCATTTTGTTGTTCCTTGATTGCTGAATAATGGGCTGCGTGTTTTGATCCATGTTTGCGTCTCCGGTGATTGTCGTCGGACGCATTATGGCATAAAACTGTATAAAAATACAGTTATCGGGAAATCCACCAGAAGAATCTAAAATTATTCTTTTAAAACAAATAATTAGGAAATTACACCCCGGCTGCCGAGGGTCAAGCGCAGGCCTTGAATTCTACCGGTAAGCGCAATGCACGTGGCGTTAATCTGCCTTACCCACGGGGGCGGGAAGCGGCGGCGGTGCGCTGATCGCGGATAAATTCGGCGGCACGACACCACCAAAATCCGTTGCGCCGCGTATGTTGGCGATCAGCCCCCGCGTCATATTCAACTGATTTGAAAGCAAGCGGTCGCGGCTTGACGGAAAATGGCGCGGCGTTGGAATTACCCGCCCGCCAGCGCCAGCACCCGCTCCAGCGCGAATACCACCGCCTGCCGCCGTACCGCTTCACGGTCCCCGTCAAATCGTTTTACCGCGGTTTGCACCGCGCCGCCCTTGGCACCCCAGCCGAAACACACCGTGCCCACCGGCTTTTGCGGCGTGCCGCCCGACGGGCCTGCGGTGCCGCTCACCGACACGGCAATCTGCGCGTGGCTGCGTTCGAGCGCGCCTGCCGTCATTTCAAGCACGGCTTGCTCTGACACCGCGCCGCAGATCTCCAGCGTCTCGGCTTTAACGCCGAGCATTTCGCGTTTAGAAATATAGGTGTAGGTAACGAAGCCGCGCTCGAACCATGCGGAGCTGCCGGGCACTGCCGTGACGGCCTGCGCGATCCAGCCGCCGGTGCAGGATTCGGCGCTGGCCATCATCATGCCTTTGGCCTTGAGCGCGTTGCCGGTGCGTTCGGCAAGCTGGTAAATTTTGTCGTCGGTCATGACATCCATTCCATCCCGGTTTTCAACAGCGCGAGCGTGAGCAACGTGTAAGCGGCGGCCAGCAAGTCGTCGAACATTACACCAAAGCCGTTTTTCAGCGCGCGGTCAAAATGGCGGATCGGTTGCGGCTTGGCAATATCAAAGAATCGAAACAACACGAACGCCGCGAGCTGCCATGCCCAACCCGCCGGTGTAAACATCAGCACCAGCAAAAACGCCACCGTTTCGTCCCACACCATGCCGCCGTGGTCGGACACGCCGAGCGCTCGCCCCGTGACTTGGCATGCCCATGAACCAATTCCAAAAAGTACAATAAAAACAAATAGTTGCGTAATAATGTCACTAACACCCGCCAGCGCCGCAAACAGTGGAAACGCGAGTAGCGTGCCAAAGGTTCCCGGCGCAAAAGGCGCAAGGCCGGCGCCGCCCGCGAAGGCGATGGCATGCGCGGGATGCGAAAACACAAAGCAGGCGTCCGGCCGCAACGGCGCACGATCCGACCGGACGGGATCAACCAAAATGATCAAAGCCGCGCTGCGCTACCCGCAGCGGCAAGCCGTCGCCGTCGATCACCGCCACGCCCACCGCGCCCGCCGGGGCATGCACGATGCGCCCGATGCGGGTGACCGCTACGCGCACCCGCGCGGCGGCGCGCGTGACCGCCGCATGCTGCCTGGGCGGCGCGGTAAAACACAGTTCGTAATCATCGCCGCCGGACAACAACGCGCCCCGCGCCACGGCATGCCCCGCGTACGCCCGCATCAGCGTTGAACGCGGCAACGCCTCCCACTCAATGGCAGCCGATACGCGAGAGCGCTCGCAGATGTGCCCAAGGTCGGCAAGCAAGCCGTCGGAAATATCAATTGCGCTGCCGGCGATGCCGCGCAGCGCGGCGCCCAGCGCCACGCGCGGCGTAGGCCGGTCAAGTCGGCGCGATGCCGCGCTCAGTTGTTGAGCCGTGATTTTGATTTTGTTGCGGCGCGCCGCCACCGCCAGCGCCGCATCGCCCAGCGTGCCCGATACCCACACATCGTCACCCGCGCATGCACCGTCGCGCCGCAACGCCTTACCCGCGGGCACTTCGCCCATGATCTGCACACACAGATTCAGCGACCCGCGCGTGGTGTCGCCGCCAATAAGATCAACGCCGTGCGCGCGCGCCAGGCGCATAAAACCGCGGGTGAACGCCGCCAGCCAGCGGGCATCCGCCTTGGGCAGGGCCAGCGCCAGCGTGGCCCAACGCGGGACCGCGCCCATCGCCGCCATATCCGACAGGTTCACCGCCAGCGTTTTGTGACCCAGCGCCTGCGGATCCGTCCCTTTGAAAAAATGCCGGCCTTCGACCAGCATATCCGCCGAGATCGCTAGCACTTGGCCACGCCGCACGCGGATCAACGCCGCATCGTCCCCCACTCCCAGCAGCGTGTGCCGCGTGCGGTGGGTGAAATACCGGTCAATCAGACTGAATTCGCCGGGCACGGGATCGCGGGCGAATCAGGATTGCGGGGGCTTGGACGACTCGCCGAGGGCGCGCCGCTGTTCTTCAAGCCGGGCCCGACCGGCTTCCCACTTCTTTTTAATCATGATCGGCATCCAGAAATCCAGTGCGGCGAACCCGAGAAAAAACAGGATCAGCATGGTGATCTTGTCTTCCGGCAGAAAATCGCGCCCGAAAAACAACACGTAAGCGCCGATCAGCAGATTCACCACGCCGGCAGCGTAAAACAGGTAGATGCGCTTTTTAGTTTTGTCGTCCATACCTTGCTCCATCACTATCGTATTGCGTGTGCCGTTGGGGCGCGTATTTTATCGGACGGCGGGCACGGGTGCCGCCAATGCGCGCAAATCGCCACAAAACCAGTCCGACTCCGCCAGAAAATGCTTGCGTTGCGCCAGCAGTTGCCGGTACAGCGCATCGACATTGCCGGGCTCAACCCGTGCGCCAAACCCCTGCTCCCGCCCGTAAACAGCCGCCAGCATGCGTGCGCCAAGTTCGTGGTTAAAGTGCGCGGAATCCTGCCAATACAGCGGCTCGCGGCCCACCACCCGTTCACCGCGCGCCGCATCATAACCGTCGAATACCCACAACGATGCGCCGCCCCTGGGCGCTTCCTCGCTCACTGCCTCGCTCACCACTTGCGCGATAGCCGCGATATTACTCCAGTGCGCGCGCGCCGCCGCAGGCAAATTCCAGCTCCAGCGACAACGCATGGCGCGGGTAGACAACAATCGCGAGTTCCGCGCGATGCCGAAGTCGCGAGCACGCTGCCCAGGCAAAAATTGCAAACGATGAATGCCGCCAGCAGCGGAACGTAAGCGATATTCCAATAGCCATAGAACGCGAGGGACGCCGCCGCGAGCCAGCCCGCGGCCCAAGTCGCATTCCACCGCGCCCGCATGAAAAAACCCGCCAGCGTCAGCGGTAGATAGCCAAATATAAAAGCGCAGGAATTAAACAGCATGCCCGCGACGCGGCTGATCAGCCAGCCGCACGGGCTTCGCGCGCCGCGCTTACCTCGGGCTCGCGCAGGATCGCGGCCAGTTTATCGAGTACGCCATTCACGTACTTGTGCCCGTCGGTGCCGCCGAATGACTTGGTGAGATCGACGGCTTCGTTAATGACCACGCGGTAGGGCACTTCGGGGTGCCGCAAAAATTCGCAGCCGGCGATCATCAGCACCGCGCGTTCGATGGGCGACAGTCTGTCCACCGCACGATCCAGGCACGGGGCCAAGGCGCGCTCAATGGCCTCGGCGTCATGAATCGCGCCGTCGAGCAGATCACGAAAATACAGGGCATCGCACTTGTCGAAGTCGCGAAACAGCGCGATGTCCTGCGCGATTTCGGCGACCGCGTTTTTGGACAGCAGCCACTGATACAGTCCTTGCAGGGCGAATTCTCGCGCGCGATAGCGAGCGGTTTTCACCGCGCCCGCCTCAAGCCGCGCCCAGCAAAAAATAATTGTAAGTATTTGTTTTTATTCATTTAATTTTACGAAGCAGGTTGACCATTTCGACCGCCGCCAGCGCGCAGTCAGCACCTTTTTGCGCCATACGCGCGGTGGCCTGATCGTCGTCTTCGGTGGTGAGTATGCCGTTGGCGATGGGCACGCCGGTATCGAGCTGTACGCGCGCGATGCCCGCGCACGATTCGTTCGACACGATTTCAAAATGGTAGGTTTCGCCGCGAATCACGGCGCCCAGCGCGACCAGCGCGTCAAATTTTCCGCTGCGCGCCATGGCCTGCAACACCAGCGGGATTTCCAGCGCGCCCGGCACGGTGGTGATACGCACGTCCTTGGCATCGACGCCCTGCTTGAGCAGCGCGGCAGTACAGCTCGACAACAAGCCGTCGCCGATGTCGGCGTTAAACCGCCCCACCACGATGCCGATACGCAGGCCCGCGCCGCGATGATCGGGTTCAATTTCTTCGATGTTGTCGTATTGGCTCATGTGTTTGAATTCGTGAATGGGTCCCCGGACAAAAGCCCGCATGCAAAGCGCGGAGCCGCTGGTGCAGCCGTTACCCCGGTCATCCGTTCGCCGCTTTAAGTTGGGGCTGCAAATATCCGGTCACTTCCAGATCAAACCCCGCCATGCTCGGCATGCGGCGCGGCAACGACAGCAGGCGCATTTTTTTGACGCCCAGGTCGCGCAGGATTTGTGCGCCGATGCCGTAATTTCTGAGCGTGATTTTCGCCGTCACGCCGCCGGCCTGCGGCGGGCGCGCGCGCTCCAGCAGCGCCTCGGCGGTTTCCTGACGGTGCAGCAGCACGATCACGCCGCATTCCGCCTTGGCGATGGTCGCCAGCGCATCGTTGAAATTCCACGAGTGGGTGGTGCTGCCGGCATCCAGCAGGTCGATCACCGAGACCGGTTCATGCACGCGCACCAGCGCTTCTTTGGCGGCGTCTATCGTACCCTTGACCAGCGCCAGATGCGTTTCGCGACCGATGTGATCGCTGTAGGCCACCAGGCGAAATTCGCCATGCACGGTTTCGATAGCGCGCTCGGAAGCGCGCTTGACCAGCGATTCGGTGCGGCCGCGATGCTGAATCAAATCGGTGATGGTGCCGATCTTCAAACCATGCTGCGCCGCGAACGGAATCAAATCAGGCAAACGCGCCATCTCGCCGTCGTCTTTAAGAATTTCGCAGATCACGGCCGCGGGTTGCAGCCCCGCGAGCCGCGCCAGATCGCAACCCGCCTCGGTGTGCCCGGCGCGCACCAGCACGCCGCCATCCTGCGCCATCAGCGGAAATATATGGCCCGGCTGCACCAGATCGCGCGGACTCGCATCCGGGCGTATCGCCGCGCGCACGGTGGTCGCGCGGTCAGCGGCGGAAATGCCGGTGGTGACGCCCTCGGCGGCCTCGATGGACACGGTGAAATTGGTGCCCAGCGGCGAGCGGTTGTTCGACACCATCAGCGGCAAATTAAGCTGGCGGCAACGCTCATCGGTGAGCGTGAGGCAAATCAGGCCGCGACCGTAGCGCGCCATGAAGTTGATGGCTTCGGCGGTGGCGTGTTCCGCCGCGATCAGCAGGTCGCCCTCGTTTTCGCGGTCTTCTTCATCGACCAGCACCACCATGCGCCCCGCGCGTATGTCGGCGATGATCTCGGCGGGCGAACTGATGGCTGCCGCGGGCGAATTCACGAGCGTGCTCCGAACTGATTCAGCCGCTCGACGTAACGTGCCACGGTGTCGGCTTCGAGATTGACGCGCGCGCCCGTCGCCAGCGCACCGAGATTGGTCGCCGCCAAAGTGTGCGGAATAATATTGACTGAAAATCGCATGTCTTTTACTTCATTCACCGTGAGACTGACTCCATGAATCGCAATCGATCCCTTGACCGCGATGTACCGCGCCACCTCGGGCGGCGCTTCCAATTCGATAATCCGGTTGTCACCGGCAGGCTGCACGCACACCACCACGCCGACGCCGTCCACGTGTCCGCTCACCAGATGCCCGCCCAGCCGATCCGACAACCGCAGCGCGCGCTCCAGATTCACCTTTGCGCCGGCGGCAAACCCCGCCGTGCAGCGCAGCGTTTCCCGCGATACATCCGCATCGAAACCCGCCGCCGAAACTGCAATCGCGGTCAGGCACGCGCCATTGACCGCGATGCTCTCGCCCACTTGCCCGTCATTCGCCAGTTCCAAGGCCGCCGCCGCGACCCGCAACCGCACGCCGCCCGCAGTGGCCTCGACCGCGACGATGGCGCCGACAGCGGTTACGATTCCGGTGAACATTATACCGGCGCCACTCTTGCAAGGACGCGTATATCGGGCCCGATTTGACGCGCTTCGACTATGGTAAGCGCGCGTTTTTCGGACAATTGCTTCAATTCCGGCAAATGAAACATGCCTTGTGCCGCGTCCCCCAGCAAGCTCGGCGCCAGGTAGAGCAGCAATTCATCCACCAGACCTTCACGCAATAATGAACCGTTCAATTTGTAACCTGCCTCCACATGCAATTCGTTGATGCCCCGGCGCCCCAGTTCCCGCATCAGATCGGGCAATGCCACCTTGCCCGCCGCGTTGGGCAACACCACAATCTCCGCGCCCCGGCTCTGTAATGCCTGCATTGGCGCTACAAGATGCGCTGCCGCCGCAATCAGCGTGCCCTTATCCGCCACATGGGCGTCCAGCGGCGTCTCCAGACGGCTATCCACCACCACGCGCAACGGCTGCCGTGTGGTCGCCACGTCCCGCACCGTGAGTCGCGGATTATCGTCGATCACGGTACCGATGCCGGTCAAAATCGCGCACGCCCGTGCGCGCCACGCATGACCGTCCGCGCGCGCCTCGGCGCTGGTAATCCATTGGCTTTGGCCGTTCAGCAACGCGGTCTTGCCGTCAAGGCTGGCCGCGACCTTAAGCCGCACCCACGGTTGCCCGCGCGTCATGCGCGACACAAAACCGATGTTCAGTTCATTTGCCTCTTGCGCCAGCAGCCCAGCCTCCACCGCCACCTTCGCCGCGCGCAAGCGGGCAAATCCGTTTCCCGCCACCAGCGGATTCGGATCCTGCATCGCCGCCACCACACGCGCCACGCCGGCGCCGACCAGCGCCTCGCAACACGGCGGGGTGCGCCCTTGATGCGAACACGGTTCCAGCGTGACGTAGGCCGTCGCGCCGCGCGCCTTTTCGCCTGCCGCGCGCAGGGCATGCACTTCCGCGTGCGGCTCGCCGGCACGCTCGTGCCAGCCCTCGCCCACCACCACGCCGTTGCTCACCAACACGCAACCGACACGGGGATTGGGCGTCGCGGTATACAGCCCGCGCCGTGCCAACGCCAGCGCGTGCGCCATGTAACCGTGATCGTCCGAGGAGATAGTCATAACAAATATTGCCGCGCGCCGGTGCCCGCCCCGCGCACGTTACTTCTTGCCGGGACCCGGCTTCTGCACTTCCTTGATGGCATCCTGGAAGTCATCCACGCCCTGAAAACTGCGGTACACCGATGCAAACCGGATGTACGCCACATGATCGAGCCGGTGCAGTTCGCGCATCACCATTTCGCCGATGCGTTGCGCGGGCACTTCACGTTCGCCCAGCGCGAGTATGTTTTGCGTGATGGTGGCAATCGCCTCGTCCACCAGCGGCGTGGGTACGGGGCGCTTGTGCAATGCGCGCAAAAACCCGGTGCGAAGTTTCTCCAAATCAAATTCGGTGCGGCTGCCGTCCTGTTTGGCCACCTGCGGCATGCGCAACTCCACCGTTTCATAGGTGGTAAAGCGTTTGCTGCACGACTCGCAACGGCGGCGGCGGCGGATGCTGTCGCCCGCATCGCTCACCCGGGAATCGATCACCTGCGTCGAATCATTTTTGCAGAACGGGCATTTCATGCGCCACTACGCCCCGTACACGGGAAACTTATCGCACAGCGCTTTCACTTCTCCGGCCACGCGCCGCAGCACCGCTTCATCGCTATGCGCGTCAAGCACATCGGCGATCAGATGCGCGACTTTCTCCGCCTCGAGCTCGCGGAATCCGCGCGTGGTCATCGCCGGCGAGCCCACGCGGATGCCGCTGGTGACCGTGGGGCGCTGCGGGTCTTTGGGAATCGCATTCTTGTTGATGGTCATGCAGGCTTTGCCCAGCGCGGTTTCGGCTTCGACGCCGGTAACGTGTTTGCCGCGTAAATCGACCAGAAACATATGACACTCGGTGCGCCCCGACACGATACGCAAGCCGCGCTCGTGCAGCACCTTCGCCATTACCCGCGCGTTGTCGAGCACCTGTTCCTGATAATCGCGGAACGCAGGCGTCATCGCCTCCTGAAAGGCCACGGCCTTGGCCGCGATCACATGCATCAACGGCCCGCCCTGCGTGCCGGGAAACACCGCGCTGTTGAGGATTTTTTCGTGCTTGGCATCGGCCAAAATCAAACCGCCGCGCGGCCCGCGCAGCGTTTTGTGGGTGGTGCTGGTGACAAAATCGGCAATGCCGACCGGGCTGGGGTACAACCCCGCCGCGATCAAACCCGCGTAGTGGGCCACATCGGCCATCAACAGCGCACCGCAGCGGTCGGCAATGGCGCGAAAGCGCTTCCAGTCGAACTGCAAGGAATACGCGGAGGCGCCCGCGATAATCATCTTGGGCTTACGCACCTGCGCCATCTCCTCCACCTCGTCGTAGTCGATGGCCTCGGTGTCGGGATTCAAGCCGTACGTCACTGCGTCAAAATAACGGCCGCTGACATTGGCCGGCGACCCGTGCGTCAAATGCCCGCCGCTGTCGAGCGCCATGCCGAGGATCACGTCACCCGGATGCAGCGCCGCCTTGAACACGGCAAAGTTGGCCTGCGCCCCGGAATGCGGCTGCACATTGGCGTAGCCCGCATGGAACAATTTTTTTGCGCGATCAATCGCCAGTTGCTCGACCACATCCACATGCTCGCAGCCGCCGTAGTAACGCTTGCCCGGATAACCTTCGGCGTATTTGTTGGTAAGCACCGAGCCCTGCGCCGCCAGCACGCGCGGGCTGGCGTAGTTTTCAGAGGCGATCAGCTCGATGTGATCGTGCTGGCGCCGACGCTCGCTTTCGAGCGCCCGCCACAACTCGGGATCAAATTGGGCGATGGTGTCTTTGGCGCTTGAAAACATGTTCGTGACTGTCCGGTTAGGCTAAATTCAACGGGCGTTGACGTGAAAAATTCCTGAATAGAAACGCGGCGAAAAAGCAACCTGCTACGGCTTGGCCTTGGGCGCCGGCCCGCCCAGCGCCTTGATGACTTGCTCGGTAATATCCAGCGCTTTGCTGGCAAACACGGCATCCTGCACCACCAGATCGAATTTCTGCGATGTCGCCATCTGGGTAACGATTTGCGTCACCTCCTGATAATACTTGCGGCGCTCCTCGGCCTTGCGGCGCTCAAGGTCGTCGACAAACGCGCGCGCCTGCTGTTCGTAGCGCTGCGCCTGCACTTGAAATTCACGCTCTTTAAGCTCGCGTTCGCGCGGCTCTTTAATGCCCGCCACCTGCGCCTGCATGGCCTTGAGCCGTGTCTCCGCGGCACGCACCTCCTGTTCGCGCGCCGCAAACTCGCGGCGCAACGACTCTGCGGCATCAAAAGCACGTTTGGTGTCATTTTCGAGGCGCGGCCCGTCGATATAACCGATACGCACATCCTGCGCGACCAGCGGGTTCAGCGCCAAGGCGCAGAACATTGCAATAACCCAAAAACCCTGTTTCATCGATTTACCTGATGATAGTAACAACGGTAGCAACGGCTATTTCAATCGCGTACGGTATCACATTCTCCCGCCACTGACCGCAACCCGCATCGCGCCGCGCACGGAATCTTCTTTAAATTATCAATAAAAACAGATGGTTATAGAAACCCGATTAACTGCCCGCGATCATCATCTGCTCTATCAACACGGAGCCGCATTGACGTGATCCGTGCCGCAATACATCGTTACCGATGGCTGCCATGCCACGGTACATTTCTTTCAGATTGCCCGCGATGGTGATTTCCTGCACCGGGTAAGCGATTTCGCCGTTCTCCACCCAGTAACCCGCGGCGCCCCGCGAGTAATCGCCGGTGACCTGATTCACGCCTTGCCCCATCAACTCCGTCACCAGCAGGCCGCGATGCATTTTTTTTAGCAGTGCGGCGAAATCCTCGCCGGTGTCGCGCAAAATCAGATTGTGATTTCCGCCTGCGTTGCCGGTGGATTGCATGCCGAGCTTGCGCGCTGAATAACTGCCAAGAAAATAACCCTGCACCACGCCGCCGTTCACCACCTCGCGCGCCTGGGTCACCACGCCTTCACCGTCAAACGGGCTGCTGCCCAGCCCTTTCATCACATGCGGCAAGTCGCTGATCCGCACGATGGGCGAAAACACCGTTTTGCCGAGACTGTCGAGCAGAAACGACGACTTGCGATACAGGCTGCCGCCGCTCACCGCCGAGACAAAATGTCCCAGCAAGCTCGATGCAATCGGCGCCTCGAACAACACCGGCGCCTGCATGGTGGCGATCTTGCGCGCCCCCAGACGACGCACCGCGCGCTCGGCGGCGCGCTTGCCGACCGACTCCGGCGGCGCCATATCCAGCGGCGCGCGCGCCACGTCGTACCAATCGTCGCGCTGCATGCCGTCGCTGTCGTCATCACCGCGGCCCGCGATCACCGAGCAGCCGATGCTGTGGCGCGAACCGGGATAGCCGGCGATAAAGCCATGCGAATTGCCGTACACAAAATGCGATTCCTGCGTGGACACCGTTGCACCTTCGGAATTGCTGATGCGCTTGTCCACCGCGAACGCCGCGTCCTCGCACGCGGTGGCCAACTCAATCGCGCGCTCGACCGTCACGCCCCACGGATGCCACAACTGCAAATCGGGAATATCCTTTGCCAACAATTCGGCATCGGCCAGCCCCGAGCAATCGTCGGCGGCGGTAAAGCGGGCGATCGACAGCGCCGCGTCCACCGTGTCACGCAACGCTTTCGGCGAGAAATCCGAAGTGCCGGCATGGCCGCGCTGCTTGCCGAGATACACCGTGACGCCGATGCCTTTGTCGCGGTTGTATTCAATGGTCTCCACTTCGCCATGGCGCACGGTAACGGTTTGACCGTATCCTTCGCTGACTTCGGCTTCTGCGGCGGTGGCGCCCTTTTGCCGTGCATAGTCGAGCGCGTCGCGCGTAAGCGACTGCAAACGGGCGCGGTCGTGGGAAAAACCGTTATTGGGCATGATAGGCGTCGATAAAGCGTCAAAAAAGGGCGCGCCGGACGGCACGCCCACGATGAAGTGAATTCGTGAATTTCTGCAAACAGCGATATCATAACAGGTTGATTCCTCAGGCAGATACTTAGGCAACCCCCATGATCGTGCAGAACAATGCCTGGCGCACCGGTGAGCAGGACGAGCCCCCCGAATACGACGGCCCCAGCAAAACCCAGCGCAAAAACGATGCCCACGCGCGGCAGACGCTGGGCGCCGCGCTGGTGGCGTTAAACCGCGCGCAATTGGCGCAGGTTGATTTACCCGAATCGCTGCGCGACGCGGTGATAGCGGCGCAAAAAATCACCGCGCACGAAGGACGCCGGCGGCAACTCCAGTTCATCGGCAAGCTGATGCGCCACATCGATCCGGCGCCGATACAGGCGCGCATCGATGCGTGGAATTCCGTGTCAACGGAACAGGTCGCGCACATGCATCACATCGAGCGCTGGCGCGACCGGCTGCTGACCGAACCCGCCGCGCTCGGTGAACTCGCCACGGAATTCCCTGGCACCGACTTGCAGCAACTGCGTACCCTGATCCGCAACACCCGGCGCGAACGCGAACAGAACAAGCCGCCGAAACATTATCGGGCGATATTCCAAATGCTGCGCGATATAATCCCCGCATGAGCACAAACGACGAACTGCTGATCGGCCTGGTCTCGATCAGCGACCGCGCCGCGCAAGGCGTGTACGAAGACCAGGGCATACCCGCGCTGAAAGAATGGTTCACGCAGGCGCTGGCGTCAAAATGGCGCATGGTGACGCGGTTGATTCCCGACGAGCGGCCGCGGATCGAGGCCGCGCTGATAGCGCTGGTGGATAACGAAGGCTGCCATCTGGTGCTGACCACCGGCGGCACCGGCCCGGCGCCGCGCGATGTCACGCCGGAGGCCACACTTGCGGTCGGTGATAAAGAAATGCCCGGCTTCGGCGAGCAGATGCGCCAAGTGAGCCTGAAGTTTGTGCCGACCGCGATACTGTCGCGACAGGTGGCGGTGATTCGCAAACAGGCGCTTATTATCAATCTGCCGGGCCAGCCCAAAGCGATCAGGGAAACCCTCGAAGGCCTGAAAGACGAAGCTGGCAAGTCCGTCGTCAACGGCATATTCGCCGCCGTACCGTATTGCATTGACCTGATCGGCGGGCCGTACATCGAAACCAACGACAGCGTGGTCAAGGCATTTCGCCCGAAGTCGGCGTTAAAAAAATCGTGAGCCGTGAAGCGTAACGGGTAAGGCGTAAAACCGCAGCGACCTTGCAACTCACGCCTCACGCTTCACCACACGCTTCACGCTTCACGCTTCACTCCTCTCTTATCACGCCTCACGCCAAACGCCTAACGCCATGCTAGAAACCATCGAACTTGAAACCGCCCCCAACCCCGCGGCAAGCGTGATCTGGATGCACGGCCTTGGGGCGGACGGCAATGACTTCGTGCCCATCGTCAACGAACTGGATCTTTCCGGCGCGCCGGCAATCCGCTTCATCTTTCCGCACGCGCCGATGATGCCGGTGACAATCAACAATGGGCACGTGATGCGCGCGTGGTACGACGTGTCGATGGGCGACCTGCAAACCGGCGCAAAACGCGCCGACGAAAACGGTGTGCGCCAATCACAGGCGCACATCGGGCAATTGATTTCGCGCGAGATCGAACGAAAAATACCCAGCAAAAACATCGTGTTAGCAGGGTTTTCGCAGGGCGGCGCGATTGCCTTGCAAACCGGTTTGCGTTACGCCGAACCGCTCGCCGGCGTGATGGCCTTGTCGTGCTACCTGCCATGCGCGGACAGCTTTGCCGCCGAAGCGGCGCCCGCGAACGCGAAAACGCCGCTGTTGATCGCACACGGCACGCAAGACCCGGTGGTGCCTTACGCGATGGGAAAATCCAGCAGCGATTTTCTGGTCAAGGCGGGTTACACGGTGACATGGCGTGAATACGCGATGCCGCACTCGGTCTGCCCGCAAGAAATACACGATATCGGCGCGTGGCTAACCGCCGTATTACGAGGCACGGCGGCGGCGGCGAGATAAGGCAACCGCGAGGCAACCGCAAGGCAACGGCGGCAAACCACAGTCCGCCGCAAAATCGCGGATACCCGGAATAACCCAACCCTTAGCTCGACTCCTTAGCCCGGCCCCTAACCCTTAAATCACCTTGAATCGCACGCGGTCGAAGTTCGGGCCGGATTCAACCGTGCCCGATGGCGACAGCAAGAACGTCTTGCCGTCTGCCGTGCGCGTGACTTCGATGGTGTCGCGCAACAGCGATGACTCCGGGTTCAGCAAGGCGAGAAAATAGCCGCTCGAAGACGGCTCGGCGTCCAGCAGGATCACGCTCATCGGTGCGCCGCGCACACCCGATGCCGACACCGTACACATCGTCGCGGGGATCACCGAGCGGCTCAACGCCTGAATGCCGACGCGGCGCTGCGCGCGCGCATTGGTTTCGACGCGCCGCACCACGGCCGCGCCCCAGGGTACGTTAACGCCCACGGGCTTGACGCCAATCAGCACGCCGACTTGCAACCACTCGCCGCACTGTTCCGGCACCACGGCGCCATAACCGCCCGCGCTGACGTTTTCTACTGTCCAGCTTTCGCTGAGGCCGCCGTTCGCCTGCGCCAGAATGCCGTCAACGCCATGCGCCACCTGCAACGCGAGCGAAATCCTGCGCCGCTCGAAGTCCCTCGGCGGGAGTTCTTTTTCCCAGTTAAACGCCAGATGCAGCAACGTGTCGGCCATGTGGTCTATATTTTCGCCAGGCCCTAAATTTATGTCGGCGAGCAGCGCGCCGGTGTCATTGATGGCATCGATGACTTTCTGTGCGCCTTCGTGCGCGCTGCCCGCGCCGAAATAAAACAGGCGCACCCCCGGCGGCAGATTGGCCAGTACGCGCGAAGGCGGCAAGCCGCCGTTCAGATCGAACACAAAATTAAGACCGTCGCCCGGCTGCGCGCCGGAGATGAACACATTCGAAAAATGCGCGATCGCGCGCTCGGCGATGTTCTGCTTGATCGGCGACAGCCCGCCGGTGGAGGACACGCCCAGCATCAAGGCGCGCAACAATTCCTGACGCACCGTGCCGCGCCCGTGGGCGCCGCCATAAATTTCAGCCGCCTCGTCAAGAAAACCGCCCGCTTCCGCAAAATTGTGGAGCCTGGCGATCGTCTGCCAATAACGATCATGGACGTAGCCGTAGCGCATCATGATCAATTTGATTTGCAGCATTTGCGCGCGCATGGCACGCGCGATCAGCGGCGGCAGCGTTTTGCGAAACACGCTGGCGGCATCTTTGTCGGCCGCGGCCTGATCAACACAGCTCATATAGCCGCCGCCGAGCGCGGTGCAGTAATCCATTAAGGCCTTCCACAACTGGTCTTCCCGAACCTTGGCCGACGGATTGAGCGCGAGATATTGCACCAGTAAATCCTCGCTGCGCCGCTTGAGCGGCACATCGATCATATCGATCAACTCGTATCGCCGCGCCAGTTTAAACCCCGCCGTCTGACCGATCGATTTCAGCCAGCGCACCGCCTCTTGCGCGGCATTGATCGAATCTTCGGCGGGAAACGCGGCAATAATCTTGCGCGC
This sequence comes from Betaproteobacteria bacterium, assembly GCA_031427895.1. Lineage (GTDB taxonomy): Bacteria > Pseudomonadota > Gammaproteobacteria > Burkholderiales > SG8-41 > UBA5216. The sequence goes on from JANPOH010000620.1 coordinate 15,710, forward strand.
CTGCGCGGCATCGGCCATGGGATGATCGATAGTGCCGCTTCCGTCCTGCGTATTCATCACGACTCCTCCCGCGGCAGCCACGCACCGCATATCGGCAACCGAATCCTACAGGCGCTATCCTGAAAAAAAGTTCTCACTTCGATGTTCCTGCTAAATGGGTTCGTACAACTTGTAGCGCAGCCAGTCAAAATCGTCGCCGCTTTCAACGGCGCCCACGGCATCCAGCATGACGGTCTCGACCGGGTTGCCGTACGCTCCTTCAAGCAAATGGCCGCCGCTGAAAATATCCCGCCGCGCGAGTATATGCAAACTGCCATTCTGAGACGGCTTCGTACCGAGCAGCAAAGCGTGCTGCGACGGTTTTGCGCTTCTGTCGGCTACAGCGGCGGCGCTCAAACGCACCAGCACCGGCGCCTTGGCGATCAGTTGCACGCCAATGCGAAACTGCTGGTGCGCGTCGCCCTTAACACGCCGCACGACACCCACGCTCCAGAGCGACTCCGTTTCCGCACGTACTCCGACCAATACCCCTACTTTCACCCATCCTGCCTTGGCCGCAGGGACGATCAATCCATAGCCGCCGGTACTCACGTCCTCCGCCACAACTGTCTCATGAACGGGGTCACTGGAAAAATCGAGTCCTTCGTCGGGATCACCGAGTTCAGGCGCAATGGCGGTCAACACATTTTGATAGCCATGCACCATTTGCAGCGACAGCGCCGTTTGGCGGCGATCCCCGGCGCGCGCGCGCATCTCTTTCGCCCAGTTTACCTGCAAATAATTCAGCACCCGGATCGCGGCAGTGACACTGGCGCCGGGGCCCAACGTAAAGTCCGCGGCGGAGGGCAGCGCGCCGGTGCTGGTGATCGCGGCCAGCATTGACTGCGTGGCTTTGTGCGCCTGCACGGCATCAAAGAAACGGGTGTCGGCGGTTGGCGCGGGCGCTTGCGTCACACGCAACGGCGACCGGGGCGTGTTCAGATCAAAACAATAGAAACTATCCGCCGTCTGCTTGTCGGTAAGGCCAAACTGCGGCGTCAGGTCGATCAATATCCGCTCGGCAATATCCTGCTCCGGCGGCGACAAACCACCCGGCGAAGCCGCCCAGAACATCATGGCGCGCAACAGCTCGTGATGCACCGAGCCCTGTTCGCCCGAATACACCTCAACCATCGTGCCGGCGAATCCGCCGACTTCGGCAAAAGCGGTGCAACGCGCAATTTCAGACCACATGCCCGGTCGCACCATGCTGTAGCGCATCAGCACCCACTTCAACTGATTGCGTAGCGCCCGGGTGCCGCGCGCGGCCATCACCGGCAACATCGGCTTGATAGCGCCGGTAACATTTTTGTTGTCGCGCGCCTGAGCAATACAAGCCAGATATCCCGCAGTGAGCAACCGCCAGAAACTCGTCACCGAATTCCAGATGCGCCTTTCCTGAATCTTATCTTCCACTTTCAGCGCAAGGTAGGTATCGAGCAGCTTGCGTTGTGCGCGGCGCGTGGCAACGTCCAGCGCGTCGATCAGTTCAAAACGCTTTCCCAGCCCGAAGCCTTCCGTGGTATTGATCGAATCAAGCCAGTGACTGGCATCCTCCAGTGTTTGCCAGGGATCGTTGACGGGAAAAGCATCGATGACCTCCTTCGCCTGCCTGGCATCCGCAAGGGAGTGATCCACCTTTTCTTTTTTCAACCAACTCAGCATATTTTCACTCGCAGCCCTGCGATCTCTGGCATCGCCAACGGCTTGTCAGTATGACACTTTTTCTTCAATCGGGACACGAATCCAGACTACGCGCTTACTTATCCTTACCCGCCGACGGGCGGCGCATCGCCCTCCGGCCAATCCTTGATGTAGCGCTTGAGCAGGCGGTTTTCAAAACTCGCTTCCTTGATCGCCGCCTTGGCAATGTCGTGAAACGATATCACGCCCAGCAGCGCCCCTCCCTCCTGCACCGGCACATAGCGCACGTGCTGCCGGGTCATGACTTCACGTAATGTATCCAGAGTGTCATCCGGGTTGCAGGCGACCGGCTCTTGCACCATCACCTCGCGCACCGGCAGATCGCCGAGGTTGCCGCGTTGCGCGTCGAGCCCCTTCAACACCTCGCGAAATGTCAGCATGCCGGCCATCTTGCCGTCCGCCATCACCACCAGAGAGCCGATGTCGTTTTTCACCATCAGCGCCACGGCATCCGCCACGCGCCCGTCCGGTGCAACGCTGAAAATCGTGCTGCCCTTGAGATTGAGTATGTCGCGGATAATCATCGCTCGCCTCCCGCTTTTTGTATGTCCCTGAAGCGATCTTAGCGCACCCGCCGGAAGGTTGAAAGGGTGAAAAAGCTAAAAAGCTATAATCCTGCGTCCATCCACAACCCGATGACTTTTCCATGACCCAACGCCTGCGCGGCATCACCGACACCGAGGCCACCGGCCCCACCAGAGACCTGTTCGACGCCAGCAATATCATGCTGGGACGCACCGCCAACCTGCAACGCATTTTGTCGCACAGCCCGCTGGTGGCGCGCTGGTTTCTGCCGCTGGTGGCCGCCGTGCGCCAGCCGACGGCGGGCGCGGTGTCGGATGTGCGGCTGCGTAATTTGTCGTGCCTGAAAACCTCCACCGTCAACAACTGCAATTACTGAACGCAGCACAATCGGGTGCTTGGTCAAGCACTGGGACTCACCGACGCGGAATTCGACGCGCTGCAGGCAAAAGATTATCTCGCCAGCGCGCTCTTTACCGACAAGGAAAAAGCCGTGATGGCATGGTCGGAGGCGATGACATTGAACACCGCCAAGCACGACGACGGCGTGTGGCATGAACTACGCAAACACTGCAACGACGCGGAGATTGTCGAGGTGTCGATGATGTGCGGTCTGTTCAACATGATTAACCGGCTGAACGATTCATTCCGCACTGAACTGGAGCCGGAAGAATACAACCGGCGGCAGCACAAAGCGGTGGGCGTTACCGCCAAGGTGCTGGAAGATTACGCCTGCCGCATTTGCCGGCAGAGCAGCCCGACATAGCCTGGCGGACTCGCTCAATCCAGCCGCACGTTCGCCGCGCGAATAATTTTTCCCCAGCGGTCGATTTCTTTTTCGATGTAGGCGGTGAATTCCGCCGGGGTGTTGGGCTTGGCGAGTTGACCGCCCAGGCCAATGATGCGCTCGGCAAACTCGGATTGCGCCTGCAAGGCGCGCAGCGCGGCGGACCAGCGCTCAATCACCGCGGCGGGCGTGCCCGCCGGGGCGAACACCCCGAACCACGAGCCGCTTTCGAAATTGGCGAGCCCCTGCTCGTGCATGGTACGCAGCTCCGGCAGTTGCGGAATGCGCTCCATCGTACCCACGCCCAACGCGCGCAGTTTGCCGCTGCGCACGTACGGCAGCACCACCCCAATCGCATCAAAATTCGCATCGACATGGCCGCCGAGCAAATCAATCGCCGCCGGGCCGCTGCCTTTGTACGGCACATGAATTAGCTGCGTGCCGGTGGCGAGCTAGAAGCGCTCGATCGCCAGATGTTGCGTGCTGCCCACGCCCGCCGAAGCCACGCGAAACTGCCCCTTGGTGCTGCCCACCACCGCGATGAATTCTTTCATCGATTTCGCAGGCACCGACGGATGCACCACCAGCACCGTCGCCACCGACCCCGCCAGCGCGATCGGCATGAAATCCTTGCGTACGTCGTAGGGCAGTTTCGTGTACAGCGAGGGCGCTATCGCGTTGGAACTGTTATGTCCCATGAGCAATGTGTAACCATCCGGCTTGGACTTCGCCATCGCGTCCGCGCCGATGATGCCGGCTTGCCCGCCGCGGTTGTCGATCACTATCGTCTGCCCCAACACGGGCGTAAGGCGGTCGCCGATCTGGCGCGCGAGGATGTCAGTGAAGCCGCCCGGCGGAAATCCAACGATCATGCGTATCGGGCGCGTGGGATAACCCGGAGTCTGAGCGAACACCGGCAACACCTGCGCGATGCCCAGTGCTGCGAGTGCCGCGAGGGCCAGCCGTGCTACTGCATGCTTGCGGGTCATATCATAGCCTTGTATATTTAAATTAATCAATAAAAACAAATACTTACACAACAATTCAGATAACACCCCCAGCGCGCAGTTCCGCCTGCCGCGCTTCACTATAACCGAGCGCCGACAGCACCTGCGCCGTGTGTTCGCCGAGCTTCGGCCCCAGCCAGCGTGTGCCGCCGGGGGTATCGGACAACTTCGGCGTAACCGCCGGGATACGCATCGGCTTGCCGTCGGGCAGCTTCCATTGCTCAATCATGTTGCGCGCTTTGTAATGCACGTCGTTGAGGATGTCTTCCGGGTCGTAAACACGTCCGGCGGGAATCTGCGCGTCTTCCAGCGCCTTAAGCACGGCGGCAAGGTCATGCTTGCGCGTCCAGTCATCAATCGCCTTATCCAGTTCCGCCGCGCGCGGCACGCGGCCGCTGTTGGTGGCAAGCGTGGCGTCGTGCGCCAGATCGTCGCGGCCCGCGGCGATCATCATGCGCTTGAAGATGCTGTCGTTGTTGGCGCCGATAATCACATACTTGCCGTCGCGCGTGGCATAGGTATTCGACGGCGTGATGCCCGGCAGCGCGTTGCCCGCGCGCTCGCGCTTGTAACCGAGCACATCGTATTCGGGGATGAAACTCTCCATCATATTGAACACCGATTCATACAGCGCCACATCCACGATTTGCCCCTTGCCTCCGTTCGCCGTGCGGTGATGCAGCGCCATCATCGCACCGATCACGCCATGCAGCGAGGCGATGCCGTCGCCTATCGAAATCCCCAGACGCACCGGCGGCTGCTCGGGGTAACCCGTCACATAACGCATGCCGCTCATCGCCTCGGCCACCACGCCAAAGCCGGGGCGATCCCGATACGGCCCGTCCTGCCCGTAACCCGACAGGCGTACCATGATTAATTTGGGATTGATCGCGGAGAGCTGCTCCCAGCCGATGTTCCATTTTTCCAGCGCGCCGGGGCGAAAGTTTTCGACCACGATATCGGCGTCGCGCGCGAGCTCACGCACGATTTCCTGCCCCGCCGGCTCGCGCAGATTCACCGTCACCGATTTTTTATTGCGCGCCTGCACATACCACCACAGCGAGGTGCCTTCGTACATCTTGCGCCACTGCCGCAACTGATCGCCGCCGTCGGGGGATTCAATCTTGATGACCTCCGCGCCGAACTCCGCCAGCATGCGCGCGCAAAACGGCCCCGCGATCAGCGTGCCTAATTCAATTACCTTGATGCCGGCCAATGGCCCGGTGTTCTTCTCGGTCACAGTCTCATCCTTTCACGTCTTCCGCCTTGTACTTCATGCCTCACGCAGTTTAAGCGACAGCTTACACAATGGGAAGCGAGCCACTACAATGGCGCCCTTTCCGTCAAGGTAGCACGCTCATGGCCCAGCCCAAACCCCGCACGCTCTTTTCCCTATTGATCAAACAACCGTGGTGGATTTCCGCGCTGGTCGGCGCGGGGCTGTTCGGCATCGCGCAACTGGTGTTTCCGCCGGTGGCGCCCTTCGTGGCGCTGCCCTTTATCGCCATCGCGCTTTACGTAGGCTATCGCCAACTGCGTACCGTTTCACCCGGCAAAGTCGAAGTACGCCTGCAAGCCGTGCGTGAATTATCGTGGGATCAGTTCAGCGCCATTATCATCGCCGCCTACCAGCGTGAAGGTTATGCGGTCGCGCCGGCAAACAAATCCGCCTTTGACTTTACGCTCACCAAACAAGGCCGCGTCACCTTGCTGCAATGCCGCCGCTGGAAAGTAAAGCAACTCGGCGCCGCGCCGCTGGAAGAACTCGCGCTAGCCGTCAGCCGGGAAGACGCGCACAACGCCATCTGCATCGGCGCCGGCGGTTTCACGCCGCAGGCACGTGAGTTTGTCGCCGCCAAACCCATCAGCCTGGTGCATGGCATTGATCTGGCCGCGCTGACGGGCGATGTCACCAAGCGCAAGTAACCAGCGCTTTCCCGCGCGCAAGCGTCGCGCGGCTTTGTGATAACCTTTCGCTCCCGCGCGCCTCGATTCACGCACGTGGATTCCATTCGCAAGACACCCGGAGACGCCATGCCCCTCAACGCAAAACCCCGTAGCCGCACCGGCGCGCAACTATTGGTCGATGCACTCATTGTTCACGGCGCGGACATGGCTTTCGGCGTGCCTGGTGAATCGTATCTCGCCGCGCTTGATGCGATGCACGACGTTGAAGACAAATTCAAGTTCATCATCTGCCGCCAGGAAGGCGGCGCCGCCAACATGGCCGACGCCTACGGCAAACTCACCGGCAAGCCCGGCATTTGCTTTGTCACGCGCGGCCCCGGCGCGAGCAATGCGGCGGTCGGCATCCACACCGCGTTTCAGGATTCCACGCCGCTGATCCTGTTTATCGGCCAGGTCGATAGCGAGGTCGTCGAACGCGAAGCGTTTCAGGAAGTCGATTATCGCCGCATGTTCGGGCAAATGGCGAAGTGGGTGGCGAGCATCGACCGCGCCGACCGCGTGCAGGAAATGATTAGCCACGCCTTTCATATCGCCACCTCGGGCCGTCCCGGTCCAGTGGTGTTGGCCTTGCCGGAAGACATGCAGACGCAGGTCGCCATCGAAAAGGAACTCGCCTGTTATCAGCGCGTCGCCGCCAACCCCGGCGAAGCCGACATGCACCGGCTGCGCGACATGCTCTCCAAGGCAAAAAGGCCGATGGCGGTCCTCGGCGGCGGCGGCTGGAGCAAAAAAGGCTGCGACGATTTTCTCGCCTTCGCCCAGGCCTTCAATCTGCCGGTGGCGTGCTCGTATCGCGCGCAGGACATGATCGACAACCGTGATTCGCATTACGTCGGCGATGTTGCGGTGGGTCTGAACCCGGCGCTCGCCGCGCGCATACAAGGCTGCGATTTGCTGATCGCCATCGGCTCGCGGCTCGGCGAATGGACCACTGTCAATTACACACTGATCGACATCCCGCGCCCCAAACAAACATTTGTGCATATCTACCCCGGCGCCGACGAACTGGGCCGCGTGTATCAGGCCGATTTGCTGATGAATGCCGGCATGCCCGAATTCGCCGCCGCCGCGCGCAAGCTGCCGCCGTTAAAACCCGCGTGGGATGAATGGACGCAAGGCGCACGCGCGGATTATGAAGCGTGGCAAAAGCCGGTGAAGGCGCCGGGCAAAGTCAACATGAGCGAGATTGTGAGTTGGCTCAACAAGCGCCTGCCGCCTGAAACCATTATCACCAACGGCGCGGGCAATTTCTCGCTGTGGGTGCATCGCTTCTATCGTTATCCCGGTTTCCGCACGCAGCTTGCGCCCACCAGCGGTGCGATGGGTTACGGCGTGCCCGCCGGCGTGGGTGCGGCCATCGTGCAACCCAAGCGGCCCGTGGTCACGTTCGCGGGCGATGGCGATTTTCTGATGAACGGGCAGGAACTCGCCACCGCGATGCAATACAACGCCAAGCTGATTGTGATCGTGGTCAACAACGGCATGTACGGCACCATCCGCATGCATCAGGAACGCCACTACCCCAAGCGCGTTTCCGGCACCATGCTGAAAAACCCCGACTTCGCCGCGCTCGCCCGCGCCTACGGCCTGCACGGCGAAATCGTCGAAGCCACGGCGGATTTTGAAGCCGCCTTTGATCGTGCGTGGAACGCCAAGACCGCGGCGCTGATTGAAGTGCGTATCGACCCGGATGCGATATCGCCGCGCGCGTCGCTGTCGTCCATTACGGAAGAAGCGTTGAAAAACAAATCCTGAAATCAAAGGCTTCACCGCAGAGGCGCGGGGGCGCAGAGAACTGCCGCGGAGAAAATCAAGAACTCGCTCTTGGGTTTCTCCGCGTAAACTCCGCGTCTCCGCGCCTCTGCGGTGAAGAAGTTAAGGAAGCATCATGATTCATTACCTCACCGAAAAAGACGTCCAGCAAGTGCTGAACATGGAAATTCTGCTGGAAACCACCGAGCGCTCGCTGAAAGATCGCGCGCTGCACGAGGCGATTGATATCCCGCGTCAGCGCATCTACACGCCCGAAGGCACGCAGCATGTGTTGCAGGCATCGTCCAAGGCCATTGGCTACACCGGTTTCAAGTATTACTACACGCGCCCCGCAGGCAAAAGCTTTTACGTCAATCTCATCAGCATCGACACCGGCAAGCTGGTTGCCATGGTCGAGGCGATCTGGATGAGCATGGTTCGCACCGGCGCGGCGAGCGGCGCGGCGACGAAGTATCTGGCGAATGAGGATGCGTCCATCGTCGGCCAGATCGGCAGCGGTTACCAGTCCATCGGCCAGCTCGAAGCGGTGTGCGCCGTACGCAGAATTAAAGAGGCGCGCATCTACTCACGCACGCGCGACAAGCTCGAAGCGTATTGCAGAAAAATGACTGAAAAACTCGGCGTGTCCGTGGTGCCCGCCGCCTCCGCCGAGGCCGCCGTGCGCGGCGCGCACATCCTCAACGTCATCACCAAGTCCGCCACGCCCGCGATCAAGGGCGAGTGGCTCACGCCCGGCGTGCATATCAACGCGGCAGGCTCCAACGCGCTGTCACGCGCGGAGATCGACGACGCGACAGTAAAGCGCTGCGATCTCATCACGGTAGACTCACGCGGCACCGCCCAAAAGGAATGCGGCGATCTGGTGTCGTCCGCCGAAAAAGGCGTGATCCAGTGGGATTACCTGACCGAAATCGGCGATGTCTACGCGGGCTTGGCGCCCAAGCGCGCGTCGCCAACACAGATCACCCTCTACGAATCGCACGGCATGGGCATTCAGGATTTGTATGCGGCGGCAAAGGCACTTGAACTCGCCAAGGCGCGCGGGCTGGGTGTTGAATTGCCGGTCGGGTTGTAACTGCAAACCCGTTTTAACATGGATGTACAGGATAGACAGGATAACTGCGAAAATCTTTTTTCATCCTGTCTATCCTGTACATCCATGTAAATTTTGTTTTGAATTTTTTGCAAAGGCCAAGCATGACCACCACTCTCGGAAAAATCGGTTTCGCCGGCATCGGCGCCATGGGCACGCCCATGTCCATCAATCTCATCAGGGCCGGCCACAAGCTGGTGCTGTTTGATATCGACGCCAAAAAGGCGCAGGCAGTCTCCGCCACGAACGAATGCGAAGTCGCCGCCAGCCTCGCCGACATGGCAAGCAAAAGCGACACCGTCATCACCATGCTGCCTGACGGCAAACTGGTGCGCAACGCCTTGCTCGGCGCAGGCGGCATCTGCGAAACGCTCAAACCCGGCAGTCTCATCATTGACATGAGCTCGTCCTCGCCGATGGGCACGCGCGAACTCGGCGCTATTCTGGAACAGAAGGGTTATCAATTCATCGATGCGCCGGTATCGAATGGCGTCAAGGGCGCCACCGCCGCCACGTTATCGATCATGGTCGGGGGCGACAAGGCGCTATTCGAGCGCGTGAAACCCATGCTCGAAAAAATGGGCAACCAGATTTATTACGCCGGGCCGCTGGGCGCGGGGCACGCGATCAAGGCACTGAACAACTATGTCTCCGCCGCGGGCATGATCGCCGCCTGCGAGGCCATGCACGCGGGCGAGGCCTTCGGCATTGATCCGAACATCGCCATCGATATCATCAACACCTCCAGCGGCTACAACGGCACCACCCAGCGCAAGTGCAAACAGTTCATGATTTCCGGCGCGTATAACGCAGGCTTTTCCACCGGGCTGATGGCGAAGGACGTACGCACCGCGCTGGAAATCGCCCAGGCGATGGGCACCTCGACCATCCTCGCCAAGCCCACCGCCGACATCTGGGACGACATGGAAAAGAAATTGGGGTTCTTGTCCGACCACACTGAGATGCATAAATTTACCAATAAAAACAAATAGTTATGAACATATGGCAAGGCGTGCATGACGCGGCGTGGGAAACCACGCAAGCGGCGCTTGCCGGCGCGTATCTCACCGACGGGCTGCCTGTTGTCCCGCCCACCGCCGAGCGCGTGAGCGCCATGCTCGCGCACAACGGCTACGCGGCGGCACAGGAAATCAGCATGCTGCCGCCGGGCTTCGAGGGCGTCACGGCAAACGACGTGGCGATCTGCGCGGTGATGGCGGGCTGCAAACCCGACTACCTGCCGGTGCTGGTGGCCGCCGTGGATGCGTTGTCCGACATGCGCTTTAACCTCGTGGGCATCGCCACCACCACCGGGTCCGCCGCGCCGATTTACATCGTCAACGGTCCCATCGTTGAAAAGATCGGCTTGAATGCCAAGAACAACGCGCTGGGCTCAGGCAATCGCGCCAACGCCACTATCGGTCGCGCGATGACGTTGATTTTGCAAAACATCGGCGGCGCGATACCGGGCGAAGTGGACATGGCCACGCTCGGCCAACCCGCCAAGGTTTCGTGCTGCTTCGCGGAGAACGTGGCCGAAAGCCCGTGGACGCCGCTGCACGTGGAGCGCGGCTTTGCGCCTGACGCGAACGTGGTCACCGTGGTCGGCATTTCCGGCACCGGCGAAGTCAACGACTCCGACAGTCAGGACGCCGCCGGTCTCGCGCAAACCTTCGCCCAATCGATGCTGATGGCGGGCATTTCCGGCGGCGCCGGCTTGCTTGGCGGCGGCGAACCGCTGTGTTTGTTTCCGCCGGAATGGGTAGCGATGTTCCATCGCGACGGCTTCACCAAGCAGCAGGCCAAACAGATGATTTGGGAGCAGGCCGTACTGCCGGTCGAAAAACTCGCGCCCGCACAGCGCAAACACCGCATGGCCGCGGCGTCCGATCCCGCGGCCAAGGTGATTCGCGTCGCCGAAAAGGCCGATGACCTGATGATCGTGGTTGCGGGCGGCGTGGGCCGTAAAGCGGCTTACCTGCCGACGTGGGGCGGCACTACCACGGCAATCAGCCGCGAAATCAAAACACGGTAGCGGCCAGGGCGCTACGCGCGGCGGCGCGTTTTGCGTTCTTCGTCGGCGGCAGCGCCCAGCGTGTGGGCCACGGCTTGCGCGCCCTTGCCCGGCGTGAGCGTGATCAGTGCCACGCAGCCGTTCGCGATGGTGCCCATATGCGCCGCGCACACCCCCGGATAACACGCCAGCGTGCCGCCATGACGCATCTGCCGGTGTGCATGCACGTGGCCCAGCGCGAGGTAATCAAAGCCGGAGGCCTCGATCTCACGCGGCGTAATCAACGATGAGCGGTCGGTGTCCGGCTCATCGTCATACAAGCCGTGCGCCATGCCGATGTGCCACAGATCGCCTTGGCGCGGCGGCGTGTTCGCCATCGGCTTGTTGGCTCGATCATGATCGAGCATGCAACGGCCCCAAACGGTGGCGTGCAGCTTCGGAAAGGTCACTTGTGTGCCGTTGGCGTCATTCAGCAGCGTGACGTGCGGCCCCGCCTTGCGAAAATCCATGCGCCTCACGATCGAGCGTTCGTCCCACACATCGTGATTGCCGACAATCACCACTGTCTCGCACGACACGCGCGCCAGTTGTTCATAGACAAAATCGACGGTCTTGCGCGCAATCTCGTTGTGGTCGAACAGGTCGCCGGCGATCAGAAACAGATCCGATTCCGATTCCAGCACTGCATCAACTACTTGCGAGAACGCTTCGCGCACCTTGATGCCATTCGGCTCATCACTCAGGTGTACGTCGGAGGTATGGGTAATTTTTAACGGACGAATCATGGCAATGACGGTGGCGGCGAACGGGCGATAGCGTTATACACGCAAGGAAGATACGGATGGTATAGCAAAATCGTGGCCGCTTGTTCGCTGCGGGACGCGCCGCGCGTGGAGCTTCGCGGGCTCGCGATCCAGATACGCGAAGGCAAGGCCGAGATGATGCCCGGCATACTCGTGTTTGGCGAAGTCACGGGCGCGACGTTGGCCGGCGCATTGGGAGAACCCCTTTACGGCGCGCGGATCGGCGATTCGCTGGATCTCGCGGCAGTGGCGTTTGCCGTCGGCATCTCCGGCGCGGTGCAGCACCTTGCCGGCATCAACGCTTCAGCCGCTGTCGTCGCCATTAACACCGACGCGCAAGCCGACATTTTTGCGTCGTGCCAACCATGGCGTGGCCGGTGATTACAAGGAAGTGCTGCCGGCATTTGTGAATCGGGTAAACAAGCCGCGGCTTCGGCAATCCGTCAACTGATCATTAAATTATCAATAAAATCAAATAGTTATATTAAACAGCCCGCAACAGAATGCATCAGCACGCATTGGCGAATTGTTAAAAAATTGAAAAATCACTGGCAACCGCACACGAAAAAAAATAGTCGTGCGGCGGCATAGTAGTATTCCGGCCTCCTTAACTCATTTCATTGTGGCGTTGCTGTTCGTGGCGCGACATGAGGTATCCGCGACATGGATATAGCAACACAAGACGATAAATTCCTGACGCAGCAATTCCAGCAGGGGCTGTTGCGCGGCGAAGTCCTGCCCTACTATCAACCCAAGATCGCCATCGGCGCGATGCGCGTCACCGCTGTCGAGGTATTGGCGCGATGGATCAGCCCTGCGCTGGGTCACATGTCGGCCGGCGATTTCATTCCGCTGGCCGAGCGCCTTGGCCTGATCGACAAGGTCAATGATCTGGTTATTCGAAAAGCCGTCATCGACGCATCGGCCTGGGCCAGCGGCGGCGCGGCGGTGGGCATCAGTTTTAATGTTTCAACCGCGTATTTGCTCGCGCCCAATGCCGTGGAACAACTCACCGCCTTGCTCAGTGGATCAACGGCGGATCCCAGCTACGTTACGATAGAGATCAACGCCGATATTCTGGCGAAATTAACCCCCGAATTGACATGGCAACTACGCGCCATCAAGGCCGCCGGCATGCGCATCTGCCTCGACGGTTACGGCATTGACGCGATGCCAATGGACATACTTGCGCTCATTCCGGTGGACGAAATCAAAATTCACCGCTTCGCCATCGCAGCAGCCGATAACAGCGTGGGCGAGCGCTCACGCCTGCACGAACGCATCGCATTGATCGGCGGACGCAATATCGAAATCACCGCGATCGGCGTGGAAACAGCAGCCGACCGCGCCCTGGCGCACGATTTGGGCTTTGACTCCGCGCAAGGCTATTTTTTTGCGCGCCCCATGGCCGGCAAGGAACTACATCAACTATTAACCGACAAACGTCCAGTCGATGTCGAGCGCCAGCGGAAAGAGTCATTCGTGCAACCCGTCAATTCCGCGCAAACAGCGGATAAGCCCGCCGCCAACGATGCTGCCAAGCCCGGCAGCCGCGCTGGCAAAGGGCGCATTCTGGTGGTGGACGACATGGCCACCAATCGCTACATGATCTGCGTCGCACTGGTATCGGCGGGATATGAAGTGGTCGAGGCCGCCAACGGCCACCGCGCGCTGGAACTCGTCGAACAGGGCGGCATCGACGCGCTCATCATGGATCACCTGATGCCGAACCTTACCGGGCTTGATGTGCTCAAGCGCATCCGGCGCACGCACTCCCTGCACGTCTTGCCGGTCATACTCGTGACGTCGCTTTACGACACCGGGGTGGTGCTGGATGCGCTGGCGAGCGGCGCCAACGATTACATTACCAAGCCGTTTGAATCCATGGTGTTGCAAGCGCGGCTGAGCGCGCATATCGAGCGCAAGCGTTTCGCCGACGACCTGGTCAAGGCCAAGGAAGATGCGGAAAACGCCAATCGGGCGAAGTCCGAATTTCTGAGTTCCATGTCGCACGAGTTGCGCACGCCGCTCAATGGCATCCTCGGCATGTCCGAGTTGCTCGAAATGGCCATTCAGGATGCCGGTCACACGCAATACGAGGAAAACGTGGGCCTGATCCGCTACTCCGGCCAAGTGTTGCTGGAACTGATTAACGATCTTCTCGACCTCGGCCGCATCGAAGCGGGCAAGGTAGACCTGCACAGGGAAGACGTCAACATCGCCGAACTGATTAAGGCGGTCACCGGCGTGGCGCAACCGATGATTACAAAGAACGAGAACAGGCTTACAGCGGAAATCGGCCCTAGCGTAGACACGCTGCACACCGACCGCCTGCGTCTGCGACAAGTGCTGCTCAACCTGGTGAGCAACGCCACGAAGTTCACCAAACAGGGCGAGGTAACGGTGCGTGTGCAGCAGCGCCGCAAGGGCAGCGGCGCGGACGCGCATCACGACTGGATCGATTTCGCCGTGCGCGACACCGGCATCGGCATGACCGATGAAGAATGCGCCAAACTGTTCCAGCCGTTTTCGCAGGCCAACCGGAATATCTGGGCGCGTTATGGCGGTAGCGGTCTCGGCCTGATGATCAGCAAGAACATCGCCGAGCTGCTCGGCGGGCAACTCACCGTGAGCAGCGCCAAGGGCGAAGGTTCGACCTTTACCGTGAGTCTGCCGGTCGGCGCGCCGGGCTGATTTATCCCTGCCTGCCTTATCTATTACGGATACACGGAACCTCCTGCGCCCAGCGGCAGGAAATACAGCCCCATACCATTGAATATGCAAACCACCCCGCACGCCGCCCGCAGCCAGCTACTCGCGATTCGCGTTGGCGACGTGCGCTGTTGCATTGATCTCGACACGGTGGAACAAGTCGTTTCCCTGATGGCGCTGGATGCACTGCCGGGCGCACCGCCCTGCATTAAAGGGTTTTTCAACTATAGTGGCGCCCATGTCGCGGCGATCGATCTCGCCGAGCGGCTCACGCTTGCGCCGCAACCCGCTTACACGCTGGACACCAGCGTCATCGTCATCCGCATGGGAGGCGATGGCCGCCGCGCCCCCACATTCCAAGACGCGCAATTCAGCGGGCTCATCGTGGACGATGTATACGGCCTCATCCGTTTTCAGGCGAGTGACGCCAGTCACCAAAATGATTTTAAGAATCGGCAATTGCCGTTTAAAGGCACGGTGCCGACCCCCTATGGAACCGCGCTGTGGCTGGATCTGGACGGCGTGCTGAACTTGGGCGGCGCGCTCGACCGACCGTTATTCGACTATGCGCCCGCCGATAACTTGCGCGTGGCCGGTGGCGCACACGAAGACGCCGCACTATGAGCATCACCTCCACGCCGGTAATACCGGCAGCGCCAGCGCAATGGTTCGCGCACGAACCGGACGAGTTCGGTCGTCCCATCGGGGGCGAGGCCCGGCTGATCGAATGCGTGCACCGCCACACCGGCACCATCCTGCAGACGCATCAGTTTCCGGCGTTGCGGAAAGCGTTCCGCGAAGCAGCGGCGATTTTTCAGTTGCGCGGCACGGCGGATTTTTGCGAGCGCATGGACACGGGCGCGAGCGCCGCGCCGGCGATGGAACACCTGATATCCAAAATCACCATCGGTGAAAGTTATTTCGACCGCGTCCCGGAACAATGGACCTTCCTGCGCGACATCTGGCTCCCCCGGCTGATCGAGCGCAAACGCCAGGCTGACCATCTCACGCTACGCATCTGGAGCGCGGGATGCTCGGGCGGCGAAGAAATTTACACCATGGCCATGTTGTTGCGCGAGAGCCTGCCGGACATCGCAAACTGGCGCATCACGCTGCTCGGCACCGATATCAACCCGGTGGTGCTGGAGCTCGCGCGCGAAGGCCTGTTTCGCCCGTGGTCATTGCGCACGATGAACGAAGCGCGCGTGTCACGTTACTTCAAACGGGTGGATGCACGTTATGCACTGGCGCCCGAAATCCGCCGCATGGCGCGTTTCAGTAAACTCAACCTCGCCTCCGGCGACTACCCCTCGCTGTCCAACGACACATTTGCGATGGATCTGATTCTGTGCCGCAACGTGTTTATCTATCTTGGCGCGGACACCGTAGCAGCCATCATGCAGCGCTTTGGCGATGCCCTCGCGCCCAACGGCGGCGTGCTGCTCGCGCCCGCCGATTTCATGGAACAGCGCTATGGCGGCCTGCATCTCGTGCAGCACGAGGGCGTGAGCATTTTCATGCACGGCGAGCCGGATGCGGGCGAGCGCATTACGCGGTCGCTCATCGCGGCGCCGGTTGCGATTCACCCTGTGCCGCCGCTGTCCGTCCCCGCGATAAGCGTGCCGCCCGATGCGGCCGCCCTGCCCCTGTCGCATGAACCCGGCACCGCACGGCAAACCCCGCTGGCTGCCGCGGAGCAGTCCATCACCGCCGCGCCGGAACACCCCGCCGGTTATCTGCAACGCGCCGCCGCGTTGGCTGGATCAGGTTTACATGCACAGGCGCTGACGGACTGCGATCACGCCATCGCGCTGAATGATTTGTCTCCCGATGCACATTACCTGCGCGGGCAACTCATGCTGAACGCGCGCGACCACAATGAAGCACGCGCGTGTTTTCAGCGCGTGCTGTTTCTCGACTGGCAGCGCCCCGAGTGTCATTTCCGTCTTGGCGTCATGGCCGCCGCGAGCGGCGACAAAACTCGCGCCAACAAACACATGAAAGACGCCCTGAAAAGCGCCGCCGCGCGCCCCGCCGATGACCTTTTGCCAGGAGGTGAGACACTGACCTACGGTCAACTGACCGCCATCCTGCGCGTGGAAATCGACCGGCGCAGCGGCCCGACGCAACCGCGCGGCGCCACGGATGAACGCCGCAGAACATGGACAACGCACGCATGACGCAGCGCGATGCCCCCGGCGCACCGGCGCCACTGCCGGCGCAAGCCCCCGCACCCCAACCCCGCCGCATGCCCGGCGACCCGCACGCCGCGACCGTGCTGGCGCGGCGTGCCCAACACCTCGCGCAGCGCTCCGAAACCGCGGCGCCAGGGGCCGAAATCCAGCATTACCTGCGCGCGCGCTTCAGCGAGCGCGGCTGGTTCGGCATCCCGCGCGCATGCGCGCGCGAGGTGATTTCGCCTTCTGGCATGGCGCTGGTGCCCGGTGTACCGGCGCACATCGCCGGTGTAGTGTCGGTACGCGGCGACATGATAACCGTGCTCGATCTGCCCGCATGGTTCGGCATCGGCCGCGTGGCGCGGGAACGCGCCGAAGCGGTGCTGGTTATCGAAGGCAACGGCATGACCGCCGGCCTGTTGGTCGAAGAACTACGCGGCGAATTCGCCTGTGATCCGGCCCGCCTCGGCGCCGCCCCGGAAGGGGCGATCATCCCGGCGCAATTTGTCATCGGCATTCTTGATGCGACGCTCACCGTGCTCGATATCACGGCCATCATGAGCAGCCCGAAAATAATCGTAAGCATTTGATAACAAACAAATAACTGGAGACACTCGCATGGGGAATCTAACCATCAAGCAAAAACTGTTCGGCATTTCCGCGCTAGTCGTCGTATTAACCGCCATCGCCATGTTGACGGCGTGGCATAGCAGCCGGGAAATCGACCGCGCGCTCACTGAAGATCGTGCCCGTTCGCACCACTTGCAATTGCTCGACGATTTTCGCGACGCCACGATCGGTATGCATCTCGCGGCCATGGATAGCATCGTGGACATGGGACGGCTTAAGGGCGTCGCCACCAGAGAGCATATCCAGCAATTGCAGGACAACAACAAGAAAATGTTGAGTGTGTATTCGGTGTTACAAAAGCTGGCGGTATCCGGGGAGGAGCGCCAGATCGAAAAGGAGATCGGCCCCGATGTACAGCACCTGGCCCGCCTGGCCGCCGACATGCTGGCCGCTATCAACGCGCGCGACACGAATGCCGCTAATGGACTCGACGACCCTATCGACTCCACCGTCGAAAAAATCCGTGAAATACTCGGCAAATACATGAAGTTAGTGACCGCAAAACAGGCAGCATCCGCGGAAAACGTGCGCGCGGCGGTCAATCGGTCAAATCTGGTTAACGGTAGCGCCGCCATCGTGATAATTCTCGTCGTTGCCGTTGCGATGCTGCTTTTGGGCCGCGGCATCATTGTTCCTCTGGCGCGGGCCACCCAGGCGGCAGATGCCATCGCCACTGGCAACCTGCGCGTCGAAATCCCCGCTGGCGGCAAGGACGAAATTGGCCAGCTGCTCGACGCCCTGCGGCACATGCGCGACGGCCTCGCCGCGATCACCGGCCAGATACGTGATACCAGCAGCGCGATCGGTTCCAGCTTGGCGCAGGTTAGAGCCATGTTGACCGCGCAGGCCGCTGCCGCTGCGGAACAGGCCGCCTCGGTAACGGAAGCGACCGCCACCCTGGCGCAAATCAGCGCAACCTCGAAACAGACCATGGAACGCACCGTGTTCCTGGGCGAAATCGCGGAAAAAGCGCGCAGCGAAAGTGACCGCGGCCAAAGCGCAGTCGGCGATGCGGTGCAGGGCATGAATTCGGTGCGCGAAAAAGTGGAAGCGGTGTCCGTTTCGATCCTCGATCTGAGCAAAAAGAACCAGCAGATCGGCGGCATTACCGACGCGGTGGACGATCTGGCGCGCCAATCCAAGATGCTGGCGCTGAACGCCTCTATTGAAGCCGCTCGCGCGGGCGAGGCCGGACATGGCTTTGCGGTGGTGGCCAAGGAAATCTCCAACCTCGCGGAACAATCGCGTGAATCCACCGCGCAGGTGCGCGCCATCCTGCTCGACATCCAGAGTTCCAGCGAACGCGCGGTGCTCGCCACCGAGGAGGGCGCGCGGCAGACCGCCATCGGCAACCGGCAGGTGCAGGACGCCGGTAAGGTCATCGGCAGTCTGGGCGAAGTGGTGCAGCAAACCGCCACCGCCAGCCAGCAGATTACCGCTGCCGTACGGCAGGAGGCCGCGGGCATCGAGCAGATCGTCACGGCGCTACGGGAAATTGCCGCCGCCGCCACCAACGCCGCGGCATCGACGCGGCAGGCCGAGGATGCGATGACGAATCTTGCCAAGATCACCGACGAATTGCAGGAGCGCGTGCGGGTGTATCGGCAGTAGGCTGCCGGACGACGTTCAACACGGGCCGATACTTCGAACGATAAACGCCCAGCCGCAATTTCAGGAACAAAAAAGTGGTTCTGGATCCGAATCTGCTGCACACGCTGCTCAATACTTTCCTGCTGGACATCGATCAGCAGGGCGACGCATTGATCGACGCCTTGCTGCTGCTTGAGCGGCGCGGACCGGCGCAAGCTGCGATTGATGCTCGCACGGAAGCGTACACCACGACGATGCGCTCCTCGCACAACCTGAAAGGCGGCGCAAGAGGCCTGGGATTAAACGACGTGACGGATATCTGCCACGTCATGGAAACGCATTTGGTTCGCTTGCGCGACGATGGGGCATCGCCGGATGCCGCATTCGTGGACCATTGCAGGGCGGTGCTCGCGCAAATCCGCCGGGCCGTTGCGGATCGCGCGGAAGGCAAACCGCCCAGCGCTGATCCGGCCGGCGCAAGCACGGTGCCGGCGTCCGGAATATCCACCCCGCCCGCGGCTGCCGCGCCCTCGCGCCCTGATGTGCATGATGCCCCTGAAGCGATCAACCGAAGCGCCGAGCTGGGCCCGGATCTGCTGCGCGAGTTATACGCAATCATGCTGGTCGATATCGTTGAACAAGGCGAAATCATCATTGACGGCCTGCTGCTGCTCGAGCAAAACACCGCGACGCGCGATACGCGAGCGCGGACTTACGTCACCATTATGCGCGCGACGCACAGCCTGAAAGGCGCCGCCGGCAGCATGGGGCTGACCGATGTCGCCGGCATTTGCCACGTCATGGAGACACGGTTCCTCGGCTTGCGCGATACCGGTGCCGCGCCGGATGCCTCTTTCGTTGATCGCTGCAGAACAGCAGTGGCTCAAATGCGGCAGGTCATCGGCGACAGGTCCCGCGGCCGCGCCACGTCCGTCGATCTGCCGGCCCTCGGCGCCGCATTGGCGATGGAACCGCCGCCGCTTGCGCCCGCCACCGCGGCGGCCCCGGCAAATGTCACGCCCGCGACACCGAACAGGCCCGACGCCGCACCGGCACCGGACGCTCAACTACTCAATCTCTTTCTACTCGACCTCGATCAGCAGGGAGAACATCTGATCGACGCATTATTGCTGCTCGAACGGCACGACGCCGCGCCGGATGCGCGCCTTAATGCCTACTCGTCCATCATGCGCGTGGCGCACAACTTAAAAGGCGGCGCGAGCGGCATGGGGCTGCACGATATAGCCGCGCTTTGCCACGCCATGGAGACGCAGCTAACCCGATTGCGTGACACCGGCGGCTCGCCCGATGCTCGCTTCGTGGACTGCTGCAGAACGGTGATCTCGGGGATCCGGCAGGCGGTTGCGGATCAGGCGGAAGGCCGCAAGGTCAGCGTCGATCTGGCGGCCCTCGCCACGGCCATTGACACCGACTTTGACTCGGCACCTGCAGCGCCCGACAAGAGCGCCCCGCCACGGCGGGCACCCCCCCCGGCACCGCCGGTCGGTGCCGCAACGGCTCGCGCCGGCGCAGCGCCCGCCCGCAACGCGACGCAGACCATCCCGGTCCGACTCGACAAGCTCGACCGTATTTCCGCCCTGGCCGATGATCTGGTGGTCAGCCGTTCCGGCATGAGCGGAAACCATGCGCTGGCGCGGCAGCTCCGCGGCACTATCGCCAGCGCGGCGCACCGCTGGCGGCGCGAATTCGAATTGTGGCAAGCGTCCGGACGCAAGGACGCAGCAGCGATCGAATCACTGTTCGGCGATTGGTTGAAAGAAGTTGATGGCATCGAAGCCGGCGCGCAGCAATTGCAGACGCACATGCGCCAGTCGGTCACCGTGCTCGACCGTGTATCGGCATCGCTCGGCCATGAAATGCGCCTGATGCGCCTGATGCCGATACGCACGCTGCTGCGGCCCGCGATGCTCGCCGGGCGCGACCTTGCCACTGACATCGGCAAGTTGATCGAATTCACGCTCTCGGGTGAAACCGCCGAAATCGACCGCCTGCTGGTGGAACGTCTTCGCGATCCGCTGACGCATCTGCTGCGCAACGCGGTCGATCACGGCATCGAAAGCCCGCAGGTACGCCTCGCCAACGGCAAAAGCGAAAGCGGCAACATCCACATTTCTGCCAGAAGCGACGGCAACGCGATCATCATTGAAGTCGCCGATGACGGCGGCGGCATTGATCCGGCGCGCGTGGCGGCCGCGGC
>JANPOH010000621.1:0-6177 GCA_031427895.1 Betaproteobacteria bacterium
ATTGTATTTCAATAGCTTGCCCTAATGGTATTCATTAGAAATTCGTGACTGGATCACGCTCAATACCGCACAAAAAAGCCTAATGGATAATCTCGGATAAACACAGATGAAAACCCACTCCGTCATTCGCGCGCAGGCGGGAATGACGAATGGTGTGCATCTGTGTTTATCTGTGTTCATCCGTGGTTAAAAATGTTCTTGAACTTTCACTCCCCCGCAAGCCAGCCTGCTTCACGATCTGCACCCACTTTGCCACTTCGGCGCGGATCGCCGCCGCGAATTGATCCGGCGTATCGGCGATCACTTTGTAAGCTTCGGCGCGTAAACGCTGCTGCACGTCGGGTAGTTTTAAAATTCTCACCCGCTCGCCGTTCAATCGGTCAACGATGGCGCGCGGCGTTGCCGATGGCGCGAGCACGCCGTACCAGGCACCAGCTTCAAAACCGGGCAAGCCGGATTCAGCGACCGTGGGCACTTCGGGCATCACCGCCGAGCGTTGCAGGCTGCCCACGCCCAGCGGGCGTGCTACGCGGCCTGCGCTGCCGCGGGCGTGCTCTGTATGCTCTGGGGGGTCTGGCTATTCAGCGCCGCCTTGGCGCGCCGCTTGGCCTCGTACATCGCCTTGTCGGCGCGTTTGATGAGATCGTCGGGCTCGTCGTAATATTCCGGGCCGGCTTGCGCGATGCCGATGCTCAACGACACGTCGTCCATGCGTTCCGCCAGTATCCGCAGCAGCCGGTCGCAATAAGCGCGGCGCGCTTCGTCGTCGGTCGAATCGGTCAGGATCACGCAAAATTCATCGCCGCCCAGCCGGAAACACAGATCGACATTGCGTGACACGGCGCGCATGCTTTCGCCGACCGTCTTGAGCACCTGATCGCCTTTTTCGTGCCCGAAGCGGTCATTGATTTCCTTGAAGCGGTCGAGATCAAAATAAATCAGCGACAGCGCTTTTCCGTTGCGTTCGGCCACGCGAATCTCGCGTTGCAGGGTTTCGGCCAGTACGCGCCGGTTAAGCAGCCCCGTCAGCGGATCAATGCGCGAGAGTTTTTCGAGTTCCGCCGTGCGCTCCATCACGCGCTGTTCAAGCTCGCGCGCGTAACGCATGACGCGATCCTTGCCCATTTCGATTTCAGTCGCCATGCCGCGCACGAAGGTCTCGAACACCAGCGTCACGTCGAAAAAAATCAACTTGTCGAGCGCCTGCTGCATCAGGGCGCATTCCGCGGCGTCCAGGCAAGCCTCGTCCATCAGCCTGAACAGTATGCCTTTGAGCGTCCGCATTACCGCCAGATACAGCTTGGGATCAACACCCATGCGTTTTAGCGCCAACCCCGCGCGCAGGCGGCTACGCACATAGCTGATGTCATAGGTGCCCTGAAATAACTCCAGCACGTACTTTTTCTGTGCGATCTCCAGCTCGCGCAAAGTGTCCGCGTCGCCGATCACCAGCGCGAAGTCTTCGATGCCGGTTTGCTTTTCGTATAGTTCACCGGCCACCGCGTTGATGGCACCGCGCACCACTGCGTGAAACCGCAGCAGCGCATCCGCATCCGCCGCGGTAAAGCCGAGCAATTCCTTGCGGTGCTCGACCTCCAGCGCGGTGATCCGCATCTGCTCCAGCAATGTCAGTTCGGTTTGTCTCATGACATAAGCAAAACTACGCCTGGCCCGCCAGGCCGCACAGGAACTACATCACGAACATTTCGACCGTGCGCGGCGTGAGCCTATAGACAACAACGCGCGAGATCCGTTCGAGTCAGCGACATAACCACTTGATTATTAATCACTAATTGTTGTCGCCACCGACTTTGTTCACCACCGTCAGCGATACCGCTAACGCTTTGCTCGCGATACCGCCAATGCCCTCAACTGCCCCCCCTTGCAGCGGCCCGACCATATTGCCCAGACCGACGGCACTCAGCTGAATCTCGTTTCCCAGCAGGGCCGCCACGACAGGGCCGCCGCCTTTGTAGGGCACGGGCGTGATATTTGTTTTCCAGCGCTCATTCAACCACGCCAGAAACATTTCGGGATACGAACCCACGCCGATGGTGCCGAAGCTCAACGCCTTTGATTTGGCCGTGGCCAGCGCCATCAATTCGGCCACCGATCTCACCGACAATGCGGCGGGCACGACCAGTGCGCCGGTAACGAAATACAGATTGGTGATCGGATTGAAATCGCGCGCGGGGTCGTACGGCAGCTTGTCGATGACGTGCAGGTTGATGGACGTGGTCGCCGTGTAAATAGCGCATAGTGTATGGCCGTCGGGCGCGGCGCGCGCGCACAACTCAGCGCCGATAATGCCGCTGGCCCCGGCGCGATCGGCACAATCAGACGAATGGGCTTTTGTGGATAGGGCGTTTGCGCGAAGGCGACGCTCGCCCCGCAACAGGCCGCCAGCAACAGCGCGTGCAGGCCGCGGTTCAAGTGACGGTAATGCGCGCGGTTTCGCTGGTCGTGAAGCCGTTGTCGCCGCTCCATTTGAATTCCAGCGTGCCGCTTTCGGTGGCGATGGTGGAAAACTGGATATACGGATTGGCCGAAACCGAGGGATGCAGTTCGGCGCGGAACACCTCGACGCCGTTATACAGACACACAAACGTGGTGATGATGTCGCGCGCGATCGGCACGCCCAGATGGGTGCGGCGAAAGCCGGTCTCCATGGTATGCGCGACCAGGGTTTTGATATCGATGATCTCGCCGCGTTTTGCGCTCTTGGGCACATCCAATCGTACATTCGTGACGTTAGCCATGATTATGCGCGAATCAAGCCGGCAACTCTTCCAGACACGCCGCCAGCGTCACGATCAGGTGCGCGTTGTCCGACCAGAACGAGCCGTCGCTCAACTCGGCGACGGCGATGACGTTTTGCGTATCCGCCATCCGCACGCGCGTCGCCACGTGTGCGCGCCCGGCGCGCGGCCCGAGGCGAAATGTCGCCATCTCCGGCAACGGATTGCGTTCGGTGAAGATGTGGATGGCTTTGACGTGATCGGCGGCGGTCATCGGGCTGTCGACACTGACACTCAGCGGCACCAGATGGCCGTTCTCCACCAGCGGCGGCACGTTGAGTTTGACCTTGCCCGCGTTGATAACGCTTGCGCCCGCCAGCTTGCGGATGGCATCGGGCATGTTGTTCAGCGGCGTGCGTACCATCTGCGCGCGCAACAGAGTTGGCCACGCAGCAGCCGCCGTCGCGACGCCTGCCGCTGTGATAAATGTGCGTCGCGAGAGTGGGTTCATAAATTTATGTTTAAAAACAAATACTTACATCCATACCGCAGTATGAATGTAAGTTGAACAGGCACCGATTACACCATCGTATAGCCGAGATTCTTCAACGGCACCGAACGCAAACGCTTGCCGGTCGCGGCAAAAATCGCGTTGAGCACCGCCGGCGCGGCGACGCAAATCGTCGGCTCGCCGATGCCGCCCCAGAAACCGCCGGAGGGCATGACGATACATTCGATTTTCGGCATCTGCGCGATTTTCATGCTGGGGTAGGTGTTGAAATTCTCCTGCTCCATGCGACCGTTTTTCAGCGTGCATTCCTGATCGAACAGCGCCGACAAGCCATAGACAAACGAGCCGGCGATCTGCCGCTCGATCTGCGCCGGGTTCACCGCGTAACCGGAATCGGTGGCGGCGACGATGCGATGCACCTTCACCTTGTTGTCACTGCTGACCGACACTTCGGCGCAGGCGGCGACGAAGCTGTTGAAGGCCTTCATTTGCGCCAGGCCGCGGAACACGCCCTTGGCGGCAGGCTTGCCCCAACCGGCTTTATCCGCCACGGCGTTCAACACCGCGAGGTGCTTGGGATTGTCTTTCATCAGCTTGCGGCGGAATTCGAGCGGATCCTGACCGGCGGCATGCGCGAGTTCATCCATGAAACACTCGGCGTAAATCGCGTTCTGGTTGATGTTCACGCCGCGCCAGAAACCCGGCGGCACATGCGGGTTACGCATGGCGTGATCGATCAGCAGATTGGGTATGCCCTTATAACCAAACTCAAATTCGCCGCCGCGCGCCAACCCCTGAAACGTGGCCGGGTCCATGCCTTTGATCATGGCCTCCGGGCGCACCGCGGCCAGAATCGACTGGCCCGAAATACGCATATGCAGCGCGGTGAGATTGTTGTTCGCGTCAAGTCCGCCCACCATCTTGGCCTGAGTGACAGGATGAAAGCGCCCCTGGCGCATGTCTTCCTCGCGCGACCACAACAGCTTGACCGGCACGCCCGGCATCTCCTTGGCGATACGCACCGCTTGCGTGACGTAATCGTGAAAGGCGCCGCGCCGGCCGAATCCGCCGCCGCAATGAATTTTGTAGACCTCGCACTTGTCAGCGGGCAAACCCGATGCCGCCAGCGTTGCCGCGAATGCGGCCTCGCCATTTTGCGTTGGCACCCACACTTCGCACTTGTCGGCGGTGTAACGCGCGGTGGCGTTCATCGGCTCCATACATACATGGTTCTGGTACGGATACGAGTACACGGCTTCGACTTTTTTCGCGGCGCCCGCGAGGGCTGCTTTCGCGTCGCCCGCATCGTTGCCGACGAACGCCTGCTCGGCATCCAGACCGGCCTTCAGAATTTCGGCGACGGAGGCGCTGGACACTTTGGCGTTGGGGCCTTCATCCCACACGATGGGCAGCGCATCGAGCGCGGTCTTGGCCTGCCACCAGGTGTCGGCGATCACCGCCACCGCACTGTCGCCGACCTGCATCACTTTTTTCACGCCCTTGCGGCCGGCCACTTTGGCCGTATCAAAGCTCTTGACCTTGCCGCCGAACACCGGGCACTCCATGATCACCGCATTCAGCATGCCGGGCATTTTCAGATCGGCGCCATAGACTTGTTTGCCGGTGAGCTTGTCCACGGTGTCCAGACGTTTCACCGATTTGCCGATGACTTTCCATGTTTTCGGGTCTTTTAACGCGACTTCTTTCGGCGGCGTAATGCGTGACGCGGCTTCGGCCACCTTGCCGTAGGTGGTGGTGCGGCCCGACGGGGTGTGCGTAATCACGCTATTGGCGGCGCTGCACTCGGCGGCGGGCACTTTCCACGCCTCGGCGGCGGCCTGTATCAGCATGGTGCGCGCGGCGGCGCCGCCTTCACGCACATACTGATGCGACTCGCGTATGCCGCGGCTGCCGCCGGTGGAGAAATCGCCCCACGCACGCTTGCGTTTGACGCTTTCGCCGGGGGTGACATATTCGGTGGTCACTTTCGACCAATCGCATTCGAGTTCTTCGGCCACCATCTGCGCGAGGCCCGTCAGCGTGCCCTGCCCCATTTCCGTACGGGCGATGCGGATCACCACGGTGTCGTCGGGTTTAATCACCACCCAGTGCGTGACTTCGGGCGCGGCGCTCTGCGCGCTCGCCGCGCCGGGGCCGAACGGCGGAACTTTCAAACCAACGGCAAGGCCGGTACCAACAGCGGCGGAGCCGATCACAAACGAACGGCGGCTGACTTTAGGCATAGTGTTCATATCCATGTTGATCTCCTTAGGCTTTGGCGGCGGCGTGTATCGCTTCGCGCACCTGCTGGAACGTGCCGCAGCGGCAGATGTTGGTAATGGCGCCGTTGATATCGGCATCGGTGGGCTTCGGCTTGCTGTTGAGCAGCGCCGTCACCGCCATAATCATGCCCGACTGACAGTAGCCGCACTGCGGCACTTCGTGATCGAGCCACGCTTTTTGCACCTTGGTCAGCACGCCGTTCACCGCGAGGCCTTCAATGGTGGTGATTTTTTTGCCTTCGGCCGCGCTCACCGGCATCACGCACGAGCGCACCGGCGCGCCGTCGATATGCACGGTACATGAGCCGCACTGCGCCACGCCGCAGCCATACTTGGTACCCGTGAGACCCGCCTGTTCGCGTATCGCCCACAACAGCGGTGTGCTGGGATCGACATCGACATCGTACGGTTTGCCATTGATATTCAATTTTGCCATGGTGCCTCCTGGGGGGACGTGAAATAAGAATGCGTTGGAAAGTTTCAGCCAGTGCATTATTCGTCATCGCCCATTGAAAAACAAGCGATTACCATGATGCAGCGCAACGCCACCACGCCGCTCCGCCGGCGAATCTATCCCGTACAATGCCGTCTATTGCCATTCGCAATACACGGCATAAACGCTCACGGAGATCGCTTTGCAGGAAAT
>JANPOH010000622.1:0-1522 GCA_031427895.1 Betaproteobacteria bacterium
GGATTGCGCGACACGGTACGCATTTCCGGTAGCTCGCCTGAAATGTGGCGCGATATTTTTCTTGCCAATCGCGTGGCGCTGCTGGCCGACATTGATAAATATATAAATGAAATCAAGTATTTACGATCATACCTCAAATCGGGTGATGGCGCTGCCTTGCAGGCTGCGTTCGAGCAGGCGCGTCATGCGCGTGAGCAGTGGCTGGTTAAGCCCGCACGCGGTTAATTGCAGGCATGTCTTCCAGCGAATTTCTCGAACTGGCACCGATCAAGGCCGTGCGCGGCACGGTGACGCTGCCCGGCTCGAAAAGCATTTCCAATCGCACCTTGCTGCTGGCGGGGTTGGCCGCGGGAGAGACGCTGATTCGCGACGTGCTGGATTCCGACGACACGCAGCACATGGTGACCGCGCTGCGCGCGCTCGGCGTGCGTGTGAGCGAGGCGGGGCCGCGTGCGTTGCGCGTGCAGGGCGCCGGCGGCGCGTTCCCGGTGAAGCACGCGGAAATTTTTTTGGGCAATGCCGGCACGGCGGTGCGCATGCTGACGGCGGTGCTGGCGTTGTGCGGCGGCGAGTACAAAATTTCGGGCGTGCCGCGCATGCACGAGCGGCCGATCGGCGACCTGGTGGATGCGCTGCACACCTTGGGTGCGCGCATCGATTACCTGGGCAATGCAGGGTATCCGCCGCTCGCGATACACCCGATGGCGCCGTTGTCCGCGCGCGAGGTGAATATCCGCGGCAATGTGTCCAGCCAATTTCTGACCGGACTGCTGGTGGCGCTGCCGTTGTTACAGCAGCGCACCACTGTGCATGTCGTGGGCGAATTGATTTCCAAGCCGTATATCGATATCACGCTGAACAGCCTGAAACGGTTTGGCGTGGACGTTGCTGGATTCGGCTATGGCAAGTTTGAAATGCCTGCGGACGCACGCTATACAAGTCCGGGAGAAATCCATGTCGAAGGCGACGCCTCGTCGGCGTCGTATTTTCTCGCGGCGGGCGCGATCAGCGGACTTACCGGCGGCGGCCCGGTGCGGGTGAGCGGCGTGGGCAAAAACAGCGTGCAGGGCGATGTGCAATTTTGCGCCATGCTCGAACGCATGGGCGCGAAAGTCACCTATGGCGACCATTGGATCGAAGCGACCGCCGGCGCCGAAGCCATCGCGCGTGGCAAGTTCACGGCACTCAATGCCGGATGCGGACACATACCCGACGCGGCAATGACGCTGGCGATGGTGGCGCTGTTCGCGGAGGGTGACACCACGCTGACGGACATCGGCAGTTGGCGGGTGAAAGAAACCGACCGCATCGCGGCTATGGCCACTGAACTGCGAAAGCTGGGCGCGAGCGTGGAAGAGGGCGCGGATTTTCTGCGTGTCACCCCGCCTCACGCCTCACGCCTCACGCCTCACGCCCAAATAGACACCTACGACGATCACCGCATGGCGATGTGTTTTTCTCTGGTGGCGCTGGGCGGAGTGCCGGTGCGCATCAATGATCCGCGCTGCGTGGCGAAGACGTT
>JANPOH010000623.1:0-4495 GCA_031427895.1 Betaproteobacteria bacterium
CGACGGCAGCATACTTCCCAGACTCCAGTGCATTGCGCCGCTCTTATCCGGAAGGACACTTCGGAGTAAATGTTGAACAGCCGCTGCGGCTCGCCGCGAATCTGCCCGCCGACGATGAACGACGCATTGGCATCGATGTTGTTCTGCTGCAAATAAGGCCCGTCGCGGCGGCGCACTTCGCGCAGGGCATTGCCCACCAGATCGGCGATTTCGTACATCGAGGATGCGTTATGCACGGTCTTGTTGGCGTCGCCGGTGCGCGACTGGTGTTCGAGCAGGTTGATCGCGCTTTGCGTGATCGACAGATTGCCGGAGCTCATGATCACGATCAGCCGTTCGCCCGGCTGCGCGATCACATGCATCTTGCGGAAGGTCGCGACGTTGTCGACGCCGGCATTGGTGCGCGAGTCGGAGGCGAATACCATGCCGGCATCCAGCATGAGGGCAACACAGTAGGTCATGGGCGTGTTTTGGTGTCCGGGATTCGTGGATTCAATGCGGGAGATTAATCGGTAAAGCTTAGTGTAAAGCCCCGCTCATGACAAGTCGCGGGCCTGCGCCCGCATCTTCCCCGCGTCTCATCGCATCACCTGCTGTTGTGTATAGACCGGCACCAGAAAATCGCGATTAATTTCGGCCGTCAGCAACAACAGCTTGTCGAGAAACGCCATCAGGTATTCATGCAGTCCCAGCGCGATGATTTGTTCGGTGCGGCCGTAATGCAGTTGCGCGTGCAGTTCGCCGGCCAGCCGCTCGGCCTCGCGCGAGGATTCGTCGCATAGTTTTTGCAGAATGTCGTAGATGTCGTTCATGCAGGCGTGCAGCGAGCGCGGCACATCGTCGCGCAAGACCAGCAGCTCCGTCACCTTGGTCGGCGTGATCAGATCGCGATACACCTTGCGGTAGGCATCGAACGCGGAGAGCGAGCGCAGCAGCGCACCCCATTGATAGTAGTCCACCGCGCCGCCCACGTCCGCCGCGCTCGGCAGCAGCGTGTGGTATTTGACATCCAGCAGGCGCGCGGTGTTGTCGGCGCGTTCGATAAAGGTGCCGAGGCGGATGAAGTTATAGCCCTCGTCACGCAGCATGGTGCCGAAGGTCACGCCGCGAAACTGGTGCGAGCGCAGTTTCACCCAATCGAAAAACTCACTGATCCCGCCGGCGTGCAGCCGGTCAATGTCCTGATTGCGCATTTCCAGCCAGGTCGCGTTGATGTCTTCGTACATCTCGGAGGTGATCGCGCCGCGCACGGTGCGCGCGTTCTCGCGCGCCGACTGTATGCACGAATACAGACTTGCGGGATTGGCCGGATCAAGCACCATGAAGCGCAGCACCTGATCCGGCGACAGCGGCCCCGGATAGCGCTCGTAATAGCTGCTGGCGAGTCCATTGATCACCAGCGGCAGCGCCCACGGCTCCGCCCACGATTGTTCGGTTTCATGGATGCGATAGGGCAGCAGCGACATGCGATGGGTCACATCGAGCAGGCGCGCCGTGTTCTCGGCGCGTTCAATATGTCGCGACATCCAGTAGAGGTTATTTGCGGCACTCGATAGCATGATTATTCTTCCAGCACCCAAGTGTCCTTGGTGCCCCCGCCTTGCGACGAGTTCACCACCAGCGAGCCCTCGCGCAGCGCCACCCGCGTCAGGCCGCCCGGCACCAGCGTCACGGTTTTGCCCGAGAGCACGTACGGCCGCAGATCGACGTGCCGCGGCACGATGTCGGAATCGCAAAACGTCGGGCAGGTGGACAGCGCCAGCGTGGGTTGTGCAATGTAGTTGGCCGGGGCGTGAAGTATGCGTTCACGAAAATCGGCGATCTGCTGCGTGGTGGAGGCAGGCCCGACCAGCATGCCGTAGCCGCCCGAACCCTGTACCTCTTTCACCACCAGTTCGGGCAGATGCGCCAGCACGTAGGCCAGGTCATCGGCGCGGTCGAGGCGCCAAGTCTGCACATTGTTGATGATGGGTTCTTCGCCGAGATAAAAACGGATCATCTCCGGCACGTAGATGTAGGTGGACTTGTCGTCGGCCACGCCGGAGCCGATGGCGTTGGCGAGCGTCACGTTGCCCGCCTTGTACGCGGCGAACAATCCCGGCACGCCCAGCGCGGAATCCGCGCGAAACGCCAGCGGGTCGAGAAAATCATCATCGATGCGGCGGTAAATGACATCCACGCGCCGCGGCCCGCGCGTGGTTCGCATGTAGACGCGGTTGTTGGTGACCGACAGGTCGGGGCCTTCCACGAGTTCAACGCCCATCTGCTGCGCGAGAAATGCGTGCTCGAAATACGCACTGTTGTAGGAACCCGGCGTCAGCACCACCACCGTCGGGTTGGTCACGCCCGCAGGCGCCACCGCGCGCAGGTTGTCGAGCAGCACATCGGTGTAGTGATCCACCGGCGCCACCGGCACGGCGGAAAACAGTTCTGGAAACAGCCGCATCATCATCTTGCGGTTTTCCAGCATGTACGACACGCCCGACGGCGTGCGCAAATTATCTTCAAGTACGTAAAACTGATCGCGCCCGGTCTTGACGATATCGATACCGGCGACATGCACATACACGTCGCCAGGCACCTGAAAGCCGCGCATTTCCGGGCGATAGAGCTTGTTGCCGAGAATCTGCTGCGCGGGGATCACGCCGGCCTTGATGATGGCCTGATCGTGATAGATATCCTTCAAAAAGGCATTCAGCGCGCGCACGCGCTGGCACGCGCCGTCGGAAATGGTTTTCCAGGCGGCCTTGCGTATGATGCGCGGGATAATATCGAAGGGTATCGAGCGCTCGACCCCGCCTTCGTCTCCATACACCGCAAAGGTGATGCCCAGCCGCATGAACAGCGTGTCCGCTTCGCGCTGCTTTTGCAGCAGGTAATCCATCGGCTTGCCGTCCAGCCATTGCGCGTACGACTGGTAGTGCGGATGCACTGAGTCATCCTCGCGGTACATCTCGTTGTAGAAGACGGGCTTGTTCAAGACATTGCCTGAAGGTTGAAGGTTGAGCCGAAGGTAAAGCAGAAGGTAAAGCAGAAGGAAACGCTGAAAGTGCGCTTGGGTTCGATATCAGCAAGCACTGTGCCACTGCGCGTGCAGCGAGGCGAGCATTATTTTATGTATTTGTTTTTAAAGGATAAATATGGATATCGCCTATCCATGCCCTGTGCGCTTCGCGCGCCCGCAAACGGTGCGGGCGGCGGTGTCGCTGCCCGGATAGCAGGCTGCGGTAAGATGCGTTTTTTTGCTACCCGGTAATTCATTCATGACCTATTGCGTTGCGGCCGTGACCGATCGCGGCATGGTGTTTGCGTCTGATTCCCGCACCAATGCGGGGGTGGATCATCTGGCGACCTACAGCAAGATGACGATGTTCGAATTGCCGGACGACCGCGTGTTGGTGCTGCTGGCGGCGGGCAATCTGGCTTCGACGCAAAGCGTCATCAGCCTGCTCAAGCTGCGCATGAAAAGCGAAGAGGGCGTGATCAACCCCAACGGCATGCTGGGGCTGCGCAGCCTGTTCGATATTGCCGCCCTGGTCGGCGACACGGTGCGCGAGGTGATCGGGCGCGACGGACCGACACTGACGCAGCAAAACATCGATCCGGGCTGCACCTTCATACTCGGCGGGCAAATCAAGGGCAAGGCGCAGCGCCTGTTTCTGATTTATCCGCAAGGCAATTTCATCGAGTCTGGCGTGGATACCAATTTCTTCCAGATCGGCGAGACCAAATACGGCAAACCCATCATCGACCGCGTGGTCAAATACGACACCTCGCTCAAGGATGCCGCCAAGTGCCTGCTGGTGTCGTTCAACTCCACCATGCGCAGCAATTTGTCGGTGGGGCTGCCGATTGATCTGGTGGTGTACGAAAAAGACACGCTGCGGGTTACGCTGCGCAAGCGCTTCGCCGAAGGTGATGCCTACTACTCCGAAATCGGCCGTTTCTGGTCGCGCGGTTTGCAGCGCGTGTTTGCCGAGGCGCCGGACGTGCCGTGGGATTGATTCCCGCCGTGGTTGCCGATAACGATTTTTCCGAGCACGCCATGCCTGCCATGTCAGATACTTCTGCTGAAAATAAAAGCCGCGCCCAATCGCGTGTGCGCCGCTCCTTCGCCACTGTCGATTACGACGAGGCGCTGCGCCGCGCGCGGGCGATGATTCCGTTTCTGAAAGAACACGCCGCCGCGCAGGAAAAAGCCACGCACATGACGGATGAGGTGCTGGCGGCGTTTCACGAAAACGGTTTGTTTCGTTATATGCAGCCCAAGTACTGGGGCGGCATGGAGCTGCCGTACGTGTCGATGGTGGAGTTGAATTACATCCTGGCGCAAGGCGACGCCTCGGCGGCGTGGACCTTCACCAATCTGGGCGGGCATCACCGGCTGCTGACGTTGTGGCCGACGAACCGCCTCGGCCTGGACTGGCAGTACGGCCACGTCTCCGAAGTGTTCGACGAGATGCGCCACACGATGCCGAGCATCGCCGGCATCACC
>JANPOH010000624.1:0-2190 GCA_031427895.1 Betaproteobacteria bacterium
GAACACAGCCTCCACCTCCCAACGCACTTGATAGAGCGTCGCCAATTCCACTGCTGGCGCTTGTGTTTGATCGAGCAAGGTGCTTAAAAGGCGGTAGCGTTGGCCGCTTCATCAGGCACTTCGAAGTTGCTGCCATCAATCGCAACGAGTCGAAGCCCGGCATAGAACGCCTCTGGCTGTGCCGCAGCAACGGCCAGCGGCACACAGGCCCGCTGGTGCACGTTCCCTGCCGGCGTTCATCTTCCGGTCTTACGCTTGCGTTTCCCGTGTCGAAAATGACACCATCGCCTGATGCAAGCTAACAGTTCGTCGCCACGGGACGCCGTGGAAAATACTCCGCTTATTTCCGAAGTACTCGCCGCATTCGTTAACGGCCATGGCGATCGTGATATCCCGCCGCACATCGCGCAGCGCGCGAAGTTGCTGATGCTCGACGCGATAGGCATCGCACTGGCATCATCCGTGCACGATTTTGCCGCAACCGCGGTACGTGCGATGCGTGCGCTGTCGGGCGGCGATGCGGGCGTTATCGGCATGCGTGAAACGCTGGGATTGCGGGACGCGGCGCTGGTAAACGGCACGCTGGTGCATGGTCTCGATTATGACGACACGTATTTGCCCGGTTCCGTGCACCTCACCGCGAGTTGTGTCCCGGTGGCGTTAGGCTTGGGCGCGTTCGTCGGCGCGAGCGGGCGCGAGGTATTGACCGCATGCACGCTCGGCCTCGAAGTGGGTGCGCGTCTCGGCGCGGCGGGCAAGGGCGGCTTCGCGCGCGCGGGCTTTCACGCGACGAGCGTGCTGGGCACGTTTGCAGCGGCATTGATTGCAGGCCGGTTGATGAAAATGACGCCCGCACAACTCGTGACCGTGCAAGGCATCGCACTCAGCGCGGCGTCAGGCACCATGCAATCGCTGCAGGAAGGTTCATGGACCAAACGATTGCATCCGGGGCTGGCGGCAGCGGCGGCCATCACGGCCGCGTCGCTTGCGCGCGAGGGGTTCACTGCGCCGGCTGCTTCTTATGAGGGCAGGTTTGGCTTGTTCCGTTGCTTCCAGGGCGCGCACACGGCTGTCGGCGATTCTGCGCTGGTGACGGTTGATTTAGGCAAGCAATGGGAATTCCCCCGAGCGTCGATCAAGCTTTATCCCGCCGGCCATCACTCCCATGCGTTCATGACCGCGGCGAAGAAACTTGCGCACGAACACAAGATTCGCACGGAGGATATTCAATCCATACGCGCATTGATCGCTGAAATAGCCGTTCCCCTGATATGCGAACCGCTGGAAAGCCGGTGCCAGCCGCGAAGTTCCTATGCCGCACAGTTCAGCTTGCCGTACGGCATTGCGTGTTGTCTCGAGCGCGGCCGCT
Source organism: Betaproteobacteria bacterium (assembly GCA_031427895.1). Classification (GTDB taxonomy): domain Bacteria; phylum Pseudomonadota; class Gammaproteobacteria; order Burkholderiales; family SG8-41; genus UBA5216. Next base: position 1,370 of record JANPOH010000624.1, read on the forward strand.
TCGGACTGGAAGAGATTGAAGCTCCCGCCTATACGGATCCCAAGCTGCTCGCGCTGGCGCGAAAATTCAGCTACAGCATCGATCCCAATTCCGGGTTTCCCAAATCCAGAACCGGCGAAGTCATTGTGCGCATGACGGACGGGCGCGAGTTTTCTCGACGCGAATCGATACTCCCCGACGAGCCGGCGACGGCGGAAGAGATCATCGATAAATTCATGAACAATGCGCAATCCGTGATGCCGGCTGCTCGGGCGGACGACATTCGTGACGCCATTTTGAATATTGAAAACCTGCCCAGCGCGCGCACGCTGTCGCGCATGCTGGCAAAGCCGTAACCTGGATCGAGCGCCATTGAAATCCGCCGCGTTCAAAGCAGCAATCTGGATACTCGCCACCGCCGCTTCCGCAACGCACGCCGCGCAAGCAGACTGGGCGCCGGGAAAAAACGTAGAGCTGATCGTGCCTTCCGGCCCTGCCGGCGGTCTGGACAGAACAGCGCGCACGATTCAGAAAATCTGGCGTGACCGCAAACTGTTTGCGGTGCCCAGCACCGTGGTAAACAAGCCCGGCGGCAGCGGCGCAGTGGGTTACACCGCGCTGGCGCAACAGAAAGACGGTCATGCGCTTGCGATAGCGTCGCCGACGCTGCTGACCAATCATATTCTGGGTACATCGCGCCTCAATTACACGGACTTTACGCCGGTGGCGCTGCTGCTCAGCGAATACATCGTTATCTATGTCAGGGCCGATTCTCCGCTCGCCAACGGCCGCGACGTGGTTGAACGGCTTAAACGCGACCCGGCGGCGCTCAGTATCGCCAT
>JANPOH010000625.1:0-10847 GCA_031427895.1 Betaproteobacteria bacterium
CACCGTCCGATCCGACTTTTCTTCGCTTGCGCTGTGGCAAACCGAAATCGTTACCGATGCCAATGGCGCCGCCACTGTCGATGTACCCTTCAACGACAGCCTCACGCGCTGGCGCATCGTGGCGATTGCCACGCACAACGCGGATCGCTTCGGCACGGGCGAGGCGACGTTACGCACGGTGCAACCTTTGCAGGTGGTGAGCGGTCTGCCGTTAAGCGTGCGTAGCGGCGATGCGCTCACACAAAAAGTCACGCTACGCAACACCACCAAACAAACCGTGTCGCTTGAATTCACCGCGCGCGCGCAGCTCGTGATGAGCGAAGGCGCGCCCGCCGCGGCCCCGGTAGAGGCTGCACGGGGCTTAACGCTCACTCGCAAACTCACATTAAAATCCGAAGAAAATCAAATACTTACATGGCCCGTCCGTGTGCCCGATGGCGTTGATCGCATAAAGTGGAGCATCGGGGCGAAATCCAGTGACTTCGCCGACACCATCGAAGTCGAACAAACTGTCACACCCGCCGTGCCGGTCACGGTGCGCCAAGCGACACTGTTGCAAGTCGAGAAAACCGCGACCGTGCCGGTGGCGCAACCCACAGGCGCGCGCGGCGCCGCGGGCGGCGTGTCGGTCGATTGGAAAGCCAGCCTCGGCGACGCGGCGCTCACCGAAGTGCGGCGGTGGATGCGGGCGTATCCGTTCATCTGCCTCGAACAAAAAACATCGAAGCTCGCGGCACTCGGCGACCGCGACGGCTGGGATGCGCTGATGCGCGAACTGCCAAAGTACCTCGATGGCAACGGGCTGGCGCGTTACTTTCCCACCACGCAACTGCCGGGCAGCGAAATCCTCACCGCGTATCTGCTCGATACCGCGGCGGCGTTGAAGTGGAACATCCCTGCCGTCGAGAAAGCGCGCATGTTGCGCGCGCTGCGTGAACAGCACGCGGGCCGCGCGCAAGCCGCCGACTGGGCGCCGCAGGACGTGAGTGTGGCGCGCGCGCTGTCGCTGCAAGCCACATTGATCGAAAACGAACCCGCGCGTGCGCTGGAGCGTGTGGTTACGCCGCAGGATATGGCCTTGCTGCCGACGACTGCGCTGGTCGACTGGGTACGTTATCTGCTCGCCTCGCCCAAGGATGCGCGCCGCGCTGATGCGTTAAAGCAAGCCGCCAGCGCCCTGCGCTCGCGTTACGACGTGCAGGGCACGCGGCTTAACTGGCGCAATGAGGCGCGCGAAAACTGGTGGTGGTTCATGTGGAACGGCAACGTCGCCGCCGCGCGCACCGCGTGGATCGTCAATCGCTGGAGCACGGAAGATACAAGCTGGCGCGACGAATTGCCGCTGCTGGTGACAGGCCTCGTCGGCCGCCAGCAGCAGGGGCACTGGGGCACCACCACCGCGAACGTGTGGGGATCGATCGCGCTTGCCGACTTCGCGCGTGCGCGCGAAGTCGAGAAAGTCACCGGCGCCAGCACCATGCGCATGGGCACGCAAAGCGCCACCGTCACCTGGCCCGGCGCCGCCGGCACCGCACTCGGCTGGCCGCGCTCCGGTGCGCAGGAAACGCTGACACTAAGCCACGCCGGCACAGGCGCGCCGTGGGCCACCGTGGCCGTGCGCGCTGCGGTGAAGCTCGATAAACCCGTGGCGCAGGGTTTGACACTCGCACGCAGCGTGTCGCCCATCGAACAGAAAGTAGCGGGCCAGTGGAGCGTGGGCGACGTTGCGCGTGTGACCCTCACCATGTCAAGCAGCGCCGCGCTCACCTGGGTAGTGGTGCGCGACCCGGTGCCGAGCGGCGCAATCATCCTCGGCCGCGGCCTCGCGCGCGAGAGCACGCTCGCGCAGCAGGGCCAGCAACGCGCGGGCGCCTGGCCCGTTTTCGAGGAACGCGCGGCGGAAAGTTATCGCGGCTACTACCGCTTTGTACCGCAAGGCCAGTGGAGCGTCGAATACACCGTGCGTTTGAATAACGCAGGCACGTTTGAATTCCCGCCGGCGCGCGTGGAGGCGATGTATGCGCCGGAGATTTTTGGCGAGACGCCGATCTCGCCGATAGTGGTGCAGCCGTAGCATTGCGCATCTGAACACTTTCCTGATCGGGAATTTTGCAGGCCTCGCCGCTGGGCACGCATTCGTCCACCCGGTAATGCTCGTCGATTACCTTATTCATTCGGGCGATTTGATGGTGCGCGCCAACCGTTCATCGGCTCTTGCGAATAGCCGTTTCACAGTATGATGGAATGCAACGCCCGCCGCATCGAACAGGATCGCCTTGCCCACGCCCTCACTTTCTCCCCGCGCTCCCTGCCCCTGCGGCAGCGACGCGCTGTACACCGCCTGCTGCGGCTTATGGCATGTTGGCCTGGATTCAGGCGTTCATGCACCCACGCCCGAAGCGCTGATGCGCTCGCGTTACAGCGCCTACGTGGTCGGCCACATCCACTATCTGCTCGCCACCTGGCACCCGTCTACCGCGCCGGGCGATCTGGAACTCTCGCCCATCAAATGGCTGGGGCTGGAGGTGCGCCACACCGACAGCGGCGGCGACGCGGGCATCGTGGAATTTGTCGCGCGTTGCCGCGACAGCAGCGGCCGCGCCCAGCGCATGCACGAGACCAGCCGCTTTGTGCGGCACGACGGACGCTGGTTCTACATCGACGGGCAAAATTGGGACGAGCAACACGGGCAACCGCCACCGTCACCTTGACGCTTGCCGGCAGCGGGTACAAAATTAACTTCCAACGCTGTCTTCGACTGGAGAAATCCCATGCAGGCAATTCAATCCGTGCAATCGGCCCGCCACGCCGTCGCGGCAAACACCCTCGCCGCCTTTAAAGTAGTACCCACTGGCACGGCGGTCGGTGCGGAAATTATGGGCATGGATTTATCGCTGCCCGTGCCCGATGAGGTCAAGGAAGCGCTGCGTCAGGCGTGGGCCGAGCATATGGTTATTTACTGGCGCGGACAAAATATCAACGACGATCAACTGATGGCGGTGTCCGGCATCTTCGGCCCGCCGCACGAGGCCGCGGCGCGCAAATATCATTTGAACGTCGGCGAAAAAATGGACGACGAGTTCATGATCTCGCGCCACCCCAGCGTGAGCATCATTTCCAACGTCGGCCCCGACGGCAAACCGGTGATGGATAACGGCGGCCTGGGCAGCTACGAAGTGGTGTGGCACACCGACAACTCCTACGTCAAGACCCCGCCCGCGGGCAGCATGCTGTATTCACTGGAAGTGCCGGTGAACGGCGGCGGCGACACCTCGTTCAACAATCAGTACCGGGCATACGACGAACTACCCGATGATTTAAAGCGCGCCATCGAAGGCAAGTCGCAAGTGCATGATTCCAGCCGCAACAGCGCGGGCGTCCTGCGCCCCGGTGTGACGCTGCCCGCCTCGCCCGCAGCAGTCGAAGGCCCCACGCACCCGCTGGTGCGCGTGCATCCGGTCACCGGAAAACGCGCGCTGTATCTCGGCCGCCGCCGCGTGTGGCCGTCGAACTACATCCTCGGCATGAGCAACGCCGACAGCGAAGCGCTGCTCGACAAGCTGTGGGCGCACGCCACGCAGGAAAAATACGCCTGGATGCACCGCTGGCGCGCCGGTGATTGCATTTTGTGGGACAACCGCTGCTGCATGCACTACCGCACCGAGGTCGATGTCACGCAGCGGCGCGTCATGCATCGCACCACCATCAAGGGCGAGGTGGTGCAGGCGCCGTGGCCGTAGAATTACTTAAGCATTTGTTTTTATTCATTATTTTATGGCTCACTTATGACTCACGCCAGCGATCCAATTCGCGCCGCTCGCGCTTGGTGGGCCGTCCATGCCGCTGCGCCGCTGGCTCCACGTTCAGTTTTCTCTGCGCGGATTGTTCGGCGCGTTTCGCCTGGCTTTCGGCGGATTCTTCGTAGAGCATGCGCGCCACGGTCGCTGAGCCGCGTTTGTCGCTGAGCTGCTTGACGGTAATCGTCCACTCGAATGCGCCGATGCGTATCAGCAATGCGTCGCCGGATTTCAGCTCCTTCGACGGTTTGACGCGATCCTGATTCAGCGTGACCTTGCCGCCTTCCACCGCCTGTTGCGCCAGCGAGCGGGTTTTGTAAAAGCGCGCCGCCCACAGCCACTTGTCGATACGCATGGCTCGACGGTTACATGGGCATGGGTTTGCGTGATACCAATGCCAACCAGCCGCGCGCGATGCGGTAAACCACCCAGATGCCGGTCAGGATCATCAGCGGAACGCCAATGACCGCGCCGATCAACGTGACGATAAGCAGTCCGCCGATCACAAACCACAGCAGCGCCCACCAGAAGGTGCGTATCTGCCATGAAAAATGTGAATCCAGAAACGTGCCTCGCACATCGCTGCGTTTCACGTAATTGATGATGACCGCGATGATCGACGGCCAGCCGGTAAGAAACGCGGTAACGATGAACGCCGCCGTGGTCAGCCCGGTGATCGCGCTAAAAGCATGCAGCGCGTAGACCACATGAGTTAACGTGACCAGACTATCTGCTGGTAACTGCAGCTCGGTTTTGTTGTCGTAGTCGGCCATGGCGCTATTCTCCCGATCAGCTCAAATCAATCGCAAACTTTTTCAAGTCTTCGAGCGACACAAACGCCAGCGTCGCCTCGTGCGTGGCGCGCAGCACCACGCGCGGCGCGGCGTTGGCGTCGAAGGCTTCTTTCCAGCGCGCGGCGCACAGACACCATTGATCGCCGGGCTTCAAGCCGTCAAAGCCGAACTGCGGCATCGGCGTTGACAGGTCATTGCCGCGCGCTTTGCTGAACTCCAGAAACTCTGCGGTCAGACGCACGCACACCGCATGCACGCCCACATCATCGGGGCCTACGTTACAGCAGCCATCGCGGTAAAAACCCGTCACTGGGTCTTCGCTGCACGATTGCAGTTTTTCGCCCAGCACGTTGCGGGCATGTTCATGGGGATCAAATCGTCTCATAGAAATCTCGTCAGAGCATCACAAAATATTCAATAAAAACAAATAGTTACAATATTACGCCGTAACATGCCGCGCCTGCCGCATACGCGCTCTGGCGGTGGCGCTTTGCGCATCGCGCGGGCGCACGCCGGCATCCATGAACGCGAGTCGCCCGCGCGCGCCGCTGGCCTGATAGTCGGTCAGCACCGCGTCGCACGCCGTCGCGGCCTCAACGCGCATCTCCCGCGTAAGGAAACCATGGATGAACTCGCACAGCCGTTCAAACGCGAACTCGTGCGTTTTGTGCGTTTCAGCATAAAGCCAATCGGCGAAGCGCATGAAGTTGCCGAACGGCGCGTCGCCGAGCAACAGCGGCAGCGACTGATGAAAGCGCCCGGAGTTGCCCGCCAGATCCCAGTAGCGCGCAAAGCGTGTGATGCGCTGCATGTCGTTAAAGCTGATGCAATCGGTGGCCAGCACGTTATACGGCGGATCGGGGTTGAAGCGCAGTTGATGCGGCTCGGTATGCCGATCGATGGGCGCGCCGCGCAGACGCTTCAAAATGCCCACCTGGATTTCGTGCGGCTTCAAGGCATGCAACCGGTCAAAGCCGCGGCCAAAGCTGGCGAGGTCTTCGCCCGGCAGCCCGGCGATCAGATCGACGTGGATCAGCGCGTGCTCGCGCAGCCAGCGGATATTCGCTTCGGCCTGCGCGTCGTCCTGCCGGCGCGAGATGCGCGTCTGCACGTCCGGGTTGAAGGTCTGGATGCCGATCTCGAAATGCAGCGCACCCGCTGAAAATTTCGCGATTACCTGCTTTAATTTCTCGGGCAGATGGTCCGGTATCAGTTCAAAGTGCAAAAACAGATTGTCGTCCATGCGCGCGAGAAAAAATTCCAGGATGCGCTCGCTCACCGCCACTTTAAGGTTGAAGGTGCGATCGACAAAGCGAAAATTACGCGCGCCGCGTTGGTAAAGTTTCTCGATCTCACCCATGAAGGCATCGAGCTCGAACGGCCACGCGGTTTTGTCCAGCGCCGACAAACAAAACTCGCACTTAAACGGGCAGCCGCGCGAGGCCTCGACATAAATAAAACGCTTGGCGATGTCCTCATCGGTGTATTGCGCATACGGCAGGGTGATGTCGGCGAGCGGCGGCTGCACGCCCGCGATGATTTTTTGCGCCGACCGGTCTTTCGTCATGTCGCCGTTGAGGATGTCCGCCGCCAGCTTGGGGAACGTCACATCGCCCCAGCCGGTAATCACATGATCGGCCAGCGCGCAGATGCGCTGCTCGCCGGTCTCAAAGCTCACCTCCGGCCCGCCGAGTATCACCGTGATGTGCGGCGCGATTTTTTTGAGCAAGGCCACCACCCGCGTGGATTCGTCCACGTTCCAGATATACACGCCGATGCCGATGATGATGCGCGGGTTGAACGCCAGCAAATCCTCGACGATTTCAAACGCGCGCTGGCCCAGCACGAATTCAACAATGCGTGTGCGCGATTCAAGCTCGCCCATGTTCGCGGCGAGATAACGCAGCCCCAGCGCCGCATGCACATAGCGTGCGTTGATGGTGGTGAGTATTATTTCAGCGGGCGCGGTAATCATGGCAGATACTACCATAAAACATCAATAAAAACAAATACTTATGAATGTCATCCTGATATCAAACCAAGCCCGCACGCGCCCGCAGCGCCGCCCCAGCGTCAATCGCTTCGCGCAACACTGCGGCGTAATCCAGCGCGGTAAATCGCCCGCCGCGCTGCAAAATTCGTCCGTCGGCAACCACCCTATCGACATTGCGCGGCTGCGCCAGATTCACCAGTGCTTCGTACGGATCGGCCATCGGCGCCATGTTGATGTCACCCGTACGCACCAGCATCAGGTCCGCGCGTTTGCCGGGCGTCAGTGAACCCGTGCGGTTGGCGATGCCCAGATCCACCGCGCCGTCGAGCGTCGCCAGTTGCACCAGCCGCTTCGCCGTCAACGCCACGCGCGCGGGCGCCGCCCCGTGCCGCCGCTGCCGCCGCCGGTTTGCGCGCAACCCATGCTGGATGCCGCGCCCGTCACCGCCAACGCTGATGCGGCCTTGAGTAGCGTGCGTCGATTCTTGTTCGGCTCGTTCATTCCGTTCATCCGTGCCCCTTTGTGCTGAAAATAAAACCTTATTCGATTCAGGCCGGACGCGCCATCATCGCGGGCCGGCCGCCGCCGCGCGCACGCCACAGCAAAAAAAGCACGATGCCGACATTCAGCACATTCCACACCGTGCCGTTGAGAAACGCCGCGCGGTAGGAGCCGGTCAGATCAAAGATCGCGCCGCACATCCAGCCGCCCAGCGCCATGCCGAGCAAAGTACACATCAACACAGTGCCCACACGTGCGCCGACTTCCGTCGGCGAAAAATATTCACGGATAATCAGCGCGTAGCTCGGCACGATGCCGCCCTGAAACAGGCCGAACATGCCTGCCACCACATAAAGCGACGTCAGCCCGTCCGCAAACAAAAACATCAGCAGCGCGACGCCCTGGAGCACCGAACCCAGCAGCAGCGTTTTCAGCCCGCCGATGTGATCGGAAATCCAGCCGCTGACCAGGCGGCTGACAATGCCCATTCCCAGCATCAGCGACAGCATCTCCGCGCCGCGCGCCGCGCCAAAACCGAGATCACCGCAATAGGCGACGATATGCACCTGCGGCATCGACATCGCCAGGCAACAACTCACCCCCGCCACGCACAGCAGCGCCATCAGTGCCGTAGGCGAAAGCCCCAGCGGACGCGCGTGATCGACGCGGCTGTCATGCACGGAAGGCGGCGCCGTCACCGGCGTGGCGGCAGTCGCCGGCGCTGCGGCAGGGGCCGGCGTTGCCCGGCGCAACACAAACGCCAGCGGCACCATGGCGGCGATGCAGAACACGCCCATGCCGAAATACGTTTCGCGCCAGCCCACCGCATCAAAGTAATAACGCAGCACCTGCGACCACACCGCGCCGGCGAGATAGTTGCCGCTCATGCAGATGGCGATGGCAATGCCGCGATGCCGGCTGAACCATTTGGAGGTATCCGCCGCCAGCGGCGCAAACGTGGCCGCGCTGCCCAGAAACCCCATCAGCAAACCCTGCGCCAAGCTGAACTGCCACAAGCTGCCCGAGGCGCCGGCAACCATAAAACCGCCGCCCAGGCCCGCCGCGCCGATCAGCACCGGCGTCATCACGCCAAAGCGATCCGCAAGCCGCCCCATGAACACGCCGCCCAACCCAAAACCGATCATCGCCGCGGTGTACGGCAGCGAGGCATCACCGCGCGCCACGCCGAACTCGGCCTGTATGCGCGGCAGCACCACGCTCACCGTGTAAACGCCGGAACCGCCGATGGTCATCAACAACAGCGAGACGAACAAGCGCGTCCACGCATAGGGGGACTCAACGCCGCCGGTGGGTTTGGCTTGATCCGTCATGGCTCGATCAGGCAAAAACCCGTAGGGCGGGATACAAAAGACGGGATGGCTCCCGCCCTGCGAAAAGTGATCACGTCGCGGCCAGAATTTCGCTGATCACGCGCTCCAGATGCCGCAGCGTGCTGCATTCCGTCAGCAGGTTGCAATAGGGCGCGTAACGGTGCATGTCGGAATCGCCAATACCCCACATGGTGCGGTATTCCGGGTTGAGCCAGATGATGCGCTTTGATCGTTGCGACAGCCGCGCGAGAATTTCCGTCCGCGGATCGTTGTGATTGCCGCGTGCATCGCCGAGAATGATGATCGTGGTTTTGTTGGTGACGAACTGCATCCAGCCTTCATCGAAATCGGCGAAGGCATTGCCGTAGTTGGAAGACGCGAAGCCGATGGCTTCCATGATTTTTTCGATGGCCTGCTCGACGGATTCTTCTTCCAGCGTTTCGCTGACCTCGATCAACGAGCCTGAATAGGCGAACGAGCGTATATCCGCCAGCGCCTCGTTCAACGCATACAGAAACATCAGCAGGAATTGTGACATCGCGGCGACCGAGCCGGACACATCGCACAGCACCATCACGCGCGGTTTCTCGATGCGCTTTTGCTTCCATACCGTGATGAACGGCACTCCGCCCCAGCCCATGTTTTTACGCAGCGTGCGGCGCACATCGAGTTGCCCGCGCAAGCGGCGGCGGCGTGTCTTGGCATAACGCACGGCGAGCTTTTTCGCCATCTGCCGCACCAGCACGCGCATACGATCCAGATCGCGGCGGGCAGGGTTCGACAGGCGCGCGGATTTGAGCATTTCTTCGCGGAACGCTTCGGATTCGCCGCGCGCAAACAGCAGCATATTGCGCTCGACCAGATCACGCACGGCTTCGCGCAGGCGCGCGACACGGCTTTCGAGTAGCGCCGCTTGATCCATCGCCGAGGGCGCCGCGCTCCGGCGCAGGGCTTCCACTTCGTCTTCAACCGCGTGCAATCCCATACGCACCAGAATGCGGCGCGTGTAGAGATTTTTCTGCGTAAAAAAGCGGATGTTTTCGATGCCGGATTCGCGCGCCGCCGCCTCCATCGCGGCGGCGAGGCCGGCCCGGTCGTCATCGGCAAGTAACTGGCTTAATGAAATTAACGAAGCGCCGTCACCCTGGGTGATAGCGGCAGCGTCATCCGTGCCGTCATTACCATCCGTGCCGTCAGTGCCGACAAGCGCCTCATGCCTGAAGTAAAGCTCGAACGCCTCGTGATACAGCGCCTTTTCGTCAGGGGTTTTAGCGAGCACGAGTCCCAGCGTGTCCTTGAGCACGGCCCGGTCGGCGTAACCAACGACATCCACCGCGCGCGCGGCGTCGATGCCCTCGACCGCCGAGACACGCAAGCCCGCGCCGCGCGCCACTTGCAAAAAGCGGCGCAGCGGTTCACTGGCAACGCCGGCCATCAGGCGATCCCGGCCTCGCGCTGCGCCTTGTGCGTCAAACTCGCCAGATGTTTTTCAGCGGCTTCAATGTCGGCCTCGAATTTCAGCAGCACATTCAGCGTGTCGCGCACCACCGCGACTTCGAGCACCGAGGTGTGCATCAGCACCATCACCTTGGCCCAGTCGATGGTCTCGCTCACCGAGGGTAGCTTCTTGAGATCGAGCGCGCGCAGTTGCTGCACGAAGCTGACCAACTGTTTCAACAATCGCGCGTCAATGCCCGGCACGCGCGAAGCAATGATGCGCGCCTCCAGCTTTTCGTCCGGAAAGCCGATGTGCAAATGCAAACAGCGGCGCTTTAACGCATCGCCCAGATCGCGCGTGGAGTTCGAGGTGAGCAGCACGATGGGCGGCACCAGCGCGGCGACCGTGCCGATTTCGGGAACCGTGACCTGATAATCCGACAGTATCTCCAGCAGAAAAGCCTCGAACTCCTGATCGGACTTGTCGATCTCGTCGATCAGCAGCACGCAGCCGCCGGGCTGCTCCAGCGCGCGCAGCAAGGGCCGCGGCTCCAGAAAATTGCGCGAGAAAAATATGTCGCCAAACGCATGCAGTTTGTCCAGCGCGCCCGCGAGGCTGTCCGATGCGCCGATCACCGAGCCGACTTTATCCTTGAGTATCTGCGTGTACAACAACTGCTTGCCGTACTTCCATTCATACAGCGCCTTGGATTCGTCAAGCCCCTCGTAACACTGCATGCGGATCAGCGGCAGTTGCAGCCACGCCGCCACCGCTTTCGCCAGCTCCGTTTTGCCCACGCCCGCCGGGCCTTCCACCAGTATCGGCTTTTGCAAATGATGCGCGAGGTAGATCGCCGTCGATATCGGGCGGCTGGCGATATAGCCGGCGGCGCTCAAGCCCGCATCGACTTGCTCGATGGATTGCAGGGGCTGGGCGGCGTGGTTCATGTGCTGTGCGGTATCCATGGTGTGACCGTGTTTTACTCGTGGGAGG